>CAYPUR010000160.1:0-11002 GCA_964413865.1 uncultured Verrucomicrobiota bacterium
CGGCGACACTCTGTTGCCCGGTTGCCGCCCTGCCCTCGGGCGCGGTTTTGCTTTCGTAGCCTCATGCTGACTTCTCTTGAGAACTCCGCCTTCGCGGTGGCGAAAAGTGGTGTGAAATGCAGGTTAGCGAGGCGTCGAGCGGCGCTGATCGTGGTTGCCACCGAGCGGCCACGATTCGTTCACACGCCTCCTTGGACAGAGACGAAGCCTCGCTAAAGGTTGGCGACGACAAACGGGGCGAATTCCGCCCGCAGGTGGGGCGGGATGCGCGCTTTGATCCGCGCCACATCGCCTTCGTAATCGCGCTCGATGACCTGTCCCACGGCGTGCAGGCGGGACAGGACTCCGGCCTCGGCGTGCGGGATCTCGAGTTCGATGTAATCGCGGGACGGGCGCAGCCGGGTGCTGAGCTCGGCCCAGAGGACATCAAAGCCGGCGCCGGTCTTTGCGGAGATGGCAACCGCCTCGGGGAATCGATCGATCCAACCCGAGACCACGGCGGGGGTGTCGACACAATCGATTTTGTTGAACACGAGCAGGACCGGCTTGGCACCCGCCCCGATCTCGGCGAGGACATCGGTGACGGCCCGGACTTGGTCCTCGACCTGGGGATGGCTGATGTCGATGACGTGGAGCAGAAGATCGGCGTTGACGACCTCTTCGAGTGTTGCCTTGAAGGCCTCGACCAGGCGATGGGGGAGTTTGCGGATGAAGCCGACGGTGTCGGACACGAGCACGCTCTGATTGGTCGGCAGGCGGAGGCGGCGCGTGGTGGGGTCGAGCGTGGCGAAGAGCTTGTCTTCCTCGAGGACTTGGGCGCCGGTGAGGGCATTGAAGAGCGTGGATTTGCCGGCATTGGTGTATCCGACGATCGAGGCCAAGGGCCATTGGCTGCGTTGTCGGCCTTGCCGTTGTGTCGTGCGCTGACGCCGCACGGATTCGAGGTCGGCCTTGAGCCGGTCAATTCGCTCCTGGACCTTGCGTCGATCCGTCTCGAGCTGGCTCTCGCCTTCGCCCCCGCGCATGCCGATGCCGCCTTTCTGGCGGGAGAGGTGGGTCCAGAACCGTGTCAAGCGGGGAAGGAGATGCTCGAGCTGAGCCAACTCGACCTGCAGCTTGCCTTCCCGAGTCCGTGCGCGCCGGGCGAAGATGTCGAGGATCACATCCGTGCGATCGAGCACCTTGCAGTCGAAAATCCGTTCGAGATTGCGGGTCTGGGCGGGTGACAGATCGTCGTCGAAGACCACGGTGTCGATGCGCTCTGCACGGCAGCGCTCGGCCAGTTCCTCTGCCTTCCCCGAACCGATGAACGTGCCGGGCGTGGGGCGTTCGAGCTTCTGGACGCAGTCGCCGACCACGACGCCGCCCGCGGTGTCGGCGAGCTGGGCGAGTTCTTCGAGCGAGTCGCGCACGTCCCAGGTCCGCCGGGACTTCAGTTCCGCGCCGATGAGGTAGACCCGTTCGGTCCGCCTCCCCCGTGCCGTCGAATAAAGTGCTTTCAAGAGTTGTGTTCAGCCTGTGAACGCAGGGCAGCATACTTGCTGTCCGGACGCCATGCAACTCGGGGGGCGGCGCTTGGCAGCGGTTCTGCAACCTTGGTCCCGTAGCCGTCCCGCAACGCGCGCTTGAAAACCGGGGACGTCTCATATGGCGCGCAGGGCTTTGGCGCAGGCAGGCCACCCGGCCTCCAACAACGGAGAATGCAGCCAGTGCAGGCCGGGCCCGCCGCACGTCCGGGGGCGTGCGGGCAAATAATGCTAAGTCTTTCACAATTGGCGGCAAGCAGATGCGGATGGTGTCGCCCGATGATAGGGGTGTTCAATCGGTGAAGCCGCTTCGGGTGAGGAGCGCGGGGTTGACAGTTGCGGCGCCCGCGCGCCAGCGCCGCCTCTGCCACGACGGCCAGAGCCGGTCGAACGACAGAGGGCTCCAGGTGAACCTGATATGACAACAGCAGTTGCGCACCGTCTGGCCGCGCGATCTCGCGAAGCCGGGACGGGGCATGGTGCTTGGGAGACCGCCTGCGGCTACGTGCGGAATTTCCTGAACAACCGGTTTGTTTACGTGGTGGTCTCGCCGCGCGCCCACGGCCTGTCGGTCGGAGTCAACATGAACCCGGACAGGCGCTGCAATTTCGACTGCGTCTATTGCGAGGTGAATCGGAGCAGCCCGCCGCGCGACAGTCAACTGGACGTGGGCGTCATGGTCCAGGAACTGGACCGCACTCTTGGGCTTGCCCTCGATGGCCATCTGCACACGCTCCCGGGATTTCAGTCGCTGCCTCCGGATCTCTTGCAGTTGCGGCACGTGGCTCTGAGCGGAGACGGCGAGCCGACGCTGTGTCCGAACTTCTGCGAGGCCGTTGAGGCCATTGTGCATCTGCGGGCCCTTTCGAAGTACCCGTTTTTCAAGATCGTTCTGACATCGAATGCGACCTGTCTGGACCACCCCGGCGTGCAGGCCGGGCTGCACACCTTGACGCCGCAGGACGAGATGTGGCTGAAACTGGATGCGGGCACGCGGGGGTATTTCGACCGGATCGATCGCTCGACGGTCCCGTTCGAGAAGGTGCTTGAGAACATCCTCAAGCTTGGCCGGCAGCGCCCGATCGTGATACAGAGTCTCTTCGCCCGGTTCAACGGCGAGGAACCGCCGTCCCAGGAGATCGATCAGTTCGTCGAGCGGTTGCGGGAACTCCAGGAAGCCGGGGCCCGGATCTCGCTGGTGCAGATCTACTCGGCGATGCGCCCCACGATGCATCCCGAGTGCGGGCATCTGCCGCTCAAGACACTCTCCCGCATCGTCCACACCGTCCACGCCGGCACCGGCCTGCAGGTCGAGGTGTACTGACGCATGCTGGCCCATCTCTGGCGTTGGGGCGGGTTCGTGAAGTTCTCGCACACGGTGTTTGCACTGCCTTTTGCGCTGGCTGCGATGGCGGTCGCGGCGCGGGACCAGCGCGGCTGGCCCGGCTGGCGCACGTTCGCGCTCATCCTCGCGGCGATGGTCTTCGCCCGCACCTGCGCCATGGCCTTCAATCGCATTGTGGACCGGCGCTTCGACGCGGCCAATCCGCGCACCGCGGGGCGGCATTTGCCTGCTGGCACGGTGAGTCTGATTGGTGCCATGGCCTTTTGGGCGGTGAGCGCGGTCGGTTTCATCGGCGCCGCCTACCTGATCAATCGCCCGTGCTTTTATCTCTCCCCGGTGGCTCTGGTGGTCATTTGTTCCTACTCCTTGACCAAGCGATTCACGGATTTTACCCACGTTTTTCTCGGCGTTGCACTGGCCCTCGCGCCGCTCGGCGCCTGGCTTGCGGTGACCGGCACGTTCGAGTTCCTGCCTGTGCGCGATGGAGCGTTGTCGTTACGCCACAGCGCGCTGCTGGCGGTGTTGCTCGCCATTGCGGTGGTGTTTTGGCTGATCGGGTTCGACATCATCTACGCCCTGCAAGACTATGAGTTTGACCGATCGCACGGCCTGCACTCGCTGGTGGTGCGATGGGGGGTGAAGAACGCCCTCGGCGCCTCCTTTCTCTCGCACTTCATCATGTGGATGGTGCTGGCCGTGTTCGGTTTTCTAGCGCGCTTCTGGGCGGCCTACATGATCGGCCTGGGCATCATCGCCTTCTGCCTGGTTCTCGAACACTGGCTGGCGCGCAAGCGCAGCCTCAAATGGATCAACGTCGCCTTCTTCCGCCTGAACGCATTGATCAGCGCCGTGTTCCTCGTCGTCACCCTGGCCGAGGTCGCTTTTCCGCGCTTCCGGTTCCTGGCGCGCTGAGCCGGCGTGCTCTACTTGCTGAACCGGAAGTTGGCCAGATCGAAGTCCTGGATAACATAGGATTTTATTTCGAGACGGAGCTTGCCGGCCCGCTTGGCCTCCGTCTCGCCGCCCGCCTCCAGGAAGTCGGCGTAGCTGATGATCTCGGCCCGAATGAACCCCTTCTGCATGTCGGAGTGAATCGTGCCGGCAGCTTCCCAGGCGGTGGTTCCCGACCGCACCGGCCAGGCGCGGTTTTCCTTGCCCCCGACAGTGAGAAAGGAGATCCCGCCGCCTTCGGCGAACGCCCGGAGCATGAGCGCGTCCGGTCGTTCCAAGTCCGATTCGTCGGCGACAATGACGGGTTTCTGGGTATGGAAGCTGTGGGCGGCGACGGCATCGAGTTCGTCATTGCCAAGTCCCGCCTTGAACATCGTCCGCTCGTTCTCGAGTTCGGTTCGGATCTTTTCCAACACAACCCGCTCGGCGTCGGGCGGGTTGCGTCCGAGACGCGTTTCGACGAACTCGAGGTCGTGGAGGATGAGATCGGGGAACCGGTCGCGATGGACGAGGATGGCATCGGCTTCGAGCGATTCACTTTCTCCGACCAGGTCGACCTGGGCGTACGTCTTCTTCTTGGCCTCGACCAACTCGTGGGCCTTGTCCAGACGCGGATCCTTGAGGTTGTGTTTGCCCAGCGGGAGATCGGCCAGGCCGAACGCGCAAATCTTCATCGACGATGATTAGCGTCTGCACCCTCCCCGTTTCAACTGGAATCCGTCGCGGTGTTGAATCCAAGAGCAGGCACCGTCCCCATTGCGGCGCGGGCCGGATCCGCTACATTTCCGCCCGATGACCGTCGAACAACTGATTGGGTTCGCTTTGGCGCTGCTGATGATGGGAGTCGGGTTGGTCGGGTGCGTGGTGCCCGGCCTGCCAGGCACGCCGCTGGTGTTGGGGGCGGCGGTTCTGCATCGAATCTACTTTGGGGCGTCGGGTGTGGGGAACGCGGTGCTGGCCCTATTGGTGGGTCTGGCCCTGCTCGCGCTGCTGCTCGATTACCTGGCCAGCGTGGTCGGCGCGCGCACGCTTGGGGCCACCTGGCGCGGCATGGTCGGGGCCATCGTTGGTTTGGCGTGCGGGTTCCTGGTCGGCCCGCTCGGCATCGTGGTCGGACCGTTCCTGGGGGCGACCGGCCTCGAGATGCTGTCCGGGCGCGACATCCAGCAAGCGAGCCGGGCCGGCTTGGGCGCCTTTCTGGGCCTGCTGGTGGGCGGCATGGGCAAGATCGCCTGCTGCGTCGCAATGATGGGGCTCTTCACCTTCAGCGTGGCTATGGGCGCAATGCCATGACGGGGAGCACCAACCGGATCCCATATGTCAATAATACGGGGATCTGACCCGATGGCCTTTTCACTACAGAATCCGCCTTAGCCCCGGCGCCCGATGTGCGATTTCAGCGGCTGCCAGAGTCGCGCCGACACCAAGAAAAGTCAGCAGGAGCGTCTTGGCGAACGGGCCGGCATCGAGAGGTCGGAGCAGCGGCGTGAGTGCCACCAGCACAGGCGCGTGCAACACGTACACGCCGAACGATCGATCGGAAAACCATCGTGCAACACGGCCTGCCTGAGCCCATCGCCAGCGAAACAGCGCCAGCATGCCCAGCCCGAGGCCAAGGCCAGCCAGTTGCTCCCACAGGGCAAGTCCGAAGGCGCGCCAATTGGCGCCCCCTTCGTAGCGATACGGGCCGCTCTCCGGGGGCGGGCCTCCCACTGCGAGCAGCAGCACCAGCAGGGCGGGTCCGGCGGTGACCCCCAGCCAACCCGCCACGCGCGCACGCCGCGAATTCGCCAGCGCCTCGAGCCAGCCGTTGCGTCCCGCCGCCACCCCGACAACGAAGGCTGCAATATACTGCGGGAAGAAACAGAGCTGGAAGTTGAGCATGTTCGTCCCGATCGGCTGGACCAATCGCACACCGAACGTGACCAGTCCCACCATGACCGCGAAGCTCAGCAGCCTCGATGGCCCCGGCGCCGCCGCGCCGCCGGTGTCCATCGCTTGAGAAAGTCCGGGACGCAGCGATCGCCAGCCGGGGAGCACCGCGCTGAACAACAGCAGGGCCAGCACAAACCAGAGCGGTCCGCTGCCGCGGAGCACATCGCCGGACGTGACGTAGGCCGAATAGAGCACGGCAAGCGGCGGGCGATCGGCAACGCGCGGATGCCCCAGGAGGACGAAGACCATGAAAGGGTGGATGATCGCCATGTAGAGCAGCGCCGGCAGCCCCAGCCGGAAAGCCCGCTCGCGTAGAAAACGGGCCGGGCCACGGCGCTCCAACGACTGCTGCGAGAAGAAGCCGGCCACGAAGAAAAGGAGGCCCATGAAAAACGACTGCAAGCCCAACTGCCAGACGATGAAGGCCAGTTTGACACCCAACGCAGGCTCCGGATCCTCCTTGATATACCAACCGCCAACGTGGCTGTAGGTGACACAGGCGTGCATGTTCACCACCAAGACAATGATGGCGGTGCGCAGGTTGTCCAGCCAGGCAATGCGGCCTGTCGCAGCAGTCACAGGAGAATCCCTGACCAGCGAATTGTGTTTTGGACAAGTCAAGCTCGTTGGGTGGGGGTTGTACGGATCAAGGATTCTCTGGAGCGAGGACTTCGGCGAGGTCAGCCGAGCCGCGCGGCCGAGGAGGCCGGAAAATAATGCGCAGCCGTTTCTGCGGCTGACGACGGGCATTGCCCCGAGGCGCCTCGCCAGAGAAGGAACCGGTCCATGCGCTGCACGCCTTGCACATCAGCCGGACGGCGCCGACCCGGTCAGATGGCCGCCGCGATGGCGTCGCCCATCTGCGACGTGCCCACCGGACGTTCCTTGGCGTCGTGCGAGCTGGCGATGTCTTTCGTGCGATAGCCTTCGGTGATGACCTTGTCGATCGCGCTTTCGATGGCCTTGGCAACCGCGGGCGCACCCAGGCTGAAACGCAGCATCAAGGCCGCGGCCCGGATCAGGGCGATCGGATTGGCCAGGTTCTTGCCGGCAATGTCGGGCGCGGTGCCGCCGGCGGGTTCATACAGACCGAAGGTCCGGCCCTGCTGTGTCGCCCCGAGCGTGGCGCTGGGCAGCATCCCCAAAGACCCCACCAGGGCAGCGGCCTCATCCCCCAGGATCTCGGCGAACGTGTTCTCCCCGAGGATGACGTCGAATTGGGTGGGACGCAGAACGAGCTGCATCGCGGCGGTGTCGACCAGCATGTGCTCGATCACCACGTCCGGGTACTGCCGGCTCACGTCGGTCACGACGTCACGCCAGAGGATGCTCGTTTCGAGGATGTTGGCCTTGTCGACGCTCGTGACCTTCTTCCGGCGCAGCCAGGCCGCCCGAAAGGCCATGTGGGCGATCCGTTCGACATCCGAACCGGTGATGGCCATGGTGTCGATCGCGCGCACAACCTTCCGGGGCTTTGTCCCTTGGCGCCGCGCGTCCAGGACCTCCTCTGTCTTCTTGGGATACGCGTGGTAGAGACCGCCGGTCGATTCCCGCACCACGAGCAGATCGATCCCTTCGCCCAACCGCTCAGCCCGAAGGGGGGAGGCAAAGGCGAGAGCCGGGTGCATGCGAATGGGGCGAAAATTGGCGAACAGCCCGAACTCGCGGCGCAGGCGGAGGTAGGCGGCGCGCTCGGGGCGCTTCTCCTTGGGCAGTTCGGCGTCCCGATAATGCAGCCCGACCGCCCCCAGAAGGATGGCATCCGACTTCATGCAAACCGCCAGCGTGCGATCCGGCAGCGCCTTGCCCTCCTTGTCGATGGCGTCCCAGCCCACCGCGGCCTCGGTGATGTCCAGCTTCACGGCATGGTTCTTCTCGACGGCTCGCAACACCTTGATCGCTTCCCGCATGATCTCCGGCCCAATGCCGTCGCCGGCCAGCGCCGCAACTTTCAGTGTGGTTCTGCCCATAAAACATCCTTGAGAGAAATCGGTGGCCTCGGCCTCAACAGCCAGCCTTTCGTTGACCCAGTTGCCTTGATGTTTTGCTGATTGTGTGCCCGTGAGCGTCCAATCAACACCTCCCGAAGTCAAGTCCGGCCCCAGCCCGACCGCCAATTCATGAAGGCGAAAAGAGGGGAGAGGGGACGCGTCCCCCGCCGACGCGAGTGAAGAAGGTGTTTGTCGGCGCCGAGGCCGTCGCCGCTCCACTTCATGAATTCCCCTCAACAGCGTGTGGATCGAACGGATCGAGGTTTGGAGAGCACCCGTGTCACTGCCCGCCGGGCGCGGCCAGCAGGCCCGCCATAACCTCGCGCAATTCGATCAACTGCCGTTCCTGGCGTTCGTCAAACGACCCGAGGCGCTGGGCGTAGGTGTCCATCCAGGTGACCAGTCGGCTCCAACTGTCGGCATCGAGCCTGACGTCCCGGTGCGTCTCGTTGTTCCGGAGCGCATCGAGGACCGCGCTGGTCCGGGCTGTGCCGTGGCCGGCCTGCGAGGCCCCGCGCGCGTACGCCTCTTTGATGTGGTCGCGCAGGCTGGGTTTGCCGGTCGAGACTAGCGTCTCGTAGGCGGCGTTGGGTGTCAGGTCGAGTTTGGCGGCCTCGATCTTACCTCCATCGGGTCGATGACACTCGACACAGTGCCGATCGAGCACCGGCTGGACCAGGCGATCGAAGCGCAACGGCCACGATCCCTCGGGGCCGGGGGTCAACTTCGAAGGCGCGCGGCGGCTGGCCAGCACCGTCCGAACCGGCGGGGCGAGCATCCGCTCTTCATGGCATCCGATGCAACCGAGGGTTTGTCCCGGCTGCACATGGCTCGAACTGCGCATGGTCTGGACGGCCATTCCATCGGCGTCGAGTGCTTGAAAAAACAGCATCACGCCCGACGGGACAAGGAAATGAGCCGAGCCGTCGGGCTCGACGGGCACGGTGCCGAGCACGCACTTTCCCGGATCATCTGAAGTCAAACCGATGTTCGGGTGATTCATCACGGGATGCGTCTTGGGCGGAACGGCGACGATCCGCAGGGCTTTGATCGTGTCCGGCGCCACGCCGGCGAGGCCGCGGCTCACGTCGGCGAGAAGAAAGGCCCCTTCCTGTGGACCGTCCCAAGCAACGGTGTTGGCCACGGCCGGCGGCCGGGAACGGATCCGGACGGGGATGGGTTCGCAACACCCGATCTGCTCGTCTCGATGCAGCATCTCGAGACCGATCTCCGCATCGTAGAAATAGAGCCCCATGCCGTTGGGCGGGCGCAGGACGGCGTGCCAGCGATTCCAGTCGTCCGGCCCGGGCACGTCTGCGCCTTCCTTGGTCCACACGGTCAGAAAGTGGCGCTCCGAGAGCGGCCACGGATTGGCATAATAGGTCGTCGGCCAGCCGTCGATTTCCGGAAACGCGACCTCGGGCGTCAGGCGTTTCAGAGACGCCTCGCCCTCGGTGCCAACCGACGGATCGAGCAGGACCAGGCTGCCCATGGTCTGCGAGTGGTGGGCGGAGGCGGTGAAGACAATCTTGCGCGAATTGGGGACCGGCACTGGCTCGAATGTGCAATGAGGGCTCCGCGTGAATCCCTTGTACACAAGACGCGCATTGGTGCCGTCGGGCCGAACGCTCCACAAACCCATGTAGGGCATGTTGTCGCGATCGACGTAATCCCAACGCGAGTAGAGGATCGTGCCGTCATGGGCGATCTCGGGGGTCCACTCGAACATCTCGAACGGGGAGATCGCGCACAGATCGGTGCCGTCGGCGTTCATCGTGTGAAGCGTGTAGACCGCCACCGGCCTCGAGGCGTCGCCGCCGCAGCGCACATAGATGTCCGGCAAGCGCGGGTCGGTCAGGGTGCGCGCTGCGGTCTCGCGATTCACCTGGATGTGCTGGCCGCGCCGGGTGGACAGAAAGACAATCCGTCCGTCCGGCAGGTAGCGTCCGTCGAAATCGTCATAGGCTCCGCGCGTCAGTTGGCGGAGGCCGCTGCCGTCGAGGTTCATTTCGAACAGGTGGTAGAAGGCGTCCTCCGGGACGTTGGCTTTCTCGAGCTTGTTGGTCTCGGCGGCCAGATGCGGGTAATACCGGCACCATGCGAAAAGGACTCGTTGCCCATCCGACGAGAGGGTCGGGCGCAGGAAGCTGCCCGGCTCGCCGAACGACCCGGTGAGACACTCGACCGACGGACGGTCGTCACGAAAGTCGCGCAGCAGGTAGAGCCCGCCGCCGGGCCGCGACCACCAGCCATAATACTGATCCGACATGTGATTGAAGCTGGGGGGAACGCGCTTGGCGAACAGGATGGCGTCGAAGTCCAACGCCGGATTGGCGAGGGCCAACTGCCGCTGAAGACGCCGCGCCTCGATGAAACTGGCCTGCCAATCGGACGCCGCATCCGCACCGGCGATCCGGGCCGACAAACCAGCCAGAGTCCGGGCGTGACCCTCGATCCCTTGGCCCTCGGCACGCCGTTCCGCCAGCAAGCGCTTGCAGCGATCGAACGTCGCCCGCGTGGCGGCCTCCCAGTCCACGGGCGGCGGCGGGCGGTGATCGACCGACCATTTGGAAAGACTCACTTGATCCGCAGGCCGGCGCAGGGCGAGGTTCTTCGATGGGTCCTCCGTGCCGAAGACCTCCACTTCGTCGAGATGCAAGTGTGTGCGTCCAGGCAATTCGAGCCGGACGAAACGCGCCGAACGCCCGCGCACGTCGATCGCCAGGGGCTTGGCGTCGGGGAATCCGCGGAACAGATCGCCTCCATGCTCGTAGACGGTGGACCATGCATGTCCGTCGTCTGAAAGGCGCACAACCAGGTTGGTGCTGCGGCGCGTGGACTCCTCGGCATCGCACCGGTTCCAGACCAGCACCTTCTCGAGCGGATGCCATCGTTCCAGGTCGACCTGCCACCAGGGATTGTCCGCCTGTCCGGTGTGAAAGCCCCAGCGTCCGTTCTTCACGCCGTCACACCCCCCCAAGGCATCAGCCGCCGGCTCGATCTTGGCCATCCGGTTCGTGACGGCCAGGATCTCTTCCCGCAACACCCAGTCGCGTTCGAGCATCCGCTGCCAGGAATCCGGATCCACCCTCTCGACTGCCCCGAGTGCCATGAAGGCAAGGCTCGAGGCCGCGAGCGCCGTCCGAGCGAGCTTCATGCGCCCCCCAAGCCCGGACATTGCGCAGCGCGGCAAAGCCGCAACGAAATCTGCAACAACTGACGGCATGTGCGGCATGACAAGTCTTTCAAACAGA
>CAYPUR010000160.1:11012-11273 GCA_964413865.1 uncultured Verrucomicrobiota bacterium
GCATATTTCACACCCCGTCGGTGCACACGCCAGTCAGACTCCGCAAGGTGACAGCCATGCGGGCTAGGACAGCAAAACCGCGCCCTGCCTGGGCCCAAAAGGAGAAGCCTCAGCGTGTTGACCCGCGATGACGGTTTTCTGACCAAGCCAATCCCCTCTTTGCCCCTCTCTGGGCGCGGTTTTGCCACAGCCCGGACATCAGATTGCGCGAAGCCCGTGAAATGTCCGGGCTAGGGCCGCGCCGGCTCGCCCAGGGCCACG
>CAYPUR010000161.1:0-11270 GCA_964413865.1 uncultured Verrucomicrobiota bacterium
CAGATGGCCCGGTGCCGCCCCGCCCCGCAGGGCTGGGGGGATTTGGCTCGCTGGCTTCGTTGCTCCTCGGTCACAGACCGCCGCGGGTATGCTCCCTCGTCGCGCCTCGCCAGCGAGCCAAATCCCCTCCAGCAAAACCGGAATGAATTCTTGCACAGACCCTTACCGGTGATGCACGTGGCATAACCCGCGCGCTTGAGCAGGTGGGCGAAAGTCACCGCCTGCGGGTCCATGATTCCGAAGCGGACGTAATTCCTCGCGTTGGAGACCCCGGTCATCACCTGCACGCGCGAGGGAGTGCAGAGCGGCTGAGCGTAACAGTGGGTGAAGCGCACACCCGTGGCGGCCAACTGGTCGAGCGCGGGTGTCCGATAGCTGGTGCCACCGTTCGCGCCGAGGGTCTCGTAGCCGAGGTCATCGGCCAGGATGAGAACCAGATTGGGCCGCCGCGCTTCGGCCGCCCCAGCCAGGCCACCCAGCAGGGCGAGCGAGGTGCCGATGACAAGCAGGCTGCTCATGGTGTGTTGACTTTGGCCTCAAGGCGACTTCGACGGAAGCGTTTGTATGTGAGTACGTTGCATAGCTGTTCGGCACGTCGCTTGAGGGACGCTTTTGGACCGGAAGGGGCCAAGAAACGCCGACCAGTATCAGATCTCTGTCTCCGGATCCCCAGCCTCTGCGGCGGACCGTAGTCGTGGTTGCATGATCGCCTCCTGATTCGCCCCAATCACCGCGGGCAACCTGCACCAAACATCCCGTTGCCGTCGGGGGCTGAGCGATGACTGGCTTGCCCCGCTCCTGCACTTCTTTGCCTTCGCGCGAATGGCTGATGGTCTTGCAGGTCGTGCTGGGCGTCCAACTCCGCGAACCGGGCTGCGAGGTCCCAGAGTTCACCTCCAAGGTCGGCGAATTGCTCGACCGGATGCGAGGAGCCGAACTGCCCGCCCGGACGGAAGCGACCTTGATCCTCTACCACGAGCGCTGTGGCGAGTTTGTCCTGGTGGAGAACGCTCTGATTCGATTGTTCGAAGCCACCGAGGCCGCCGATCATGCAGGCGTGATCGATCTGGGGATGAGTTTCTATCGGCGGCGGTCCTCCCCTTGCCCGTCCCGGGGCCCGACTCCACAACCGGCTGCGGCTACCGCTGGCGCCGCCTTCCGCCCTACTGGTCTCTCAAACGCTACCGGGATCATCCCGGGCAAATGGGCCACATCGCCGACTACAACGACCAGATTTGGACCGGGCTTCCGGGCGCATCCACCAAGGGGCACCCGGCTCCCTATCCCCTCGCTCTGGCCGAACGGCTGATCCGCATGCTCAGCTTCGTCGGGGATACCGTGCTCGATCCGTTTCTCGGCACCGGGACCACGAGCATCGCCGCCACGCGGTGGGGACGACACAGCCACGGAATCGAACTCGCCCCCTCCACTTTCGAGCAAGCTCGCCAGCGGGTTTCCTCCGAGCCGTCGGTCGTGTCTGGTCTGGCGACCATCGAACTGCTTCGCGGTGCCTGATGAAAATCCGTCTGTTCGTTGTTGACGGTTGTACACGACTGGCGTCTTGGAGCGGCGCGAAGGTCATTGAGGACCAGCTCGTCAGGATGCGAGCTGGTTGATCAGGCGCGGGCCGCATCTTTCCGTGACGCAGGAGCGGAAAGGTTTAGGCTCCTTTCTCACAAACATGAAGACCACACGACGCGAGTTTCTCGGGACCTCCGCCGGCATCGTCGGATCGGTAGCGCTCGGCTCCGCCAGTACGATCTGGGCCAATAACAACGCCCAGGACGCACCAACACGCTTCCTCACCTATCATGGGCTCCGCCCGACGGACCCAGGAGGGCGGGTCGGGCTGCGCAATCCAGAGCGTGGCTGGCGTATCGAAACCGTCATCGCCGAGCCGGCGCGGAAGACGTTCGGACCTGCCCATCACCTCACCGGTCGAGTTTCGCCGTTATACCAGGAGGACTGGTGGGTGCTCGATGCGGCGCGCTTCGAGCCCTTCGGTTTGACGTTGGTCCAGGCCTACTGCTACTTAACCGAGTTCGCCGATAAGCCGATTTCGGACGAGAAGTTGGCCCTGCTCGAGGAGAGCTTCGACAACCTCCGGCATCGCGGCTTGAAGGCGGCGCTGCGGTTCGCCTACGAACGCGACATGGGGGTGAAGGAAGGCCCCACGCCGGATTGGATCCTGCGGCATATCGACCAACTCCAGCCCGTGTTGCGCGAGAACGTCGATGTGATCTACGTCCTCCAGGCCGGGTTCATCGGCGCCTGGGGCGAATGGCACAGCGCGGCCCGGATCGCCCAGGACGACCAGATGGCGCGCGCGGCCATCGTCAAACGGTTGTTGGAGGCCATGCCGGAGGGACGCATGCTCCAGGTGCGGGTCCCAAAGTATAAACGCCTGGCGCTGCAACAACCGGCGTTGGCTGCATTCGTCGAGATCGGCCCACAGAACGCCTTCAGCGAGCTGCCGGCGGCGCGCATCGGCTTCCACAACGACGGCTTCCTGGCCGGACCTTCTGATGGGGGCACGTGGCCGGAACCGCCGCACTTCGGTCAACCCGGCAACCCCGAGTTCGACTACATGACCCGGGAAAGCCCGTACGTGCCAGTGGACGGCGAGCTCTTCTGGTCGGATCAGGGCTTTGATGGCAAAGCGGGTCGCGGCAAGGGCGTGGACGGCATCAACGCCGCGGTGCGGATGCGCCTGCATCACTACAGCAGCTTCAGCCTGGCGCACAGCTATTCGGAGCGGGAAGGCAAGCCATACTCGATTGATCATTGGCTGAGCACGGCCATCGCGCCCGAGTCGATGCGGCAGGCTGCCCTGCCCGTGGGCGACGGGTGGTTCGAGGACGGCTTTGGCCAGCCCGCGATGCGAACGCAGTCCGAGTACATCCAGGATCATCTCGGCTACCGGCTGGAGCTGCGAAGCGCGCGCATCCCGGAGAAGGTGAAGGCGGGCGCGCCATTCCAAGTCGAGATCGAGCTGGTCAACCGCGGTTTCTCGACGCTGCACAATCCCCGCCCTGTCTGCCTCTCGCTGATGGATCGCACCGAAAAGGTCACCGAGTTGCCCGTGCCCGGCGCCGATCCGCGGCAGTGGCAGCCGTTCCGCCCGGGCGACGGCGAATTCAAGCCGATCGTCCACCACATCACCTGGCGCGGCACGCTGCCCGCGGGCTGCCCGCCGGGGTGGCGGCAAATCGGTTTGTGGCTCCCGGATGCCGCCGAATCGTTGCGTCGCGATCCTCGCTACGCCGTTCGGGTGGCCAATCGGGACGTGCCGTGGTGGACGGATGTGCGGGGCCAATACGGCATCAATGTGCTGGGGGTAGTGGAAGTGGTTTCGTGAGGGACGCAGGACCTTGACGAGTCCAGGGTGAGTCAGCGCGCGCCGACCGTGGCACGCCACGGCAACTCGTCTTCCCGCTCGAACCGGATGGCCAACGGCAGGAACCGCTCAATGATCGTGGCATTGGTCATGGCGTGCGATGACGGCGCGACCGTGCGAAACGAACCGCCCCCGCCCGCCGGCAAGAAGCCCGGTCTCTTGAGTTCGAGTTTCACGCTCGATCCCATCCGCCGGATCAGTGGCAGGAAACTCCGCGCCAGGAAGTCAAACGGCGGGGCCATCGGATTGTGCGTCCCGCCTTCAAGTGTCAGCGTGCTCGGACCGGCAGCGATTAGTAACGCCGGGAGCACGGTCTGCAGAACCAGGGCGGCACTGCCGGCCGTGCCCACGGCGAAGCGGTAGTTCCCTGGCGTTACCGCTCCCGGTCGGAACTCCAGGACCTGCGAGCCGAGCACCGCCCCCGTGACCTCCGCACATCCGACCGCCTTAACCGCCTCGACCGCCGTCAGGTGCTGCCGCAGCAGACCGGGCTTCTGCCGCCCCGCTCGAATCCGTTCCATCCGAAACGGCTGACCGGTGACCAGCGACAAGGCCAGCGCCGTGCGCAGAATCTGTCCGCCGCCTTCGCCTTGGGAGCCGTTAATGTGGATCATTGCGTCAATCCGCCGCCCTGTCGCCCGCCGGCGCCATCTTGACGAGTTCCGGATCGAACTGTCCGAGAATCGTCACCAGGTCGTTCTGCGCCGCCATGACCTCGCGGATGTTTCTGTACACCATCGGCGCCTCGTCCAGTCCAGCGGAGATCAACGTCACGCCACGCTCGCGCAGGAAAACGCTCACTTCTTTCCAGTTGAAGGTCTTGGTTGCCTGAGCTCGGCTCATTACGCGACCGGCACCGTGCGAGGCGGAGTTCAACGACTCGGGATTGCCCTTGCCGGACACGAGGAAGCCCGGCGACGCCATCGAGCCTGGAATACTCCCCAGCGCGCCGACACCGGCCGGCGTGGCCCCCTTGCGGTGCACGAACATTTCGCGCTCTATGGCGCCAATGACGTGTCGTTCCCTCCAGGCGAAGTTGTGGTGATTCTCCACGTCGAGCAACACCTGAGCGCCCAGATGTTCCGTGATGTGGTGGTGGATGCACGCATGGTTGGCGGCGGAGGGCGTAGTTGACCGCCACGATCACCGTCGGCACATGGATCGCGCCACGTACGGTGTGCACGGCCTGGTCTTGTGGCCGGATCGGCAGCGTGATCCACTCGTCCCACGTGACCGGGCGTATGTGGTCCTCGCCCGCGATTTCCTGCTTGAGAAGCAGGCGTGTTGGCTGGACTACACCACGGGGACGGAAAGGATCAAACCCCTGGCTGGTCTCTTCCACCGGCTCACACCCAACGCTTCCGAAAGTCCAGGACTGGCGGAAAGGGTACGGATTCCGATGAATTCGGACACCCATTCCAAAAATATTCGGACAGTCATCCGAGGTATTCGGACAGTTGTCGGAGCGTAGCGGCGCTCTGCAGTTGGCTCATGGAGGGCGGTCAGGGCTTGCCCTGAATTCTCAGCAGGACCGTGGAAGACAAAGCGTCGGGCGCGACCCGAGGCAGCGTGAGCGCGACGCCTTCAGGTGTCTGCGCAAAGCGCACGGTGGCCTCGCTTCCGAGCAAGGCTGCGGAATCGACGGTGTTCTTCAGACCTGGCACGAGCAGATTTCCGTCTGCAGGCCAGTCGAACACGTGCAGGTAAAGCCGCGTCGTGCCGTCCGGTGCGGGCTTCTGGGTGCAGCGGCCCCACGGCAGATGGTTGAAAGGGCTGGCGCTGGTGCCGTAGATCGCCTCGTGATGAACTTTCATCCAACGTCCGATCTCGGTCAGGCGCTGAACGCTCGGTTCGGGAAAGAGGCCTTCGCTGGTCGGGCCCACATTGAGCAGGTAGTTGCCGCCTTTGCTGGCGCAGTCGATGAGGTTGCGCACCAGCGTTCTGGTGCTCTTCCAATTCTGATCATGCTTGTTGTAGCCCCAGTGGTTGTTCATCGTCATGCATGACTCCCAGTAGACGCCCGGACCAAAGCCGGTTGCGGGGATTTCCTGCTCGGGCGTGCCATAGTCGCCCACGCCGCCCGCGCCCTTGTCCATTCCGTCCATGCCGGCGCGGCCCTTGCCGATGCGATTGTTGATGATGATGTCGGGCTGGAGGCTGCGGACATAGTTGTAGAGGTCGCGCCCGCGTTCGACGGTCCACGGCTTCTCCCATTCGCCGTCGAACCAGAGGATTCCCAGCGGGCCGTAGCGGGTGATCAGTTCCTTGAGTTGGCCTTTCATGAACCGGATGTAACGCTCCATGTCGGGGGGCGTTGCCGGCGCCGTATCGTTCCAGGCCCGACGGGTTTCCCAGTCCGGGTGATGCCAGTCCATGATCGAGTGGTAGAAGCAGAGGCGCAGACCCTCGGCCCGGCAGGCCGCCGCCAACTCGGCGAGCGGGTCGCGTGGGAACGGTGTCGCCTTCATGCACCAGCCGGTCAGATCCGAGCGGAAGATCCCGAAACCGTCGTGGTGTTTCGATGTGATGACGATGTACTTCATCCCCGCATCCTTGGCCATACGCACCCACTGCCGGGCGTCGAATTTGACCGGATTGAACTCCTTCGCGTACTGCATGTATTGGGAGACCGGCATCTTTGTCTCCTCGAGAAACCACTCGCCGTAGTTGGTCTTGCCCTGCCATTCGCCGGCGGGCACAGAATAGACGCCCCAGTGGATGAACAGGCCGAAACGATCGTTGTTGAACCAGGCCATTCGCTCGGCTGTTTGGGCGGGCGTTTCCTGGGCGAGCATCGCGCTCGCACCCAAAAGAACGGAAGCCATCGCGCAGAGCCATCGTGTCATGGGATCTCTTTCAGTTGCTCGGCAGCGCCGAGAGTTGGAGTCTTAACCAGCATTGTGACGATGGACGCAGACTACCGTCTCGCGGCTCCGGCCGCGAGAAAAATCCACGCGCGCACGGCGATATGCGGGTTAGAACTCGCAACCCGCGGAATTGCAGCGTGAACTTCGGCCGCAACAGGTCTGGCCGGTGGATTCCCACGCGCAGGGCGCTCCTGAACCGTGCGATTTCCTGCCGCCCTTGAGGAGGATGCCTGCGCCGGCACCGAACTGCCGGCGGACCTCTTTGCCGCATGCAGGGCATGTTTGCAGGGGCGGATCGGACATCCGTTGCCTTCGCTCGAAGCGGTGGCCGCAATGGCCGCATTCATAGTCATACGTCGGCATTCTCTTCCTCCATTCTCATCTGTAATGATTGTGTCTTCGCGTTCGGCTTCATCAAATCGAGGCTGCTATTCAACCAGAATGGCCGCCCCAAGCACGTCAATTCTGGGCAGCGGTTATCCACTTTGCGTGCAGCCCCTTGACGCCGGGTGAGGCCTGCCTGCCGCGCCGTGGCGCTCTGCGCCGCAGAGAGGGCACCGGGCCTGCAGCGGGAGTCTCCATTCGTTGTAGGCCCGGCACTCTGAACTCGACTTTCATGGAAAACCTGGGACGGTCCCTTGTATTTCAAATGAAAGCCCTATTCGCGTTGTCCCTGGCTTTGGCTGCTTCTCTGTTGGCGTCCACAGCCGATTTCCAAGCGGGTGTCGCCCGCGTTTCCATCACGCCTCCCATGCCGTTCTGGTTGACCGGTTACGCTGCGCGCACCAATGCCGCGGCGTCGGTGCGGACGGAACTCTGGGCGAAGGCCCTGGCTCTCGAGGATTCCCGCGGAGGCCGCGCGGTCCTCGTGACGACCGATGTGATTGGCCTGCCGCAGGACATCAGCGATGCCGTTGCGGAGCGGGCCCGGAAACGGCACGGTCTGAAACGATCGCAGGTCTTGCTCAACTCGTCGCACACGCACTCCGGGCCGGTGATCTGGCCCAACCTGCGCGTCTTGTTTGATTTCGACGAGGCCGAGCAGGCGCGCGTCGTTGATTACACGCGCAGACTTTGCGACAAGCTTGGAGCGGTGATCGATGCCGCGCTCGACGATCTCGCCCCTGCCCATGTGGCCTGTGGGCACAGTGCCGCCCACTTCGCCATCAACCGACGCCAGCCCATGTCCAACGGCGTTCGGATCGGGCAAAACCGGTCTGGGCCCGTGGATCACGATGTGCCCGTGCTGAGCATCACCGGGGACGACGGCGCGCTGCGCGCGGTTGTGTTCGGCTATGCCTGTCACAACACCACGCTGGGTGGGAACTTCTATCAAGCAGACGGCGACTACGCCGGGTGCGCGCAGCGCGAGCTTGAGAAGGCGCATCCGGGCGCCACCGCGCTGTTCCTGATGCTCTGCGGCGGCGACCAGAATCCCAATCCGCGCGGAACCTACGAACATGTCGAACAATACGGTCGAGCTCTGGCCGACGCCGTCGAGCGCACTCTCTCGGGCGGGCTCAAGCCTGTGCGCCCACCCATCCGCAGCGCGTGGCGGGAAACCCAACTCGATTTTGCCCCGCATACACGCGCGGCCTTCGAGGAAGAAGCGCGGAGTTCCGACAGATTCCGCCAGCGGCGCGCGCGGCTGATGCTTGATACATACGATCGCAAGCGCCCAATCCGTCAATTGACCTATCCCGTCCAAGCCATCCGGCTGGGAAACGACTGGACTCTTTTGGGATTGGGCGGCGAGGTCGTCGTGGACTACGCGCATCGCGCCAAGACCGAATATCCGCAGGAGAACCTGACGGTGGCTGGGTACTGCAACGATGTCAGTTGTTACATTGTATCGAACAGGGTCCTGAGCGAGGGCGGATACGAGCCGGTCGACAGCATGATCTACTACGCCCAGCCGGGACCGCTTGCGCCGACGTCGGAGGAGCAGGTGTTCGCCACAATCCGGCGGGTGATGCGCAAGGCCGGCGCGCGTTGACGGGCCGAGCGGGCATCGGATCGGAGCAGCCGCCGACTGCAATCGCATCGGGAGCGCGGCGTTCCCAACCCACCCGCGGCGGCGCCAGGTGTCAGGTCACGACCGGGGGGGTCTCGGCTCGCCGCGGTTTGGCTGGCCTCGGATGGAACAGTTCGTCTCCCTTTAATCCGGTCATTTGTTCGAGGCCTTTGACGAGGCGAAACATGGCGTAGAAGACCATTGCGGAACTTGGGATCACAACGCCCGGCCAGCTCCAGAACTGGAGTTTCCCCAATTGGCGGTTGAATTCCTCGGTGCCCGACTGTGCCGGGAGAAGCCACCAGGCCAGCCCGAAATTGATGATGGCGCTGATCAGGAATGCGCCAGCCAGGATCCACGAGGCCCCCCTCAGCAACTGATCGAAGGCCGCGATGTTGCGCCGTTGTTCGAGAGCACGGTGGATGCGCTTGGTGTCCAGCAGTTGATCATTGTACAGCAAGGTGCGGACAAGCGGTTGGCGCGTGCGCAGGGAGGCCGGGATTGCCAACCCCAGAACCAGCGGCACGGCGGCTTCCTTCACGGCAAACCAGAAGCCGCTCATCTTGAGCAAACCGAGGCTGCCCGTGAGCAGCGTGCCCACGAATCCGACAATCGAGATCACGTTCCAGGTGCGTCGCCGGACCAGATCGTAGATGGCATAACCGAGCGGAAACAACAGGGCCACAATCATGCCCCACGCCGGGCCGAGGTACTTTTCCCTGCTGCCGTAGGCCAACAGGACTGCCGGAATGACGGCGCTGAACAGCAGGTTCAGCCAGAGATTCTCACGATGCGAGCGCGGGGCGGCCTCGGCTGGGAGGGCCCCGCTTTGGACGGGTTGAGTGGCCGATGTATCGTTCATTGTCAGGCGCTTCTATCCGCGTACAACCATCTCATGGGTTCGCGGGGGGCAATTCGGGTATCGAACGTCCCAGGACCAGCGCCCCGATCGGCACTGCGTCTTCACGCAACTGTGCCAAACGCACGTCTGGTCCGGGTTGGAAAGCGGCCATGACGTACGGCGGCAGGGCATCGAGCACCGCCTTTCGCAACGGTTCCCCGATCAGCGACAGGCCGCCTCCCAGCACGATGACTTCCGGATGAAACAGATGGATGACATGGGAGAGGGCAAACGCGAGATCGGAGGCTGTCTCCCGAAGGATGGTGTTCGCCGAAGCGTCCCCTTGTTCGATGGCCGCCTTGAGATGCCTTGCCTCGCCGCATGTCTCCTGGCTCGCCAGACGGGCGAGCGTCCCGTGCGGTTGCGCTGCCTTGACGGCCCGCACTTTGCGATCGACCGCCCAACCCGCGCAGCGCGACTCGACAGTTGCCCCCGATCGATCAAGGCGCAAGTGGCCGATCTCGGCTTCGCCGGGCGTCGCGCCGTGATAGATCTGGCCATCCACCACCAAACCTCCGCCCACACCGCTCCCGAGTGTGACGTAAAAGACCGGATCCGCTCCTTCCCCAGCCCCCAGGTGAGACTCCGCCAATGCGGCCACATTCGCGTCGTTGTCGACCACGACCGGCAGTCCTGACTTTTCGCGGAGCCACGCGGCGAAGGGAAAATCGGACCAACCCTCGACGTGATGGGAACAACAGATGCGCCCGGTGCGCCAGTCCACCGGGCCACCAAATCCGACACCGAGAGCGGACTGCGCCTGGTTGGAACGGAGGCGTCCGACCGTGATCTCGATTTGACGACGAATGGCCGCCGCTCCTTGTTCTGGATCCACATCGAACCGAAAACGATCGAGAATGCGTCCTCGGTCAGTCCCGATAACGATCTGCAGTTTGGTTCCGCCGATCTCGATTCCAACCACTTCGCGCGCGCAGGCCATGTCCAAGTCCCGGGGTCGATTGGTCTGCCCGTTTCAGGGGCTCTCAGCGCCCTCGCGCCTGCGGGGGGGCGACAGGGTCTGATGAGGATTGTCTCGGCTGGCGAGGCGCGGGCTTCTCGAGGTCTCGGTCTTCGCGCGGTGCATCTGGTTGTTGCCGGTGTTCTGTCGCCCGGTGAGGGCACCGGGCCTACAACGAATGGAGATTACCGGTGTAGGCCGCGTGGCCCCACGCGGCGCAAAGTCGATTCCCACTGACAACCTCCAGATGCACTGGCCTTCGCGGTGGTCAAGGCTCGACGAAACATGCGGGCCAGGCGGCATCAAGCGTGCGGTTCAGGGGCCGATGCCGGGGTTTCCACGGCGGTCTGCCGCCGCGATTCAGCCCGCTCCCGGTGGTAACTCGAGTAGTAACGATTTTGATAGTACGTGTAGGAGTAGTAGTAGGAATCGCGTCCCTCGAAATCAATGTCATTCAGGACGAGACCGCAGATGTGAATGCCGGCGTCCTGGATGCGCTGGATGGTTCGGCGCGCGTGATCGCGCCGGACTTTGTTGAACTTGGTGACGAAGACGACCCCGTCGGCCATGGCCGAGAGGATCAGGGGATCGCTCACGGCTGAGACTGGTGGGCAATCGAGGATGACCCGGTCGTAGCGCTTGCTCAGTTCCTGCATGAACAGAACCATCCTTTGGGATCCAAGCAATTCCGATGGCTGTGAGGGAAGTGCTCCACAGCAGACCACATCCAGATTGCTCACCTCGGTGGTCTGAACCACATCATCAATTCGGTTGGTCTGTTCGGTGAGGTAAGCCGCCAGGCCCATGGGACTGTGAAGCTGGAAGGCCTTGTGGAGTGAAGGTCGGCGCAGGTCGGCGTCGACGAGCACCGTGCGCAAACCGGTCTGGGCAACGACGACAGCCAAGTTCGATGCGACGAGGGACTTGCCCTCGGAGGGGATGGTGCTGGTCACGGTGAACACCCGCATCTTCTCCGCTTTGGCCCCCAAAGCAATGGCGGCTCGGACGGTGCGGAAGCTCTCCGCAGCATTTGACTGCGGGTGCAGGTGGGCCTGCAACGCGCTCTCGACCACGCTGTTGGTCTTGATATTGGGGATGTACCCGAGGAACGGCAGATGGAGATACGACTCGAC
>CAYPUR010000162.1:0-2955 GCA_964413865.1 uncultured Verrucomicrobiota bacterium
TCTCTTGTGAACTCCAGCTTCGCGGTGGCAAAAAGTGGTGAGAAATGCAGGCTAGGCCGGGCCGGCCCGCGCCAAGGCCGCACGCGGCCAGGTGAAAGAAGCCGCCAGATCCGTTCCACGCACGAGAACCGACAGGAAAGCCGCCACGCCCTGTTGCGACCAGCGGCAACACGCGGGTTGGTCCGTGGCTCTCACGATGCGGTTACGATCCCGCCTCGGGCTTGTTCTCGATGCTCGCCGCGCAGATCTCCAGGTGGCGCCGGACACCTTCGGCCCAAAACGCGTACTTCGGATGCCCGCCGTGAGCGCTCAGCGGTGTAAGGTCATCGCCCAGGGCGCACCCCGCGTCGTAGATCAGCGCGATGTGAAACCGCGCCGCGCCCACATGTTCCTCGATCACATGCCTCAGATGCCGCCGGCCCCATGAGGGCGCGTCGGCGGGGATCTTCGCGCACAACTGCTGCTCGACCTTCGCCAGGGCCTCGAGTGCTTCATCACGATTCATGCCCGACAGAATGACCGGCCCGCCTCCAGTGTCACGTGCTTAATCGGCTGCACATTGACGAGTCGTCCCGGTGCGTTCAGACTGAGGGAGCGATGACAATGACCACCGCGAACAAGATCACGATCGCCCGGATTCTCATGGTTCCGGTCTTCGTGGTGGCTTTGTTGCGCTACACCGGCTCGGGCGGGGAGGCCTACCGCTGGGTCGCTTTTGCCGTCTTCGTCCTCGCAGCGGTCGGGGACGGCGTCGACGGTTACGTCGCGCGGCGTTTCGATCAACGGACCGAGATGGGAGCGCTCCTGGACCCTCTTGCCGACAAGCTCCTGCTCGTGCTCGGCCTGGTCGTGCTCAGCCTCCAGTACAGCCCGCGCCTGGATCGCATCCCGCTCTGGCTGACCGGCACGGTGCTCTGCCGGGATGTGGTCCTGCTCCTCATGCTCGTGCTGGTGTCCTATCTCGTCGGACGCCGAACGGTGCGACCGCGCTGGACCGGCAAGGTCGCGACCGTGCTGCAAATGGGGTGTGTGCTTTGGGCCCTGCTCAAACTCGATGCTGTCTGGCTCATCTATCTTGCGGCGGCGGCAACCGCCTGCACCGCCGTCTCCGGCATCCAATACGTCCGGGACGGAATTCGGATGTTGCAGTCGCAACCGCCGCAACCGGCACCGCCTTCCTCAGCCAACATCCAATAGCCCTTGCCATTTAGCCCTTACCCCTTAGCCCTTAGCCCTTAGCCCTTACCCCTTAGCCCTTACCCCTTAGCCCTTACCCCTTAGCCCTTGCCCCTTGGCGCTTAGCGCTTACCCCCTATCGTCCACCCCCATGGCTCACCCACTTGTCTACGAACTCAACGCGCGGCATTGGTTGCGTGAGATTTCAACCCGGATCGGCAAGCCCGTCACACTCGAATCGGTGCCCGAGGCTGAGATCAAGACCTGGGAGCGGCTTGGCTTTTCGCACGTCTGGCTCATGGGGGTCTGGGAGATCGGCCCGCGCGCCCGCCAGGCCGCCCGCCAGAACCATGCCCTGCACGAACTCTGCCGAGAGGCCCTGCCGGATTTCCAGATCGACGATCTGTCCGGTTCACCTTTCGCCTTGGCCCGATACAAGGTGCCCCGCGAGCTGGGAGGCGCCTCCGGCCTCAAGACATTCCGGCGCCAGTTGAATCGCCGCGGTCTCGGGCTGGTTCTCGATTTCGTACCCAACCACACCGGCCTCGATCATCCCTGGATCCGATCGCATCCGCACCGCTTCGTTCAAAGCCCGGCACCCGCCCCGGGGACTTTCCGCGCCGACAGCGCCAAGCCGCAGCGCTGGCTGGCCCACGGTCGCGACCCCAATTTCCCGCCCTGGAACGACACGGTCCAGTTGGACTACCGCCTCGCGGAGACGCGGGCCGCGATGGCCGACGAGTTGCTGTCGGTCCTGGCGCGATGCGACGGGGTGCGATGCGACATGGCGATGCTGGTGTTGAACGACGTGTTCGAGCAGACCTGGAGCCAGTTCCCGTGCCCCGAACCCGCGCCTGCGCGGGAGTTCTGGGCCGAGGCGATTGCCCGGTGCAAACAACGGCATCCCCAATCCTTGTTCCTGGCGGAGGTCTACTGGGATCTCGAAGAGCGGATGCAGAACCTGGGCTTCGACTACACGTACGACAAGCGCCTTTACGACCGCCTTGTGGCCCGTGACAACCCGGGTGTTCAGCGGCATCTGGCGTCCCAGGCCCCTGCCTTCACCGCGTCGTCCGCGCACTTCCTCGAAAACCATGACGAGATCCGCATCGCCACGCTCCTGTCGCCGTCGGAACACCGGTGCGCCGCCTGGCTCATGCTCGCCTTGCCCGGGCTGCGCCTGATCCACGACGGGCAGATGCAGGGTTTTTGCCTCCGCACGCCCGTCCAACTCGGCCGCCGCTGGCAGGAGGCGATCCAGCCTCAGATTCAGTCCGCCTATGCCGAGCTCCTGGCGGCCTTGCGCCGCAGCGCGGTCGGCACGGGAGAGGCCCACCTGCTGGCGCCCCGCCCCGCGTGGCCCAACAACCCGACCTGGCAGAACATCGTGGCGGTTCAATGGCAGGCCTTGCCCCGAAGTTTCGATCTGGCGGTGGTGAACCTGGCATCGCATCGCAGCCAATGCTACGTCCCGCTCGTCGTGCCCCAACTCGCGCGCTCCAACTGGCGCATGCGCGATCTGCTCGGCACCGAAGTCTACGACCGGGTCGGCGACGACCTCCACAACCAGGGACTCTACCTCGACGTCCCCCCGCACGCAGCCCAGTTGTTCCGCTTCACCCCCGCATGAGCACGACTGCCTCCAACGCACCGGTCTGGACGCGGCGGCTCAAAGTCTGCTCCCATGACGTGGACTTCACCCGCCGCGCCACGAGCGTGAGCGTGTGCCGCTACTTCCTCGATGCGGCCTGGAATCACGCGGAGGCGTTGGGGGTCGGC
>CAYPUR010000162.1:3055-11181 GCA_964413865.1 uncultured Verrucomicrobiota bacterium
TTCGATCACCTCGCCAGCCAGGGGCGGTGTTAGTGCCATTGGGGTCAGATCTTCAGGCTTCGATCACCTCGCCAGCCAGGGGCGGTGTTAGTGCCATTGGGGTCAGATCTTCATATTTGACATTTGCCCGGCATTCCCGGGGGACCGCGGTTCGGCCCGATCCAATTGTCAACTATGAAGATCTGACCCCGAGGGCCTGAATCACTGCGCCTCCACGGTGCAACGGTTGCGCGCGGCAGCCAGGGCGTCGGGAAGATCCCAGACGCGCAGCACATTCAGATAGTCCGGCCCCTCACGGTGCGAAGCGGGGAGGTCGCGCAGAATCAGCCGATCGAGTCCGGACTCGAAGAGCGAGGCGTACAGGACATTGACGCCCATGCCGCCCTGGCCTTCGAGCGCCACCGGAACGCCCGGGCAAAGCTCCTGCACGACGCCAACAGCCCGGCGAATGTCCCACACGCGCATCGCATCCAGCGTCTGGCCGAGGAGCATGAAGCGACGCCGAATCTGCCGCGCCTTGGCGGCATCGCCGCTCCACGCGTTCAGGCCGATCCCCCGCGGGGCAAACCAGAAGCAGGCCGATCCGTTGCCAGTGGCGGATTGGGCCAGGGCAGTCCATGCCTCGGGATCGGAGACCATCTGGTTTGTGCCCAGGGCGGGGCGTTCACCGGCCAGTTCAACCGCAAAGGCCCCGCTGAGGGCCGCGAGCCAGTTGGTCCACTCTGCGGCATCCAGGATCCGCAGGGTAATCCGGTCGGGTTTCTCGGCTCCGACTGGACTGAGCGCATAGAGCCGCAAGACCACCTCGGGCTGGCTCGTGAAGTCCCACGCGCGGAACAGGAGGCCGTCGCGTTCCGCGCGGATGGCAGGCTTGAGGTCCTGGGGGGGAGTCTGCGCAGGCCAACCAGCGAAACACTGGGCGCGTGCGGCAGCGACGCGCTCGGTCATCCAGGCCGTCTGCAGCGAAGCGTCGAGCCCGTCCGGCATCGGTTGGGCTCGGGGGACAAGCAACTCGTGAATGTTCGTGTTGATGGCGTCCGTGGGAAGCGTGTCAAACACGCGCAGGTCGAGCGGATGAAAGAACTTTTCGGCGACGTCATCGACGGCCGACTGGTCCTCCTTGAACCAGCGATTCATCCAGCGAAAGACCGGCACCTGGAGATCCTGGGTGTCGCGGTGCGGCCCCTCGGTGATCAAGAGGCCGAATCTGGCCGCCGCGCCATGCAGTTCGTAGACTTGCCGCACCCTGCGATGCGTGCGCAGAACCCCGTCCAGAGGGAAGATGGCGTCCTTGTCGGAGTTGGCGAGCAGCAACGGTCGCGGGGCAATCAAGGCGGCGAGCAACGGGTAATCCCAGCGATGGGTGTTGACGAAGTACATGCAGTCGCAGTGGCCCTCGACAACGCCGTCGACCACGTGGTTGCGAAGGTCGGTGATGCCGGCAACGGGAGCCGCCACTCGCACGCGCTCGTCCAGCGCTGCCACGAACCAACTGTAGGCGCCGCCGCCGGAGCGTCCGGTCACGCCCAAACGGGCCGGATCGACCTCCGGACGCGACGCCAGGCAATCCAAGGCGCGGATGCCGTTCCAGGTTTCGATTCCGGCGGGCGTGTACCCGCGCGCATTCCACCACCACAGTCCCTCGCGATAGGTGCCGTGGTGGAGGCCTTCGATTTCTCCCAGTTGCACCGTGTCGATCGTCAGGCAGACATAGCCGTTTCGGGCGAACCAGGCGCCATGATGCTGGTAGCCGGTCTTGCTGCCGCAACTCACCCCGTTGGTGGCGACTCGGCTGTGTCCACAGACGTACAGAATGCCCGGCAGCTTGCCCGGTGCCGTCTTGGGCAGATAGAGATTCGCCGTCACATACAGGCCGGGCAACGACTGAAAATGCAGCTTCTCGACCCGGAACTGCTCATGCTCGATCGTGCCGGTCACGGTGCTCCGGAGGTCGCCTCGTTCCGGCCAGGGCGACAATCCGAGCATATCCTGAAGCTGCCGGCGATACTCGGTCCGGCGTGCCTGCCAATCCTCGATGCTGTGGATCTCGGAGAGACAGGCGCGTTCGAGCCTGTCGGTTTCCGCGGCGAAGAACCGGGACAGCGCACGATCGGCTGGAGCGGGTGGAGTTGGCGTGGCCGCAGCCAGGGCCGGCGCAGCCGCCAGCACCAGGAGCGTGGCCAGAGAGGCGCGCTTCAGAGTGGGGAGAGCTTGCATACGGCGACCATCAGGCGAATCGCGGTGGCACTCAAGACGCAAATCCTCAGCGGACCGTCGTCTTCGCGCCACGTGGGGGGCAGGCGGCCACCATGGACCTCTCCAGCGTGTTGATGGGGTGCTCTCACGCGGCGACCACCCTGGTGACACCCCTTGACCCTGCTGCGACACGACTCAGCCCAAGGCCCCAAGGCATACTCCCGGTTTGTCGCTTGCCAGCGCGGCGGTTTTCACGTCTAACAGCACGCGACATGGACAACTGGCTTGCAGCGCTCATCCTGGGGATTGTCGAGGGAGTGACCGAGTTTCTGCCCATTTCCTCCACTGGCCATCTCCTGCTGGCCGGACACTGGCTGCCAATCGAGTCGCCCTTCTTGCGGTCTGACCTCTTCACCGTCATCATCCAGCCCGCTGCCGTCGTCGCCGTGCTGCTGCTGTTCTGGAAGAAGCTGGCGGGGCTGGCGCGCAACTGGCGGGAGCCGCAATCGCGCGATTATATCCTGAAGCTTGCGGCCGGTTTCATGTTGACGGTTCTCGGAGGCTATCTGCTGAAGGAATCGGGCATGCGGTTGCCCAAGACAATCATGCCGATCGCTCTGGCCACCTTTCTCGGAGGCGTGCTCTTTCTGCTCGTCGAGCGATGGCTCAAGAACCACAAGCCCGGCACCGAAGTCACCTGGTGGATCGCGCTGGCGGTGGCGGGAGGCCAGTTGCTGGCAGCGGCTTTCCCCGGCCTGTCGCGGTCGGGATCGACCATTCTGCTGGCGCTGGCCATGGGTTTGGCGCGGCCCCAGGCGACCGAGTTTTCGTTCATGCTGGGCTTGCCGACTCTCATGGCCGCGGCGGTCAAGGAGTTCATGGATTTCCACGAGACGCCACCCGGCTTCGACATCGACTGGTCGCTCGTGCTGATCGGCTCGATCGCTTCGGCGATCACGGCGTTTCTCTCCGTGAAATGGCTGCTCCGCTTCGTGCAAAGCCACACCTTCAACGGATTCGGATGGTACCGAATTATCGTGGGCGGTGCGATCTTACTGTTTGCCTGGTGAAGACCGATAGAAGTCGAGTGTGGACTCGAGCCCCTCGCTGAGCGGGACGCGCGCCTCAAATCCGAAGCCTGCCTGCGCCGCCGCAATGTCCGCCTGCGAATGGCGCACGTCGCCCGCCCGGGCGGGTTCGAACACCGGATCGAGCCGTTGCCCGGTCAATGCGTTCAGACTCGATACCAGGTCCAACAACGACACCGAGCGCCCGCACGCGATGTTGAAGACCCGACCCGCCACCTGCGACCCCGGAGCCATCGCCGCCCGGATATTCGCCCGGGCCACGTCGCTCACATAGACGAAATCGCGCGATTGCAGGCCGTCGCCGAAGACCGTCGGTCGTGTCCTCGCCAGGAACGCCGTGCAGAACCGCGCGATCACGCCCGAGTACGGGGAATCGAACACCTGGCGCGGCCCGAACACGTTGAAATACCGCAATCCGACCGTGTCGATTCCGTACAGGGCATGGAAGAGTTGGCCGTACCGCTCGCTGGCATACTTCTGCAGCGCGTACGGCGACAACGGCAATGGCGGCAAGCGCTCGTGCTTCACCGGCTCGGGACCGTCGCCGTAGATCGCCGAGGACGAGGCAAAGACGAACCGCCGTACCCCGGCATCGCGGGCGGCCGTCAGGAGGTCGAGCGTGGCGGTCAGGTTCTGACTGTTCGTCTCGGCGGGGTGGTCCACCGAGTAAGGCACGGACGCGATCGCCGCCTGATGAAAGACCCAATCGCATCCTGTCACGCATCGGCGGACGAGGGCCTGGTCGCGCATGTCTCCCTCGACCAACTCGAGGCGGTGCGCCGTTTGGCGCCAGTCCAGATTGGAGCGGAGTCCGGAACTGAGATTGTCGAGAACAATGACCTCGGCACCCTGCTCACAGAGCGCCTGCGCCAGGTGCGAGCCAATGAACCCCGCGCCGCCGGTCACCAGGGCGCGTACAGAAGGAACCAGCAGTGAGGGAGACATACGCGGGCTAGGCCCCGACCGACGCCCGCGCCTCGGCTGCCAGCGGGGTGCTTAGGTAACGCTCGCCGGTTGAACAAGCCACGGTCACGATGAGTTTGCCCTTGTTCTCAGGACGCGCGGCGAGCTGGAGCGCAGCCCAGACATTCGCGCCCGACGAAATCCCGGCCAGGATCCCCTCCTCCTTCGCCAGCCGGCGCGCCATGGCGAACGCATCGTCGTTCGCGACCTGGATGCATTCGGTGATCTGAGGCGCTCCCTGCGCGTCCTTGAGATGCAGGTTCTTCGGCACGAATCCAGCGCCGGTCCCCTGAATCTTGTGCGGGCCTGGCTTGAGCGGCTGGCCCGCCAGGGTCTGCGATATCACCGGCGAGTCCTTCGGCTCGACCGCGATGGCCTGGAAACCCGGACGCCGCGGTTTGATGGCTTCGCAGCAACCCGTGAGCGTCCCGCCCGTTCCCACGCTTGCCACAAAGAAATCGATCAGGCCGCCGGTATCCTGCCAGATCTCCTCCCCGGTGGTCAGGCGGTGGATCTCCGGGTTGGCCGGGTTTTCGAACTGCTGCGGGATCCAGGCGTTGGGCGTCTCCTGCGCCAGTCGCTCCGCCCGCGCAATCGCCCCGCGCATGCCTTCGACCCCGGGTGTCAATACCAACCGCGCCCCGAGCATCGCCAACAAGGTCCGACGTTCGAGGGACATTGTGTCGGGCATCGTCAGGATCAGCCTGTAACCCATCGCTGCGGCAACAAAAGCCAAAGCGACGCCGGTGTTGCCGCTGGTTGGCTCGATGATGACGCTCTCGGGCTTGAGCACCCCGCGACGCTTGGCGTCTTCAATCATCGCCACCCCGATGCGGTCCTTCACGCTCCCGAGCGGATTGAAGAACTCGCATTTGACCAGGACGGTTGCATCCAATCCAACTGCCAGACGATTGAGGCGCACCAGCGGCGTGCGCCCCACAGTCTTGACGATGTCAGTGTAGAATCGGCTCATAACATCCATTAGAATCGACAGAATCGTGCTCAATCTTGCCGACACGCTCCGACGCGGCAAGAAGATTCAGTTTGGGAGATCGGAGTTCGGAGATCGGAGATGGGGGTGCTGAAGTTGGTATTGCCGCTGTGGGCGCCGCCTGCGATGGTGCGCGGATGACTCCGCAGTCGACTGACTTCTCGCCGGACCGTCGGGCCCCATCAACAACACAGTCCCGACGTGCCTGGTTCAAGACGGCCGCCACCGGGCTGAGTGCTGTTGCCGCGGCCCACGCATCCCCTGCCCTCCTCGCCGCCGCAGCGCCGCCCGTCGAGCCGGATTTCCGCATCCGGCACGGGCGCATCCGCCAATCTATTATGGGCTGGACGTTCGATCCGATGCCCGTGCCGGAGCTGGCGAAGCACTGCAAGGCCATCGGCCTGGTGGCGATGGAAGGGATCGACGCGAAGCACTACCCGGCGATCCGCGAGCTGGGCCTGGCAATATCCCTGGTGGGCAGCCACGGGTTCGCCAAAGGCCCGTTCAATCCCGACAACCATGATCATTGCGAGCGCAGCCTGCGGGAGGGCATCGACCTCGCGGTTCAGGTGCAATGCAGCAATGTGATTACGTTCACCGGGATGAGAGAGCCCGGCATCGACGACGAAGCCGGTGCACGTCACTGCGTCGATTTGTGGAAACGCGTCATGGGCTATGCGGAACAGAAGCGGGTCAACCTGTGCCTCGAACACCTGAACACCCGCGACGACACCCATCCGATGAAGGGGCATCCGGGCTACTTCGGCGACCACGTCGACCTCTGCGTCGATCTCATCCGGCGCGTCGACTCGCCCAACATGAAGCTGCTGTTCGACATCTACCATGTGCAAGTCATGGACGGCGACGTCATCCGGCGCCTGCGCCAGCTTAAAAACATCGTCGGCCACGTTCACACGGCTGGCGTTCCAGGGCGCGGCGAACTGGACGACGCGCAGGAACTGAATTATCCCGCCATCATGCGGGCGCTTGTCGACCTCGGCTACACGGGCTATGTCGCGCAGGAATTCATCCCCACCTGGCCCGACAGAATCCTCGCCCTGCGCCACGCCGCCAAAGTCTGCGACGTCTGACGTGTGGAGGGCGGATCCGGATGGTTTCAAACCATTGGTCGGCAAGTTCTCCGAACATGTGCTGCGCCCGGGCGCGCAGGTCCCTCGCTCGGGTGATTCTTCGCGGGCCTCGCGCCAAACAGTGCACCGGGAGGTGACAATGTTGAGTTTTCAGCGCGCGACGAATCCCCCGAACGCGCGGGCGTCGAATCTGCTTGCGGTGCCGCTTCATCAAACCATAGTAAGCGTCTGATGGCTGGCGCCTGTGAGAACGCTCCGGGAACTCACGGGATCCGGTGGTTCGAGCGGAGATGGCCACAGTTGCCCCCATAGCTCAAATGGATAGAGCGACGGTTTCCTAAACCGCTGATCCCTGTTCAATTCAGGGTGGGGGTACCATGTTCCGGCAACTGACCTGACAAAGCAAAGAGGCATATGATCAATGAGACGCGGAGAGGACTCACCAGGCGACAGTTTCTTGCGCGAGGCGCGGCGGGTGCGGCGGGCGCGGCGGCGCTGCCGTGCCTGATCCCGGCGTCCGTGCTGGGACGCGACGGGGCCGTGGCCCCCAGCGACCGGATCGTGATGGGGGGCATCGGCATGGGCGGACGCGGCGCCTACGACTTGAGCGTGTTGTTGGGGATGCCCGATGTCCAATGGGTCGCTGTCTGCGATGTTCTCAAGCGCCAGCGCCAGGCGGCCAAGAACCTTGTTGATAACAAAATGGGGAATCACGATTGCGCCGCCTACAGCGATATGCGCCAATTCCTGGCCGAGCGGACCGATGTGGATGCGGTCCTGATCGCCACCGGCGACCGCTGGCACGCGCTGGCGTCGGTGCTGGCCATGCGAGCCGGCAAGGACGTCTACTGCGAGAAACCGGCCTGCCTAACGATGGCCCAGGGACAGATGGTCGCCGAAACGGCCCGCCGCTACGCGCGCGTGTACCAGACGGGGGCGCAACGGCTCAGCGAACCGCACCACGTGTTCGCAATCGAGATGGCTCGATCGGGCCGCCTGGGACCGATCCACACCGCCTACGCCGACTGCCGCTGGCGCGACGGGCTGCGCCACGACTGGTTGCCGCCGGAGACCGAGCCGTCCAAGGACGAACTCGACTGGGACATCTGGTTGGGCCCCTGCCCTTGGCGCCCCTACAACAGCGGTTATGTGAACGGCGGCGGATGGTATCATTTCTACGACTTCGCGACGGACGTTGCGATGTGGGGCGCCCACACGGTGGCCCAGGCCCTGGCCGGACTCGACATGACCGACGTGCATTCGATCGAGTTCGAGTTTGCGGGTCCGGACCAGACGATGATAGCCCGTTTGTCGAGCGGGGTGAAGCTGGTGCTCTATCGCGTGGCGGGGTCGGTTTGGGAACGGTGCGAGTACTGGCATGGGGCGTGCGGCGAGCGATTCGACGGGCCCGAGGGTTGGGTCGCAGCCGCCGACGGTTATTCGGAGACAGATGTCTCGTCCCCGGCGTTGCTGCGCGAGTACAGGAAAGTGCTGGCCGACTACACCGCCCGGACGCAGCGGCCGTTGAACCACGTGCGCGATTTCATCGAGTGCATTCGATCCCGCCGGCTCGCGGTGGCGAACCAAGATGTGATGGCGCAGTCCATGAACATCTGTCTTGCCGCCGACATCTGCGAGCAGTTCAAGCGCAACCTCACCTTCGATTTGCGCAAGGCCGAATTCGTCGGGGATGCCGAGGCGAACCGGCTGCGGTCCCGCGCGATGCGGGCGCCGTATCTGTTCTAGCCTCCATTTCTCACCACTTTTTGCCACCGCGAAGCCGGAGTTCACAAGAGA
>CAYPUR010000163.1:0-3743 GCA_964413865.1 uncultured Verrucomicrobiota bacterium
CGTAGGCACGCGCGATTTACGTACGGCCAGCCGGCAAGGTAAAGAAGTTTGACAGGCGCGACCGCAAATCCCTCGAAGCCGGCTCTGTTCCATCCGTGTTCCATCCGTGGCTCAAGACACTGCCACATCGGATGCATCCTGGAAACGGCTCGCTCCTCGACGGGTTTTGCTCTACTATCTGCACGATGCGTTCTCTTGGATTCGTTCTGGGTCCGCTGGCCCTTGCAGCTTGTTTCGCGGCGGCTGCCGGTGAGAACCGATTGATCGTCGAGCCCCCGACCGCCGCGCGGTGGCCCCGCTTCTCGATCAGCACGGTTTCAAACCGCGTCGTCCGACTCGAAGCGTCCGGGGACCTCAAAGCCTGGCAGGAAATCGCGCGCTCCCATGATGCTTTGGTCTCCTACCCGGACATGAGCGCCGCGGGCCAGCACACACGATTCTACCGCGCGTCGATCGTTCACCGGACCGCAGCCGACGATTGGAAGAACCAGGTTCATTTCCCCGACGACGCCCTCCTCTCTCCCATGCCGGCCTACGGGGAAATCCTGCCGCGCTGGATCAAGTTCGCTCTCGTCCTGGCCGATCCGCATCGAGTGCACTTTCAGGACAGCACGAAGTATCCGTTCCACTACGATTTTGCCCGGGCCCGGCTGGCGCCGTTCCAATCGATGACACGCGAGCAATTCGACGCCGTCTCGCTATGGGGCGCCAATCAGCAGGTTGTCCTGGGCGCCGTTCTCTTCGGCCCGACCTTGCGTCTGCGCGAAATCGGCATTCAGTTCGTCGGAAACGACCCCTATCCGCCGGAGCAGGTGGCCGATTGGTTCGACCGGGTGCGTGCGAGCCTCGTCGTGGGGCCCGAGGTCAAGGTCTTCTATTTCCCGACGTACGAACAGCAGGGCGCAGCCGAACTCAATCGGCCTTATTTCGACAGCAGGGGGATTGCGATCAGCTCCGGAGCGCGCTGGGTGGTCGCGGATCAATGCTACGCCTCCGGCTGGGCCCTGGGCCGACTCGTCTATGTGCCGGCGGCTGAACTGGACGCCCGCTATCGCGACGGGCGGTTGCGCCCGGACGACATCGTGGTCCTGGACGCCGTGCCGGCCGGGATTCCGCCGGTGGCGGGGATTGTGTCGATGGCTCCGGCAACCCCCAATTCGCACGTGGCTCTCCTGGCGCAGTCGTTCGGCATCCCCTGCGTGCACTTTGCCGACGCGGCCTCGCGCGATGCCGTGCTGGACCTGCTCGGGCAGGAGGTAGTGTTGCGATCGCGCAGCGCCTACGGCTCGTGCGACCTGCGGATCGCAAGTGTCGAGGGCCAGTTGTCCGACGATTTGCGCCGGGAGTTGCTGGCGCTCAAGACGCCGCCCGCACTCGATCTCACCCCCAAGACAGCCTCGGGAACCATCGGCATCAGCGCCGAGGGGCTGCGCCCGGCCGACATCGGACGCGTGGGGGGCAAGGCCGCCAATTTCGGCCTGCTGCGCCGCGCCATACCCGCATACGCGCCCGCGCCCGCGCTGGCCCTGACGTTTGACCTGTGGGATGCCTACCTCGAGCAGCCCCTGCCAGCGGGCACAACCCTGCGCGCTGCGGTCGGCGCGAAACTGAGTGGATTCGCCTGGCCGCCCGACATGGCGGCGGTCCAGGACGCGCTGGCCGAGGTCCGCGCACTCTTCACAGAGATCGCCGACTTCGATCCCGCGCAGCGCCAGGCCATCCTGACGCTTCTCGGCGCGGCTGGGTTCGCGCCGGACCGGAAGATCCGTTTCCGGAGTTCCACCAACGTCGAGGACAGCGAGCAGTTCAGCGGGGCGGGCCTCTACGACAGTTACAGCGGCTGCCTCGCGGACGAGTTGGACGGCGACGACCCCGGCCCGAGCCAGTGCGATCCGGACGATTCGCGCGAGCGCGGTGTGTTTCGCGCCCTGCGCAAGGTGTACGCGAGCTTCTACAACCAGAACGCCTTTCTCGAACGCTTGCGACATCGTGTGGACGAGGCCGATGTCGGCATGGCCGTGCTGGTCCATCACTCGACCCCAGACGAATTCGAGCTGGCCAACGGCGTCGCCACGGCAGAGATCTGGAAAGGCGATTCGTCGGACATCCGCAGCTTCAGCGCCAGGCTCGTCACGCAGTTGGGCGCGCTCTCCGTCGCCAACCCCGAAGCGAACGCCCGGCCCGAGGAAGTCGAAGCCAGCATTTGGGGCAAGAACGCGCCCTACCTTTCCACGCTGCGCTCGTCGAGCCTCGTGCCATTGGGCGACCATGTTTTGGCCTGGGAAACGGAGTACCGCGACCTGGTGATTCTGCTCGATCAGGCAGCTCGAGCCTACGAAGCCGAGTTCCCTGAACGCCGCACATTCTTCCTCGATTTCGAATACAAAAAGACCGCGCCCGAGGGCCGGCTGCTGGTCAAGCAAATCCGCGAACTCCCGCGGCCTTCGGACGCAACGACACTCACGCCATGGCTGTTGAACGAGACCAATCGCTACGTCCTCCACCAGGGTGAGTACGGCAACGCCTTCGCTTTCCACCGCCTCAAGTCGCGCTGGGCACTGACAACCGGCAACCTCCGGCTCACCGACGCCAACCTGGCGGAGACCATCTACCGGACCGTCGACGTCGAAATCCTGGATGGGCTGGCCGTGTCGGGTTTCGACGGTCTGCTCTCGGACCTGCCCGAGTTTGCGCATCGCAGAGACGGGGATGAAACCATCGACTCCTGGACTCTCGAAGCGGGCAAGGCCAAACGCGTCTTTGAGTTGCGGACCTGGCTGCCGCGCCCGGTGGCGGCCAGCGGCAGCCCGATTGTGTTTCTCAGTGACGGACGCCTCCAATTCAGCGTCCGTTACACCCAGCAGCAGCCGGTCATCAATTACGATGGGCCAGGAACCACATCGAGCGACGAGGCCATCCTCGCGCCAGCACGGACGGTCAGCCCGTTGAGCCTGCTGCAAACACGCAGACTCGCCGGGAAAGGCGTCACGGTCGAAACCCGGTTTTACTGGCCACCGAATCCCACCGGCCCGACCGCGGGCTACACGGCCCCGCTCGAAGCCTGGGTCGAAACGCGGATCGAGGGACTGGCATCTCAGGTCATCGTGCTGCGTCACGATCTTGCACAGACGTACCATCCCGGCCATCACAACTTCGTCGAGGAGTTCATCTTCGATCCTCACCTCGAACCCGGCATCGCTCCGGCGATCCTGTCCGAACTCGACGCCCGCAACATACGAGCCCTCTACGGAACCTCGACTTACGACACACCCGCGACTTTCTGGATCTGGGGTCTCGACAACACCCTGCGGAAGTTCTGACCAACACAATCCGACTCGACGGCGCGGAGCAAGTGCGGGACGATCTGGGTCCGACATGATTGATCACGCAGCCGCGGACGCCGGTCCGCGCCAACTCGTTCCGCCCGTGCGCAAACCCCACTCCGCCTCATCGGCCGACGCCCGGTCGCAGACGCCGCTTGCCGCTTGCCGCTTTCAGACGAGTCGAACCCTTCTCGCGACCTGTGCTCTGAACCGCCCGCGTCCCGGTGCCAACCGTCCGCATTGCACCCCCTGGCTGCTGGCCGGCGCAGTGCTGTTGTGCGCGGCGCCTGACGCCCAGGCCCAGGACCGCCTCGAGCGCATGCCCGGCTACGACCAATACCAGAAGATGAACCGGGAGGGGGCTGACGCGGTGAAGATGGGATCGCACACAGTGACATGGAAGGATGAAGGACGAGCCGT
>CAYPUR010000163.1:3753-11093 GCA_964413865.1 uncultured Verrucomicrobiota bacterium
CGAGTATCGGCGTGAGGGCAAGCGATACCGCTTCGACATCCCCACGCGGCACACGACGCAGGTGACCAACGCCCCCGCACCGCGCAGAGCGGCCAGCCAAGAGAAGCCAAGCCGCAAGACGCACGACGACGACGACCGGCCCGACCGGGGGCGCCAGTTCCGCACAGCCTACTCGCCGGATGGGAAGCACAAGGCGTTTTACCGCGAGCACAATCTCTGGCTGACACCGGCCGATGCCACCAACGCCGTGGCGATCACCACTGCGGGCAACGGCGCGGCGCGGCTCAAGTTCGGCACTGGCAGTTGGGTCTACGGCGAGGAACTCGATCAGAAGACCGCCATCTGGTGGTCGCCGGACAGTCGGAAGATCGCGTTCTACCGATTCGACGAAAGTCAGGTGCCGGACTACCATCTGCAACTCGACCAAACCAAGATCCTGAGCACGGTGGATATCGAGCCGTATCCCAAGGCAGGCGGCGTCAACCCCGTCGTTGACATCCTGATCTACGACCTCGAAAGCCAACGGACGCTCACCGTCGACGTCCGGAATGGGCAACCGTTCGAGAACTCCGTGGTCGGCCATTATGTCTACGGGGTCTCCTGGGCCCAAGACAGCCGGGAACTTCTCTTCCACCGCACCAACCGCCGCCAGAACATCATGGAATTGGCCGCCGCCAACCCCGGCACCGGCGCGACGCGCGTTGTGGTCCGCGAGGAATGGCTGCCCAGTTGGACCGAGAACCTGCCGAAGATGAGGTTTCTCGAGGATGGACGCCGCTTTGTCTGGGCCTCGGAGCGGACGGGCTGGCGCAACCTGTATCTCTACGATCTGCACGATGGCCTTCGCCATCCGCTGACAGACCACCCGTTCGAGGTGGCCGACCTGGTGCGTCTGGATGAACCGACCGGCTTTCTGTACTACACGGCGCACGACGGCGACACGCCGATGAAGCTGCAGCTCCATCGGGTCAGGATGGACGGGACCGGCCATCAGCGGCTGACCGACACGGCCTTTCACCACCAGATCGACTTTGCGCCCGATGGACGGCACTTCGTCGATGTTGCCCAGACGCACGACACGCCGCCCAGGACGGTGCTTCGCGACGCCGATGGACGCCTGGTGGCCGAGCTGGCCCGCAGCGACATGACCCGGTTCCGCAAGCTCGGCATGCGCACGGTCGAACTGCTCCGGTTCAGGGCTGCCGACGGCAAGACCGACCTGTACGGCCTTCTCCATTTCCCATCGAACTTCAACCCGCGAAAGAAGTACCCACTCCTGGTCAGCGTCTACGCAGGCCCCGCCACCACCGGCGCGCGCGAGACGTTCGTCATGCCAAGCCGGCTGACGGAGTTCGGATTCCTTGTTGCCTCGTTCGATTCGCGCAGCGCGAGCGGACGCGGAAAACGGTTCCTCGACGCCATCTACTGCAACTTCGGGATCGTCGAGATGGACGACCAGGCAGCCGGTGTCCGCGCGCTGTGGTCGAGATCCTACGTGGACCGGCATCGCGTGGGCATTTTCGGAACCTCGTATGGGGGGACATCGGCGGCAACGTGTCTGCTGCGCTTTCCCGGTGTCTTCCACGCGGCCGCCGCCAGCTCGGCCGTCACCGACTACCGCAACTACGACACGATCTACACCGAGCGCTACATGGGATTGCCCCAGGACAACGTGGCGGACTACGACGACGCCCGCGTTGCAACCTACGCCGCAAATCTCGAGGGCCGCCTCCTGCTCTTCTACGGGACAGCCGACAACAACGTCCACCCGAACAACACCATGCAACTTGTCCAGGCGCTCCAAAAGGCCGGCAAGAGCTTTGAAGTCCAGGTCGGCCCTGACCAGGACCACACCTCCGTCAACCAGGACCGCATGATGGAGTTCTTCATCGAGAATCTTGTCCTTCGCGCGCCTCAGCCCGCTCCCCGATCCGATCCCTCACGGGCCAAACGCAGGGCTCCAAGTCGCGCCGCAACAAGGTGAGATCGCTCGAAACGTCGTTCGCCTCTTGCGCCCTTGAATCGCTCTGTAGCCGCCCCAGCGACTTCGTCAGCCATGACAGTGCTGCTCCGAGGAATGACTCGGAAGTTATCCTTACGTTGACGCGCGTGCCTTGCTGCGGAATCGGCCCTTTGGATTCTGGTATTGCGGTCCTACTGCGCTGCGCAATGCTCGGTCTGGGGCGGGGTCAGGTGGTCTCGTCCACTCTCGCCTTACCCGGCGTCGGGTCCGACGCGGTGTCCTCAGCGGGGGGAGTTTTCGGGGCATGCGCCAAGACCCGTTCGAGGATCTGGTCGGCGCGATGCGGCTTCTCGCCGGCGAACCCGCCGTAGCTCAGCCCGTCGATCACCGCCTGTCGAATGGTCCCATCGACGAGGTAATGCACCCGCGCCAGGCCTTTGTCGGCCCAGAGGGCGGTGTCCACGTGTTGGATCGAGGTAAAGGGGACGGTTTTTCCGCCGGGGGTGTAGAGGTTCTCGGCATCCACCTTGAGGGCTTTGCCGCGGCGATAGAGAAACGAACCCAGAACACCCAGGCCGATCACGCCCGCCACGGCGCCGATATAAAGCTGGGTGCGGATCGACTCGGGGCTTTTCAGCTTGGGGACATTCTTAGCGTCCGGCCAATCCCGCTGCCGGGCATAGGCAGCCCAGTCATCCTCCCGCTTCTCTTCCTTGAATTGCTCGAACGCGCGCGCAATCTCGTTCTGCTTCGGATAGCCGATGGCCCCGTCGTAGGCAAACCAAGCCGCCGATCCGAGAGTGAAAAACACGGCAAAAAGCCATCGCTTGTGGAACCAGGGCGTTGCCCTGCCGATGATGACCGCCGACTCGGTTGATGGCATAGAAGAGTCCGTGTGTGGCCCGTCATTGGTACTGCGGGATCTTGAGCAACTCGCCGCCCTTGAGGGCGGATTGATGGGCCACGACGCCAGCCACGGTCATGTTCAGCGCCCATTCGATGTTCACCAGGGGCGTCCGATCCTCGAGAATGGCCGTGATGAATTCGTTCATCAGATAGCCGTGCGAACCGCCGTGCCCGCCGGCCTCGACCTGCGGCGGAAGAGCCGGGCGCTTGAGCCGAGGCAGGTCCTTCACAAGCCCTTGGTATGAGCCGTAAACCGCCCCTTTCTGCCCCCGCACACGCCCCATCTCGCCTTCGTGCCCCGGGGTGTCCCAACTGACCGCCATGCGCGCGCTGCCGCCTTCGCTGGTCCGCAACAGGGCGATTTCGGTTCCGAACGGGTTCTTGTACCGGTTGTTCTCCGGGCGCAGGTGGGAAACGGCGCTTGGCATGCCCATGCATGAGACCTCGGTGAAGCGCCCGCTGCCGATGCCGACATAATACGCGTTCGAATGCGTGGGATACCACTGGGGGGGCAACCCCACGCGCCAATCCTTGTACGACGGGATCGGTTGCTCCATGTAGTGGTAATACTCCCCTTCCGCGAACACCACCTTCCCGAGCAGACCGGCCCGGTAAAGCTGACGCATGGCGTACAGGTCCTCGTGAAAACACGACGTCTCGAACATCATGTACTTGAGTCCGCTGCTCCGCACCGCCTGAAAGAGCTGGTCCGCTTCCTCGATCGATCCGTACACGGCGGGCACGGCCGATGCGACGTGCTTTCCGTGCCTGAGGACCTCGATGCAATGCCGGGCGTGGCTGGGCGCATCCGTGGCCACAAAAACCGCCTCGATGCGGTCATCCTTGACCAGTTCTTCGAGCGACGGATAGGTCTTGGCGCAACGGCAGGCCTTCGCCAACCCAGCGCGCCGCTCTTCCACAAGGTCGCTCACCGCCACGATCTCGACGTTGGGATGATCCTGGAAGCTGAAGGCCGCGCCGAATTGGCACACCCCGTAACCAACGATGCCCACTCGCACCTTGCGGTCCGAGACCGGCTGCCAATCCTTCGACGCGTCCGGGTCAGAGGGCGCCTTCTCGAAACCGGCAATCGCCGGTTGCTGGGCCACAGTCGAAGCGTGCAGGCCGAGAGCCGCCGACCCCAGGCCAACAGCCTTAAGAAACGAACGCCGCGTGGTGTGATCTTTCATATTATGTCTTCCGTCGACAGCGCGCTTCGCGCGCGCCACGCCGACTTTCGGGGCGTGACTATGCCGTTGGTCTGGGCGAATGGCAAGGATCGAGCAAAGCCGGGCAGAATTGGGCTTGCCAAATCCGTGCCGCCCGGCATTCTCCCTGGCACTGCGTCTTCCGGATCATTCGCTGCTCCAAAGACAAGAGAGTTGTTCCCTGACTGAATCATGACGCGGGGGGAAAGGTGAGATGTCGAACTCCGGAAGAGGTTGACTCGTCTCGAATCGAGTCGATCGGCACGTCACAACAACGGGTGAATGCGGTATGCCTTGGCATTTGGCGGGGCTTGACAGACCAAGCTCCGCTTTCATTTCTGACGATGCCGGCACGCGATTGCGCGTGCAAAGCCAGGGTGGCCGAGCGGTGAGTGTTTAACTGCTGCATGCAAGAACATATCGAAGTGGAAGGCCGCGTGATCACGGTGCTTGCAGGGACCATGTTCCGGGTGCAATTGGACAACAACCACGTTGTCCTGGCCACGATCGCCGGACGCATGCGCAAGCGCTTCGTGCGCCTGACCACTGGCGACCGCGTGAAAATGGAGATGTCGCCCTACGACCTCAACAAGGCACGCATCGTCTGGCGCATCGGGTAGCGCGCTGCGAACTCCCGCCTCTCCGCGGCAAGCGCCGAACGCGCCGCAATCCGACCTGGTTCGACTCGGCCATCCTCGACCCTCTTGGGTTCCGGGCACCATGAAGCCTCGACACCCGGAAGCCTCTCGAGGCCGCACCGCCCGGCGATGAAGCTAGCCTGCATTTCTCACCACTTTTTGCCACCGCGAAGCAGGAGTTCACAAGAAAAGTCAGCATGCAGCCTAGAGAACCCTTCCCCCTGGCGTCCGGGCTCGCGGCTCTTCTGATCTGCCTCGCACTGTTCACCCCGGCAGGCCTGGGCGGCGACCCGGCCTCGCCCACCCGCCAACCGCCGCTCAAACCAAGCCTGGTCCCCGGCGGCGAAATCTTCGACGCGCCGACCCTGCTTGAATTCCGACTCCACCTGCGCGCCGCGCATCTGCGCGCCCTGCGCGAGACACCGCGCGAGTACGTCCCCATGACGGCAGTCGTCAACGGGCAGATCTTCACCAATGTCGCCGCCAAACTCAAGGGAGCCGCCGGGAGTTTTCGTCCTATTGACGACCAGCCCGCCCTGACGCTGCATTTCAGCAAGTGGGTCGAGGGGCGGCGTCTTTTTGGGATTCGCCGGTTGCACCTCAACAACTCGGTGCAGGATCCATCCTTTCTCAACGAATACCTGGGCAGCGAGTTGTTCCGGGCGGCGGGGGTTCCCACCCCGCGGGTCGCGTGGGCCACGGTGGAATTGAACGATCGGAAGCTCGGCCTTTATGTGCTCAAGGAAGCGTTCGAGACGGAGTTCCTCAGAACCTACTTCGGAAGCGCCAAAGGCAACCTCTACGACGGCGGCTTCGTCCAGGATATCCAGAACGACCTCGAACTCGATTCGGGCGACGGCCCAAAGGACCGCGCCGACCTCAAGGCCTTGGCCGCCGCCGTTCAGGAACAGGATCGAGATCGCCGTTGGGAGCGGTTCCAGGAGCTGCTCGATGTCGACCGGTTCGCCTCGTATGCCGCCCTGTCGGTCATGCTCGTGGATTGGGACGGCTACCTCTTAAACCGCAACAACTACCGCATCTACTTTCGCCCGGACGACGGCCGCGCCGTGTTCATGCCGCACGGCATGGATCAGTTGTTTCAGCGGTCCTACCTCGATCTCGACGTAAGCTGGACGGGCAGTGTCGCCTGGGCTCTGTTCGATATCCCCGCCGCCCAGACGCTCTACGAAGCCCGCTGCCGCGAACTCTTCACCAACGTGTTCCAGCTCGACCGCATCACCAACAGCATCGATCGAGCCTGCGCCGTCATGCAACCCGTCCAACCGGACATCCGGCAACGCGCCCAGGATCTCGAGGACCAGATCTCCAATCGCTTCCGCATTCTACGCCGCGACGCCCTCCTCAAACCCCCGCCACCCCGCAAGCCCTGAAGTCGATCACATCGCGCCATGCCGTCCGGCGGCACTTCACCCCTTGCGACCGCGCGTTTTCTGGGGTACATGCTCCGTCATGGACGCCAAGGAAGCCTTGATCGCTTTGAACATGGTCGAGCACGTCGGTCCGGTCCGCCTGCGCCAACTGCTGGATCACCTGGGTGACGCCCCCTCGATCCTGAAGGCAAGCCGCGCCCAACTCGAACGGGTGCCGGGCATCGGCCTCGAGACCGCCGCGGCCATTGCCTCCTGGGAAAAGACCGTCGACCTCGCCGGCGAACTCGAACGCATTCGCGACTTTGGCTGCCAGGTGCTGACCATGGCCGACGACTCGTATCCCCCCCTGCTCCGCCAGATCTATGATCCGCCCATCGTCCTCTACGTCCTGGGCGGCCTCATCGAGCGCGATCACAACGCCGTGGCGATCGTCGGCTCGCGCCGCACCACCCACTACGGCCAGGAAGTCGCCCGCAAGCTCGCCTACCAGCTCGCCTATGTCGGGGTCACAGTCGTCAGCGGCGGAGCGCGCGGCATCGATACCGCCGCCCATCAGGGCGCCCTGTCGGCCAAAGGACGCACGATCGCCGTCCTGGGCACCGGCATCAACCGCGTCTTCCCACCCGAAAACATCGAACTCTACCGCCGTATCGCCGGCAACGGCGCCGTCCTGACCCAGTTCCCTTTCAACCGCCCGGCCGACAAACAGTCGTTTCCCATCCGCAACCGCATCGTCGCCGGCATGTCCCTCGGCACCGTCGTCGTCGAGGCCGATCTGCACAGCGGCGCCCTCATCACGGCCAACATGGCGGTCGATTATGGACGCCAACTCTGCGCCGTCCCGGGCCGGATCGACTCGCCCCAAAGCCGCGGCTGCCACGACCTGATCAAGAAGGGCGCCAAGCTCTGCGAAGGGGCCGAGGACATCCTGACCGAGTTCGAGTACCTTTTCCCGCCGACCAACCGAACGACCGGGCCTGACGAATCCGCCACCCTTCCCGCCCTGGTCCTGACGGACAACGAGCAGCGCCTCTACGACCTGCTCGGTCCGGAGGAGAAGAACCTCGACCAACTGATCCGCCTGAGCGGGCTGCCGGCCTCGGCTGTCTCCGCCACCCTGTTCGGTCTCGAGCTCAAACACCTTGCGCGCCAGTTGCCGGGCAAAATCTTCGTCCGCGCCTAGCGCGCATTTCTCACCAACTTCTGAAGAACGCGGAGCCGATGTCATCGAAAG
>CAYPUR010000164.1:0-11049 GCA_964413865.1 uncultured Verrucomicrobiota bacterium
GGTCCCCCGACCCGGCGCCCTGAGCGCTCTCAAAACGAGAACCGCTGGCTGGGCCGGGCAAACCTTTGACATCACCGGGTGGGGCCCTACACTGAACCGCATGCGAGTTGTGCGAGTGGCGCTGGGCGAACGAGCCTACTCGATCCGCATCGGAGAGGGCTTGCTCGCCGGTCTGGGTCAAGACTGTGAGCGCCTGGGGCTGGGCAGGCACTGCACCCTCATCTCCGACAGCAACGTGGCGCCCCTGTATGCCCGACGAGTTGCTCGGAGTCTCGAGGCGGCGGGCTTCGAGGCGCGCGAAATCACAATCCCCGCGGGTGAAACCGCCAAGTGCCTTGCCCGCGTTTCGGATTGTTACCGCGAGTTGGCGCGGCAGCGGGCAGGGCGGGACTCGTTCATTGTGGCGCTGGGTGGGGGAGTCGTGGGGGACCTGGCGGGCTTTGTTGCCGCAACCTATCTGCGCGGTTTGGCCCTGGTCCAGGTGCCGACCACTTTGCTGGCCCAGGTGGACAGCTCGGTGGGTGGCAAGGTGGGGGTGAACCTCAAGGCGGGCAAGAATCTCGTGGGCGCCTTTCACCAGCCGCGTCTGGTGGTGTGTGATTTGGCGACGCTCGAAACGCTGCCGCCGCGCGAGTTGCGGGCCGGTTTTGGGGAGGTCATCAAGTACGGGATCATCGCTGACGCGCGGTTGTTCCGGCGGCTCGAACGAGATCTCGATCGTCTCCTGCGAAGGGAAGGGGACGCGCTCGCCGCGGTGGTGGCGCGCTGCTGCTCCATCAAGGCGGCTGTTGTCAGCCAGGACGAAACCGAGCAGGGGCGGCGGGCCGTTCTCAACTTTGGACACACCGTGGGCCACGCGCTCGAAGCCGTCGCCGGCTACGGCAAGTACCTGCACGGCGAGGCCATCGCGATCGGACAGGTGTTTGCCGCCCGCCTGTCAGCCCGGCTCCTCGGTTTGCCCGGAGGCGAGGTCGATCGCATCCGCTCCCTTTTCGAACGCGCGGGCCTGCCGACGAGCGTCTGCCTGAGCCGGCGTCAGTGGGAGGATGTGTCCAGGGCGATGCGGCTCGACAAGAAGACGAGCGCTGGGGAGATCCGGTTCGTCCTGGCTGAGCGCATTGGCCGGGTGGTTTGGGGGCGTGCGGTGCCGACATCCGTGATTCGGGAGGTTCTGGACCTGCTGGCCCGCAAACCGTCGGAAGGCGGGTGAGGGTGGGATGGCGATGGCTCCCCGGGGGGGTGGCCTGTCGCATCGGGTTGATCGGCGCGAGGAATGCGCGGGGAATAAATGAAGTAGCGACTGTCTGTCTGGCCTGTGTCTGTCAGCGAAACCATAGTTCGTGAGTTCTTCGAGTTGCACGGGTTTCTCGTGCATCAGCGGCGGAAGTTCGTGACTTCGTCCCTGCGCGACGAAGAGGAGATCGATTTTCTGATCCTGAATCCCCGGCCCGTGAAGGCCCCGGGCCCGCTGCCGGCGGTTCTGGAGCCGGACCATCTGAAGCGTGTCGCGCGCGCGATCGTTGTCGTGAAAGGGTGGCATACCGAGACGTTCGGTCCTGGGCGGCTCGAGCGGACCTCGGGTCTTTTCCGATTCGCGGATCCGGACGTCGAGAAGCAGGCGCGCGCGTTTTTCGGCGATGCGGGGGATATCGACAAGGTGCTGGTCTTGCCTGCCCTGCCGCAGGACGAGGGCGCGCGCGCGCAAAGTCTGGCGCTGCTCAAATCCAAGGGGGTGGACGCCGTGATTCCCTTTCCAACGATGCTGGCCGATTTGATCGCCCACACGGAGCCGAATCGGAACTATCAGAAGTCGGATTTGCTCCAGACCATTCGCGTCCTCAAGCAGTACAACCTGTTCCGGGAGGCTCAAATGGAACTGTTCAAGACCCGGCGCCCCGGCCGGCGGTCCAGCAAACGCTTGCCAGCGTCGCCGGCGGACTTAACATCCGCCGACGACAGCCCGGGCGGGACGAGCTGAGAGAATGGGCTCGAGCGGCTCGCGCGGGCGTAGCGACAAGGTTGCGCGCATGGTCCGGTCATTTGCATTCACGACGCAGGGGCGCCTGCACACGAAGGACATTGACGCCTTCCTGATGCCGACGCTGCTTGCCGATACGAACCTGTTCTTGTGGCTGGATCTCGAGGATCCGACGCCGGAGGAGAGCGCGTTCTATCTGGACGGGGTGTTTCATTTCCATCCGCTTTCGATCGAGGACTGCGTCACCGAGAGCCCATCGCCCAAAGTCGAGGAGTACTTGCCCAAGGAGGGCGACCGCTTCACGCCCTATCTGTTCATAGTGATTCACGCGGTCGACTACAGCCGAAAGGACGGCGTGTTCGCCACGAGCGAGCTGAACTTCTTCCTCGGCAAGAATTTCCTGGTCACCTACCATGTCGTTCCGCTCAAGAGCGTCTCCCTCACCTCCGAACGCTGCCTGCGCAGCAACGTCCACATCGCCCGCGCCCCCGACCGGGTGGCGCACACGCTCCTGGACACGCTGGTGGACAACTACAGGCCGGCCCTCGAAGAACTCTCGATCGAGATCGGCGATCTCGAGGACCAGGTGCTGCATCGTCCCGACGCGGAAACGCTCGACCATATTATCCAGATCAAGAAGGAAGTGCTTCACCTTCGCCAGATTATCGGCCCGCAGCGCGAAGTGCTCGCCCGCTTCGCCAGCGGCGAGTTCAAATTGATCCGCGCCCATCTGGTGCCCTATTACCGCAACGTCTACGACGCCCTCCACCACATCTCCGAACTGGCCCAGAGCTACACCGATTCCGTCACCGGCATTCTGCAGGTCTACCTGAACATCTCGTCCAACCAGACCGGCGAAGTCATCAAGCTGCTCACCCTGTTCACGATCGTGACCACGCCCCTCATGATGATCGGCACGTGGTACGGGATGAATTTCAACAATATGCCCGAGCTCGATGGCGGGTATTGGATCGTCCTGGGTGTCATGCTCGCAAGCACAGCCGCCACCTACTGGTATTTCAAGAGGCGCAAATGGTTCTAGCCTGCATGTTTACACGTCGACGATGCCGTCCCCCAAATCCAGTTTTCTCGACAAGGTCCTCGGACGCCTCGGACGCCTCGACACGGCGGATTTGCAGAAGGTGGTCGAGCGATTGGCGCGGGAGCGGAATTTCCTCGAGACGCTTTTCAACACCATCGAGGACGGCGTGCTGGTCGTCGATGCCGAGGGGCGCGTGGTCTACTGCAATCAGGCGGTTACCCGCCTGCTCGGCCTGGTCCCTGAGAGCGCCGAAGGACAGCCCATCGCAAGGCTTTTCCCCGAACTCGACTGGGAGAAGATTGCCGCACTCGGCCGGCGCGGCGGCCCGCATGCCACCCGGCACGAGCTCGAAGTCAGCTTTCCGCGGCCGCGCTTCCTGCGGGTGCTGGCGGCTCCGCTCGATGCGGGAGCGCAGGCCAGCGCCGGCGTCGCCCTCGTCCTGCACGACGCGACCGAGGCCCGCCAACAGACCTTCGAGGCGATCGAGAGCGAACGGCTGCAGGCCCTGACCCTCCTGGCCGCCGGCGTCGCCCACGAGATCGGCAACCCGCTCAACGCCCTCCACATCCACCTTCAGTTGATGGAGCGCGAGCTGAAGAAGTGGGCGGTGGTGAGCGACGCCTCCGCCCGCTCGCGCCCGGGGCGGCGGCGCGCCGCAACGTCCGCCTCACCTTCCGGGGGCGAGATGGAGGAGATCGCGGACCGGATGCACAAGTACCTCACGGTGGCCAAGGGCGAGATCGTGCGCCTGGACTACATCGTCACCCAGTTCCTCGATGCGATTCGCCCGACGATTCCCCAGATGCGGCCCGCGTTGCTGAACGAGGTGGCCAGGGCGACACTCGACTTGCTCCGCCCGGAGATCGACAACCGCGGTCTTGGCGTCGGGATGCACCTGGCGCGCGACCTGCCCGAGGCGCGTTTTGACGCCGCGCAAATCAAGCAGGCCCTGGTGAACCTCATCAAGAATTCGATGCACGCCATGAGCCGGGGTGGCGTTCTCACCATCCGGACAGGCACCGCGGCCGAGGGCGTCTGGATCAGCGTGGGCGATACCGGGACCGGCATTTCCCAGGAGCGGCTCAGCCGGCTCTTCGAGCCGTTCTTCACGACGAAGAAGAAGGGGACCGGCCTCGGGTTGATGATCGTCTACCGCATCGTGCGCGAGCACGGGGGGCGCATCGACGTCGAAAGTCATCCCGGCAAGGGGACCGTGTTCCGCCTCTGGTTTCCGCTGCGCGAACGGGGCCCGCGCCTCCTCGAAGCGGGCGCCGTGGCCGATCAGGAACCGCCTCCAACAGCCTAGCCCGCATGTCCGATCATCTGACCGTCAACGAGATCTACCTGAGCGTGCAGGGCGAAAGCACATTCGCCGGTCTCCCGTGCGTCCTGATCCGGCTCGCGGGGTGCAATCTGCGCTGCTCGTATTGCGACACCGCCTACGCGTTCAAGCAAGGTCTTCGGCAGACGATCGGGGACGTCCGGGCGGAGGTCCGCCGGTTGGCGGCGCCCTATCGCGCTGTTCGGGGGCCGGTCTTGATTCCCTTGGTCGAGTTGACGGGCGGCGAACCGCTCCTGCAGCCGGGATCGCTGCCGCTGCTCGAAGCGTTGTGCGACGACGGTTGCAGCGTGCTGCTGGAAACCAGCGGGGCACTCGATATCGCGCCGGTCGACCGCCGCGTGCGGCGCATCATGGACCTGAAGTGCCCGAGCAGCGGCGAGAGCGCCCAAAACCGATGGGAGAACCTGGCAGACCTGCGGGCGACCGACGAGGTGAAGTTCGTGATCGGCACCGAAGAAGACTATCGCTGGGCGCGGCAGGTCGTCTCCGAGCGCCGCCTCGATGAGCTGTGCCCGCTCCTGTTCTCCTGGGTAGCGCCGCTCGAACCCCGCCAGCGCGATCCGTCCCTCAAGCCCATCCCGGCCGGCCAGACCCCGATCTCCCGGCGCGCCCTCGCCGAGCGGGTCATCGCGGATGCCCTGCCGGTCCGTTTCCAGGTGCAATTGCACAAGGTCATTTGGCCGGCAGACCAGCGAGGCGTTTGAGTGAAGGCCACCCGCCGCGTCCTCGATCTCTTGCGCGCCTACGAATCGCGCAACGTGACGTTCATCGCTCCGGACCTCTCCGGGCCGATCGTCTGGGAGCGGGCCCGCGGGGCGCGCGTCTGGGATCTCGAAGGCCGCCGGTACCTCGATCTCACCGCGGCGTTTGGCGTGGCGGCCGCCGGCCACGCCAACCCGCGGGTCGTTGCGGCCGCCCGGCGCCAAATGCCCCGTCTCCTGCACGCCATGGGCGATGTCTATCCGCATCGCCTCAAGGCGGCGCTGGCTCGTGAATTGAGCCGCCTCACGTTCGAGCGCTGGACGGGCGGGGCGGGGCAGGCGGGGGGCTCAAAGCCCGGACGCCGAGTGATCGGCTCGCCCCCCGATCCGCCCCGGACCGGCAAGGTGATCTTTGGGAACTCCGGTTTCGAGGCTGTCGAGGCCGCCTTAAAGACAGCGCTGCTCGCCACTGGCAAGGCGGGCGTCGTCGCCTTTCAGGGCGCCTACCACGGCCTCGGGTACGGCGCGCTCACGGCCACCGAGCGTGCGCATTTCCGGCTGCCGTTTCGGTCCCAGCTCAAGGCGTTTGTGCGATTCGCGCCGTTCCCTGTCTCCGGCGCTGGCGTCGCGCGGGCCTGTGCCGCAGTGCGCCGCCACCTGGATACCGGCCGGATGGGAGCCGTCCTGATCGAACCTGTGCAGGGGCGGTCGGGCATTCGCGTGCCGCCGCCGGACTTCCTGGCGCGCGTGCGGGGGTTGTGCGATCAGTTCGGTGCGCTCCTGATCGTGGACGAGATCTATACAGGATTCGGACGCACCGGGCGCTGGTTCGCCTGCGAGCGGGGCGGCGTTGTTCCGGACCTGATCTGTCTGGGGAAGGCCTTGACCGGCGGTTTTCCGCTGTCGGCGTGTGTCGGTCGGGCTGATGTGATGGACCGCGCATGGCCGGAGGCGACGGGCGAAGCCATCCACACAAGCACCTTTCTGGGACACCCGGTCGGATGCGCCATGGCCCTGAGCCAGATCCGCGAGATCCGATCCAAACGCCTTCCGCGGCGAAGCGAGCGTGTGGGGGCGGTCCTGCGCGCCCGGCTGAGCCGGGTGGCGGTGCCCGCCGGCCTGGTCGCCGATGTGCGCGGGCTCGGTTTGATGGTCGGATTCGAGCTGTGCCATCGCGACGGTCGCCCCGCCTGCGACGTTGTGAGCGAGATCGTCAGGATCATGCTCGGCCGCGGTTTCCTCGTTTTGCCCGAAGGCGAGCATGGGAACGTCCTTGCATTCACGCCGCCGCTCATCATCAGCCAAACCGATCTCGAACGAGCCGTCAGCGCCCTGGCGGACGCTCTGGCGCAACTCGGGCCGGCATGACTCTCTCCGAAATGCGCCAGATTCTGGCCGCCCGGCAGATTCGCCTCACCAAATCGCTCGGTCAGAACTTCCTGCACGACGGCAACCAGCTCCGCCGGATCGTGGGCCTGGCCGCCCTTCGCCCGAGCGACCAGGTGATCGAGATCGGCCCGGGTCTCGGGCCGTTGACCGAGCTGCTCTTGGCCGGGGCGCGAGAGGTGCTGGCCATCGAGAAGGACGCGCGTCTGGTCGGTTGTCTCGAGGAACGGTTCGCCGGAGACGAGAGACTCCGCCTGGTGCACGCGGACGCCGTCGATTTCCTCGCCGGGCAAGTGGCGGACTGGACTTCGTGGAAGCTTGTGGCTGCCCTCCCGTACTCGGCCGCGTCGGAGATCCTGACGACCCTCGCCCTGGCCCCGACGTGTCCCGAGCGGCTCGTCATCACCCTCCAGCAGGAGGTCGCCCAACGCCTGTCCGTCGGGCCGGGATCGCCGGACTATGGGATCCTGACCTTGATCGTCCGGCACAGGTATGCGCCCGCCGCCTCCTTCAGCATCCCGGCCAGTTGTTTCTTCCCCCCTCCCAAGATCACCACCACCTGCCTGGCCCTGGACCGGAGACCGGGACCTGGTTTCTCCCCGCCCGAACGGCGCGCGTTCGCGAGGTTGGTCCGAAGCGCGTTTTCGCAGCGCAGGAAGATGATGTTCAAGCTGCTCCGATCCACCTGCGAGGAACACGCGCTGCGCGGCGCTTTCGAGACCCTGGGCCTCAGCGAGACATGCCGGGCCGAGTCTCTCGATCTGGCAAGGTTCGAGGCTTTGGCCCGGCATCTGACACCGTCGGGCGGGGACACGGAGGGATCATGATGGGATCGAGGACCACAACTAATTAGGAGGGCGTCCGGACGCGTCCACAACGGATTGTAGATTCGCGAGATTTGGTGTTGTTTTTGGAGGCGGTTTTCATACACTCTGAACCGTTTGGTATCCCTGAAGACAGGTTGCTTGAACATCCGGTTTTTCGCGGTCTGGTTCTTCGAGTCCGAGCAGGTTCAAATATGGCTGACAACGTCCCGACGACTGACAAGTACGACGCCTCCAAAATCGACAAACTGGAGGGGCTCGAGGCGGTCCGGAAGCGTCCCGGCATGTACATTGGCGACCCGGACGAGCGCGGGCTTCATCATTGCGTGTTCGAGGTGTTGGACAACTCGATTGACGAGCACCTGGCAGGCCACTGCCAGCGCATCGAGGTGACGATGCACGTGGACGGATCGTTCTCGATTCGCGACGATGGCCGCGGCATCCCGGTCGACACCCACCCGAAATGGAACATGCCGGCGGTCGAGTTGGTGCTGACCAACCTGCACGCCGGAGGCAAGTTCGGCCAGGGTGCCTACAAGTACTCGGGAGGTTTGCACGGCGTCGGGGCCAAGTGTGTCAACGCCTTGTCCGAATGGTTCAAGGTCGAGGTCTCGCGCGACGGGAAGGTCTACTACATGGAGTTCGCCCGCGGCGTCACCGTGCGCAAACTCGAAGTCATCGGCAAGTCCAAGCACACCGGCACGCTGATCACCTTCAAGCCGGACCCAATCATTTTCACGCTGACTACCGAATTCAAGTTCGAGCACCTGGCGCTCCGGTTGCGTGAGCTGGCATTCCTGAACCCGGGCGTCGAAATCCTCCTGACCGACGAGCGGACGGAAAACAAGTCGGAGCGGTTCTTTTATCGGGACGGGATCGAGGAGTTTGTGAAGCAGTTGGGCAAGAGCAAGCAGACGATCCATCCCAAGCCGGTCTGCCTGTCCGGCAAGCGCCTCATCAAGGTCGAGAGCCGCGAGGAGGATGCGTTTGTGGACTGCGTGCTGCAGTACACCGACAGCTACAACGAGCAGATCCTCTGCTTCGCCAACTCGATCGCCAATCCCGATGGCGGGACGCACCTGACGGGATTCCGGAGCGCATTGACGCGGGCGATCAACCAGTACGCCAAGGCGAATGAACTGTTGAAGGAGAAGGACGCCTCGATCAGCGGGGACGATGTGCGCGAAGGACTGGTCTGCGTGCTGAGCGTCAAGCTGCCCAACCCCCGCTTCGAGTCCCAAACCAAGGTGAAGCTCGTCAACACGGAGATCGACGGCGTCGTCTCCTCGATCGTGTACGACGGCTTGATGACCTACTTCGACGCCAATCCGTCGGTGACCAAGAAGATCATTGAGAAGTGCCTGATGGCGGCCCGGGCGCGCGAGGCGGCGCGCAAGGCGCGTGAAGCGGTGCGGAAGACCGCGCTGACCGGGGGCGGCCTGCCTGGCAAACTGGCCGACTGCTCCGATCGCGACCCGGCAAACACCGAGCTTTACATTGTCGAGGGCGATTCGGCCGGCGGCTCGGCCAAGCAGGGCCGGGATCGGAAGTTCCAGGCCATCCTGCCGATCCGGGGCAAGCTGATCAATGTCGAGAAGGCGCGATTGGACAAGGTGCTCCAGAACCTCGAGATCCGGACGATGATCACGGCGGTGGGCACGGGCATCGGCGACAGCGAAGGCGAAGGGGCGTTCAACCTCGAGAAGCTGCGCTACCACAAGATCATCATCATGACCGACGCCGACGTCGATGGCGCGCACATCCGCACGCTGCTGCTGACGTTTTTCTATCGGCAGATGCCGGAGCTGATTCGGCGCGGGTTCGTCTACATCGCCCAGCCGCCGCTCTACCAGATCGCGCGCAAGAAGAGGGTGGAATACGTCGAGGACGATCCGCAGCTCAATCGCATCCTCATCCAGTTGGGCACCGAAGACGTGCGGTTGCGCAACGTCGCCGATGGGCGGGAGTTCAACGAGCGGCAGTTGTCCGAGATCCTCGAATTGCTCGTGATCCTCGAGAAGTACGTGCGCGCGTTGCAGCGCCACGGAGGCGACTTTGCCGAGTATGTCGAGAAACGGCGTCCGGACACCCACGAACTGCCGCGCCACCTGGTCAAAGTGCGGCAGGGCAACGACGAGGCGGTGCACTATTTCCACACCGAGGAGGAGTTGCGCGAGTTCGGCGAGGCCAACCCCGATCTCGGGCTCTTCGGCGAAGAGGAGGCGGCAGCCAGCCCCGACAAGAAGAACGGCCACAACGGGCACAACGGCCCGACCCGCCGGGCGCGCCATGTGGAACTGCACGAGACCAAGTCGGTCGAAGACCTGCTCGCAAAGCTGGCGCGCAAGGGGCTCAACGTCGAGCACTTCGCCGCCCAGGACATACCGCTCTTCGAACTGGCGGAAGGGGAGGGCGAGCGGGCCCAAATCAAGCCGATCTTCTCCATCCCGGAGATTCTGCTGGGGGTGAAGGAGGTGGGGAAACGGGGTCTCCAAATCAAGCGGTTCAAGGGCCTGGGCGAGATGAACCCGAAGGAGCTCTTCGAAACGACCATGAACCCGGCGCGCCGGAAGCTGCTGCGCATTGACCTGACCGACGCCGTCGAGGCGGAGGAAATGTTCACCAAACTGATGGGCGACGAAGTCGAACCCCGCCGCCAGTTCATCGAAGACAACGCGCTCAATGTGCGCAACCTGGACGTCTGAAGCGTTCTATCCCCCTCGCCCCCTATGCCCGAAGAGAGCCAAACGCCGCCCCCGCCCCCTCCGCCCGAGAGTTCTACGCCGCTCTACGCCGCGAACGAAAAGGTCGAGAAGATCAACGTCGCCGAGGAGATCAAGAATTCGTTCCTCGATTACTCGATGTCGGTGATCATCTCGCGCGCCCTGCCCGACGTGCGCGACGGACTCAAGCCGTCCCAGCGCCGCATCCTCTACGCGATGTTCCACGATCTGGGCCTGCTGCCGACGCGCCGACACCTCAAGTGCGCCCGCATCGTCGGCGAGACGATGGGCAAATACCACCCGCACGGCGATCAGGCCATCTACCCGACGCTCGTGCACATGGCGCAGCCGTGGGCGATGCGGGACACGCTGGTCGATGGGCAGGGGAACTTCGGATCCGTCGAAAACGATCCGCCCGCGGCGATGCGTTACACCGAGGCCCGCATGACCCACCTCGGCGCGGTGCTGATGGAGGATCTGGACAAGCAGACGGTGGATTTCGCGGCGACCTACGACGAGGAACACGAGGAGCCGGTCGTGCTGCCCGCGGCGTTCCCGAACCTGCTGGTCAACGGCGGCACCGGCATCGCCGTGGGCATGGCGACCAACATGGCGCCGCACAACCTGGGCGAAGTCGTCGATGCGGTCTGCGCCCTGATCGACGACCCGGCCTTGACCATTCCCCAGTTGATGAAGCACATCAAGGGCCCGGACTTTCCGACCGGCTGCATGGTGTGCGGGCTCGAAGGCATCCGCCAGTACTTCGCCACCGGCCGGGGCAGCGTCAAGATTCGCGGGCGGGTCGGGGTCGAGCAGCTCAAGGGCGGACGCGAGCAGATCGTCGTCACGGAAATCCCCTACAACGTCAATCGGGCGCAACTGGTCGAGCGGATCGCGACACTGGTCAACGAAGGCGAACTCAAGGAGTTCAAGGACATCACGGCCGTCCGCGACGAATCGGACGAGAACACGCGGGTGGTGGTCGAACTGAAGCGCGATGCCGTGGCAAAGGTGGTCAGCAACAACCTTTACCGCCACACGGCGCTCGAAACG
>CAYPUR010000165.1:0-11028 GCA_964413865.1 uncultured Verrucomicrobiota bacterium
TTGCTTGAATCGAACGGGCCGGGTCTCTAAAATCCGCCACCGGTAAGACTCGTTGTCGACAGATCGAGCTTTTGCGCCGCGCAGCGGCGCCGCTTAGCGAGGCGTCGAGGGTCGGTTGCCATGGCCGAAGCCCGGCGCAAACGATCTGGCGAGGTGCTTCATGAGTCTGAGGCAAGGGCTCGCTAACCTGACGGGCGTTCAGAACCAACAAACGGGCACATTCCTATGGGTGGTTTCTTTGGCGTGGTTTCGAGACAGGACTGCGTGGATGATCTCTTCTACGGGACCGATTATCATTCGCATTTGGGCACGCGGCGTGGCGGTTTGGCCGTGCACAACGGCGGCGGTTGCACCCGCTTCATCCACGATATCACGAACGCCCAGTTCCGGTCCAAATTCGAGCAGGACGTCCTGAAACTCAAGGGCCGCACCGGCATTGGCGTGATCAGCGACACCGAAGACCAGCCGCTGATCATCGGCTCGCACCTGGGCAACTACGCCATCGTGACGGTCGGGCGCATCGCCAACGCGGCCGAGCTGGTCAAGCAGATCTACGGCCTGCGCGCCGCCCATTTCTCCGAGATGAGCGGCGGCGAGGTCAACCCGACCGAGCTGGTTGCCCTGTTCATCAATCAGGGCGCGACATTCGCCGAGGGCATTCAGATCGCCCAAAACGCCATCATTGGATCCTGTTCCATTCTGCTTTTGACCGACGGCGGCGTTTACGCGGCGCGCGACAAACTGGGACGGACCCCGATCATTCTCGGCCAGAAGCCGGGGGCCTACGCAGCCACGATCGAGAGTTGCGCGCTTCCGAATCTGGGTTACGAACCCCTGCGCGACCTGGGGCCGGGTGAAGTCGTGCGGATGACCCCGGAGGGCGTCGAGGTGCTTTCGCTGCCCGGCCACCGCTGCCAGATGTGCGCCTTCTTCTGGGTCTACTACGGCTACCCGGCCTCCACCTACCAGGGCATCAATACCGAGGCCGCCCGCTACCGCAGCGGGGCCGCCCTGGCCCGCAGAGACGCCACACCCGTCGACGTCGTGGCCGGCATTCCGGATTCCGGCACCGCCCACGCCATGGGGTACGCCCAGGAACGCGGGGTGCCGTTCCGACGCCCCTTCGTGAAGTACACGCCGACCTGGTCGCGCAGTTTCATGCCTCAGGACCAACTGACACGCGATCTGGTGGCCCGCATGAAGATCATCCCGATCCGGGAACTCATCCAGGGGCAGCGTCTGCTCTTCTGCGAAGACTCGATCGTCCGCGGCACACAACTCCGCGAAACGGTCCGCCGGCTCTTCGATTGCGGCGCCCGCGAGGTGCACATGCGTCCAGCCTGTCCGCCCCTGATCTTCGGATGCAAATTCCTCAATTTCTCGCGATCGAGGTCCGAACTGGACCTCGCCGGCCGCCGCGCCATCAAGGAGATCGAAGGGCAGGACGGCTCGCCCCCGCCCGAGTATGCCGATATCAACTCGGACAAACATCGCACCATGATCGAGCGGATTCGCCACCGGCTGGGCCTGACGACGCTCCAGTACCAGCACCTCGACGATATGGTCGCGTCGATCGGCCTGCCCCAGGAGCAACTCTGCACCTTCTGCTGGAACGGCAAAGAATAGAGCAACGTTCTTGACGGAGCGCGTCAGCACGGGCTTATCCCGCGGCTGCGGGGACGGCTACACCGCCTACGTAGCCGCCGTCGTGAGACGGCGCTGATCGGGCCAGAAATGGCGTCTTGACTCGACACCACCGCCCCACCAGAATTTCCGGCACATGATCTCAGGACCGCGCCCCCAACGCACGGTCGGTCACGAGATGAGTGATAAAGGAATCCCATGAATAGAACGTCTGCTCTCCGCGCCGATCGCCATTCGCTTGCCCACGGTGCCTTCGGCCTTTCCGTGGCCTCCGTCCTGGCCCTGGTTCTCTCCGGTGCGGTCCTGCCCCGCATCGAGGCTCAGTCCTGGGACTTCAACACAGGCACAGACACCGGATGGCAGCATTACACGCTGCCCGCATACGGCCAGGCCGTGTACACGTTCCCCGCCGACGACGCGGGCGGCAAAGGGTACCGGATCTATGCCCCGCCCACCGGAGATGATCCGGGCGGCATGGGCAACTCGCGCGCGGGGAGTTTTCGTCCGGACGTGTCTCTTGCGGATCGCTTTGTTGTGGGTGTGGACATCCTCGATTGGAACAATGTCTGGCCGCAGGAGACGGGCATGCTGTTTTACCTCTCCGACATCGGCCTTGGAACAACGGACGGCTACGCCGCGACCTATTCCTCCGGGTACCGCAACCTGTACATCACCCGCATCGTCGACGAGCGGGACTCCGGGACTGTGGGCGTGCTGGAGGGGATCCTCCCGGACCCCAGCCGCGCCTATCGTCTCGAAGTCAGTTGCCACGACGGCTTCACTTTCCTTCTCCGCTTTTTCGACACGGCGGATCTCGACAATCCGTGGTGTTCGGTCGTCTGCCAGGACGCGGCAAGCAGCTACTTCTCCGGGCTTTGCGCCCTGTTCTCCTGGCAGCGCAATTACCCGTCGGCCACGGAGGGTGCGGAGGCCACATTCGACGATTTCCAGGCATCGACTCCGGCGGCAGGCGCCATGCCCGCGATTGTGACCGATCTGTCGCCCCAGCCGGCCGGAAAGGCGACGGCGTTCTACCCCACCGTGAGCGTCACGATTTTGGATCGCGACACGTACGTCGAGCCAACATCGATCACGCTGTCGCTCGATGGCGTGCCGATCCCGAGCGAGTCCCTGACAATCGATTATGCCGTGCACAAGGCCGACAATCCCGGAGTGCAGGATTTCGCCGGCGCGACTGTGACCTGCCCCATCACGACGGTGCTTCCGTGGGGAACCCGGCACACGAACGTGGTGTCGTTCGTGGATAGCGCCGGGGTGACGCGCACCCACACATGGACCTGGACCAGCGCTTATCCCTACCTCTCCGCCAGCAGCAGCCTGCCCGTCGGCAGCCTCACCGTCCGCGGGTTCGATGTGCGCATGGTCCAGAGCGCAAACGGTGGCGTCCCCCTGGCCAACACCCTCGAACGAGCCCGACAGCAACTCGCCGTCCCGCCCCTGATCCCCATCGATTTGGCGGCCACCAGCATCGTGCAAGCCCTGAGCTGGGACAAGAGCGGCACTCCCGAGAGCCAGCCGGCCAACGTGCCGGGCTTGTGCTCCGGAACGTACGAGAACATCGCCGTCGAATCACTCGCTTACCTCGAACTCAAGGCGGGCGTCCATCGCTTCCGCATCCATACCGACGATCGCGCGGGCCTCGACTCGGCCCCGCGCTTTGCCGGGGCCGACGCCCAGGTGCTGTGGGAGAATCCGGGGAACACCGCGGACAGCACCTTCGAGTTCTACGTTGAAGCCGATGGCCTCTATCCGGTGCGCTCCCTGTGGGAAGAGACGGGCGGCAGCGCGTATCACCACCTCTACTCCATCGATCCCAACAGCCTGTCCGAGACGCTCATCAACGATCCCGCCGATCCGGACGGCGTCGTTCGAGCCTGGTACCCGCTGGTCTGTCGATCCGCCACATCGGCCGCCGGGCCCTATGCCGTCGAGCCCAAGGCGGTCAACGCGATCAACACGGTGACTGTGGCGGGCGCGGACTGCAGTCCGACGGTTGTCGCCCAGATGGTCACTGGGGGAACATTCACGGTCCCGATCGCCGATGGGATTCGGTTCTACGTCCTGGACGGCCCGCGCACCACCCGCATCACCCATCTGAGCCGGAACGGGGCGAATGCGGTCATCGCGTATCAGGTGGAGTGACTCCGCCCTAGCCTGCATTTCTCGCCACTTTTTGCCAACGCGAAGCAGGAGTTCTCAAGCGAAGTCAGCATGCAGGCTAGGAAAGCAAAACCGCGCCAACTTCTGAAGAACGCGGAGCCGATGTCATCGAGAGATGCACTCATGCGCGCTGCATGAATTGCCTGGCCAAGTTCTGCGTGTCGCTGGCCCTGATCGAGGCGGCTGACGGGCTTGCACCCGCGTTTGCCAGCCAGCCAGCCAGCCCTTCCTCGCCCGGGTGGCTCAAGGCCGAGCAGGTGTATCGCAAACGGGTCTGGACGCGTGAGAACGGCCTGCCCGACAACCGGATCCTCTCTTTGCTCCAAACGCAGGACGGCCACCTGTGGATCGGCACGCCGAGAGGATTGGCCCGTTTTGACGGCCTCACCTTCGAGACAATCAACAGGGAAACCGTCGCCGAGTTCGTCAGCGAAGAGTGCGCCGCCCTCGCGGAGGACGCAGACGGCACGCTCTGGATCGGCACGGCTGCCGGCTTGATCCACCTGGCTCCCGACCGCATCGAGCGATTCACGACCGCCGACGGCCTGGTGAACGATCACATCATGTCGCTGTGCCGGGCGCGAAACGGCGACCTGTGGATCGGAACTGTTTCCGGGCTCACGCGTCGGCGGGGCGGTGTCTTTGAGACCGTTCTTCCGGTCTCAGCCGACACCATCGCCGAACCTCAAGTCCTGGTCGTGCCGACGCTGTATGAGGATGCCGCCGGGTGCGTGTGGCTGGGCGGCATGCATAGCGTTCGACGATGGGATCCGGCGACTGACCGATTCTCGCCCGTGCCTCTGCCCTGGAACCACTCTCAGTTGGCAATGCAAATTGCCGGGGATAGCCGCACCAATGTGTGGCTGCGGGGAATCGGCCTCTTCCATTGCCTGCCGGATCGAACGATCACCGTGGCGCTCGATCGCCAGCAAGTGAGCCGTTATTACGAACCGCTGCAGGCGTTCGAGAATGTGAGGGCGTTGCTCGTCGATCGGGATGGCAACCCGTGGCTCGGTTGGGAGCGGTCCGGACTCACCCGCCTCCGCCAGGGTCGACAATCCCAGTTCGGGCCCGAGGACGGGCTCTCGAGCGGCATCATCAACTGCCTGCTCGAAGACCGCGAGGGAAACCTCTGGATCGGCACCGACACCGGCGGTCTCAACTGCTGGCAGCCATGGCGCTTTGGCGCCTACCGATCCGAGGATGGGCTGCCCGACGACGACGTCCGGGTCGTGTATCCCACCCGCGACGGCGGGATCTGGATCGGCACCGAACGGGGCGTCGCCTTGTGGCGGGATGGGTTGATGATCCGGCGTCCGATCGGACCGAATCTCTACGACAGACGCGTTCGCTCGATTCACGAGGATCCGGGCGGCGCGCTGTGGATCGGGACGATGGATTCACTCGAACGCTGGCATGAGGGCGAACGTGTCGCCTACCGCTGGTCCGACAGGCCCGACAGCAACCGGATCCGTGTCATCGAGGCGGATCGCACCGGGACCGTCTGGATCGGCCACGCGCAAGGGCTGGCGCGTTGGAGCGAGGGACGATTTGCGCATTTCTCCACAGCCGACGGCTTGCCGCACAACGACGTGCGCGCCATCCTCGAAGATCGCAGCGGCCGCCTCTGGCTGGGCACCTTCGGCGCCGGGCTCTGTTCCATCGACCGCGCCCCGCAACTCAGGGTCCAATCGCTCCTGTGCGCGCGCGACGGCCTTTCGGACAACAACATCTCTGTCCTGTACGAAGACAGCCAGGGCGTCCTATGGGCTGGGACTCCCAAGGGACTCAACCGCATCGAGTTCGCGTCCGCATCGCCGCACACCCGAAACACCTCCCCGGCCATCGCGGTGTTCAATCGGACCAACGGCCTGCCCGACGATGTGGTCAATACCATCGTCGAAGACAATCTCGGCCACCTTTGGATCGGATGCGACCGTGGCATCTGCCGCGTCGCCCGCGACCAATTCGAGGCCGTTGCGTCCGGCCGTGCCTCACGGGTCCACTGCGTCGTCTACGACGAATCCGACAGCCTGCCGTCGAGCGAGATCAAAGGCCAAAACAGTCATCCAGCAGCCTGCAAGACCGAGGACGGGCGGCTCTGGTTCGCCACGGCCAAGGGCGCCGTTGTGTTCGATCCCGCCCGCGTCATCCAGGAGGATCTCGCCCCGCTGGTCCAGATCGACCGCGTGGCGGTTGGGAATCCGAACTCCATCAGGAACCTCAAGGTGTCCAACGCCCGCGTCGCACTCCCGATTGTCGCCTCCCACGGCCACCCCGTCTTCCCGTTCCTGGCCTTCTCCAACCCCGATCCTCGGCGCAGCCCGACGGCCTGGATCGGGGTGCAATACGCCGCCCCCACCTTCCGCGCGCCGGAGGATGTCCGCTTTCGGTACCGACTCGAGGGCTGGGACTCGGGCTGGGTGGACGCCCACGGCGACCGCACGGCGCGCTACCCGAGTTTGCCTCCGGGCTCGTACCGCTTTCAGGTTGTCGCGGCCAGCAACTTCAGCCTCTGGAGCCCGGTCCCCGCGGAGCTGACGTTCACAGTCGTGATTCCTTTCTACCAGACCCGGTGGTTCTGGCCGGCCTGCGCAGCCGCCTTCATATTGCTCGCCGGCACGATCGTGTTCGCGCACTATCGGGAGCTCAAACGGACGCACACCGCCGAGCGCCAGAGCGCCCTGGCCATCGAGCGCGAGCGCATCGCCCGAGACATGCACGACGACCTGGGCGCGCGCCTCAACCAGTTGGCCTTGTTGAGCGATTTCGGCGACAACAGCGCGGGCGGCGAAACTGTGGCCGCCCTGGCACGGGAAGCCGCGCGCAGCCTCGACGAGATCGTCTGGGCGATGCAACCGGGGAAGGATACGCTCAATCACCTGATGAGCTACCTGATTCAGCGCGCCCGGGAGTATCTCGCGGCGGCGGGAGTGGACCTGGTGTTGGAGTTGCCGACGGACATCCCTGCCTGGCCGCTCAATGCCTCCCAGCGCAAGAATGTCTTCCTGGCCTGCAAAGAGGCCCTGAACAACGCCGTCATGCATGCAAAAGCCGACACCATCCGCCTGACTCTGCGCCTGTCCGCCTCGACCGCCACCATCGGCGTCAGCGACAATGGCATCGGGTTCGACCTGTCCGAGTCCTCGACGATGGGCAACGGACTGAGCAACATGCGTAGCCGCATCGAGGAGGCTCAAGGCGAGTTTCGGATCTCGAGCAACCCCCAGGCCGGAACCACCGTTCTCTTCACATTGCCCCGTCTCGGCGCCGCCCAGTCCGCCACGCATGGCCCGCACTGACCCCGAACCATTCCCGAACACCAGCAACGCTGTCGCCATTCCCCAGATCCCATGCCCATCGCCGTAAGCATCATCGAAGACGACGCGCGCTTTCGCGAAACAGTCGAACGCGTCATCAATCTCACCCCCGAACTCCGCTGCGTCAGTGTTCATCCCAACGGCCGCCACGCCCTCGCGCACCTGCCCGAAGCGCGCCCCGAGGTTGTCCTGGTCGACATCCGGATGCCCCAGATCGGCGGCATCGAATGCGTCCGCCAATTGCGGGGCCTCGTCCCTCAAGTCCTGCCGGTCATGCTCACCGCATACGGCGATGACGAGTTGATTTTCGAGGCCCTGCGGGCCGGCGCCGTCGGTTACCTCCTCAAGCGCGCCACGCCCGCCCAGATCGTGGACGCGATCATCGAGGTGCATGGGGGAGGTTCGCCCATGACCCCCGAGATCGCCCGGCGGATTGCGGTCTATCTCCACCAATCGCAACCGACCGCCTCGAAAACAGCTAACCACAACCTGACCGCGCGCGAACGTGAAATCCTCGATCTCGTCGCCCAAGGCGCGCAGTCCAGGAAGATCGCCGGCACGCTCAACATCGCCACGTCGACGGTCAGCAACCATCTCCGCAAAATCTACGCCAAACTCCAGGTCAATTCCCGCGCCGCCGCCGTGGCCAGGCTCTATGGAAACTAGCGAGGCGCGCCTTAAACCAATTCCAATCCTCGACATCATGCACCAGCCCCGCCGTTTTCTAGCCCTCCTCTCCCGCGCCTCGCTCGGCAGAATCCTTGACCCGTCAACGCAGCCCGGAAACTTGAGTTGTCTGCAACGAGGTTCGCGGGTCAAGGATTCTGTAACACACGCGCGATTCCGCCTCCTGATCCTCGCCACCGCCCTCGCCCTCCTTCATGGCCTCGACACACGCGCGGGTGTCATCGCCGAAAACCTCCGCTGCGAGTTCCGCGCCAACCCGCTGGGCATCGACGGCCCCCAGCCGCGTTTGAGCTGGGCCATGCGCTCGGACCGCCGAGGCGAAACGCAGACTGCATACCATGTGCTCGCCGCATCCAGGCGCGAGATCCTCGCCCGCGAGGAAGGCGACTTGTGGGACAGCGGCAAGGTCCTTTCAGACGACTCGATTCATGTTGTGTACGCCGGCACGCCGCTTCACTCGAGCCAGGGCGTCTGGTGGAAGGTCCGAGTCTGGGGAACCGCGGACCAGCCGTCCGAGTTCAGCGAGCCGGCCTGGTTCGAAACCGCCTTGCTCGACGCCCAGGACTGGCGCGCCCAATGGATCCAGGCCAAACCCGACCGGGCCATTCCGGACGCCGAGATGTTCGAGGACAATCCCGCGCCGCTCCTCCGCAAGGAGTTCGCCCTCGAAAAGGAGATCCGCCGCGCCCGGGCCTACGTCAGCGGGCTCGGCTACTACGAGCTGCGCCTGAACGGCGAACGGGTTGGCGACCATGTCCTCGATCCCGGTTGGACCAGTTACGCCCGGCGCGTCCTGTACTCGACCTACGACGTCACCGCCCAACTCAAGCGCGGCCCGAACGCGCTCGGCCTGATGCTCGGCAACGGCTGGTTCAATCCCCTGCCCCTGCGCCTCTGGAACCACATCAACCTGCGCGACACCCTCCCGCACGGCGAACCGCGCGCCATCCTCCAACTCGTCGTCGAGTTCGCCGACGGCACCTCCCAGACCGTGGTCACTGACGAGACCTGGCTCGCGTGTGAAGGCCCCATCGTGCGGAATAACGTCTACCTGGGCGAAGTCTACGATGCCCGGCGCGAACAGCCCGGCTGGGACACCCCCGGCTTTGACGACTCGCGTTGGACGCACACTCTCCGCTCCGCCGAACCCAAGCTCGGTCCGTTGCGCGCCCAGGACGCCCCGCCCATCCGCATCACCACCCTCATCAAACCGGTCAATCGCACCGAACCGAAGCCGGGCGTATTCATTTTTGATCTCGGACAGAACTTCGCCGGGTGGGCGCGTCTGCGCGTCAGCGGCCCCGCCGGCACGCGCGTCCGTCTGCGTTACGGCGAATTGCTCGAACCGGACGGCACGCTCAACGGCATGACCGCCGTTTGCGGGCAGATCAAAGGCGGGGGAAAGGACTACCACTACGATGGCGTCGGCCAGCCCAAGACCGCCTTCCAGATCGATGAGTACATCTTGAAAGGCGACGTCCTCGACTCAGCCGCACCGGTGAACGCGCCGAACCTGGCCGATCCGCTCACCGTCCCGCTCTCGCCAACGCGGGGCGGACGGGTGTCTGAACCGGAGCCACGGGGCCCTGTGACGACGGGCCGCAGCGAGGTCTACACGCCGCGTTTCGCGTTCCACGGGTTCAGATACGTCGAGGTCACCGGCTACCCCGGCACGCCGGGCCTCGACGCCCTCGAAGGTCTGCGCCTCAATTCCGATATCCCGAGCGCCGGCTCGTTCGAGTGCTCGAACGACATGTTCAATCGCATCCAACGCATGGTCCTCTGGACCGAGTTGAGCAACATCTTCAGCGTCCAATCCGATTGCCCGCATCGCGAGAAGTTCGGATACGGAGGCGACATCGTGGCGTCGAGCGAGATGGCCATGCTCAACTTCGATATGGCCCGCTTCTATGCAAAGGCGGCTCAGGATCTCGTCGATGACGTCCGCCCCAACGGCGGCTTTACCGAGACGGCGCCCTTTGTCGGCATCAGCGATGAAGGCCTTGGCGACAAGTCCGGCCCGGTCGGCTGGGGAACGGCGCAACCGCTCCTGCTCGTCCAACTCCGTCAGTACTACGGCGAGCGACGGCTGATCGAGGACCAGTACGACGCCGCCCGTCGTTGGGTCGCCTTGCTGCGCGCCCGCGCGGTCGAGGGCATTCTCGACAACGGGATCAGCGACCATGAAAGCCTGGCCCCCAAACCGCGCGCCTTGACCGGCACGGCCTTCTACTGCTTCAACGCCAGGCTGCTCGCCCAGCTCGCCACCGCGCTCGGGCGCGAAGCCGACGCACGCGAGGCCAATGCGCTCGCCGAATCGATTCAAGACGCCTTCAATCGGAAGTTCCTCGCCCCGGACACCGGGCGTTACGACATCGCGTCCCAGGCCTGCCAGGCCTTTGCACTCCATTACGGACTCGTCCCCGCCGGCCAACGGGCCCGCGCGCTCGATGTGCTCGTGCAGGATGTGGCCCGCCATGATCATCATCTCACCACCGGCATCTTCGGGACGAAGTACCTGCTCGAGGCCCTGACCGGCGCCGGGCGAGCCGACGTCGCGTATCGCATCGTCAACCAGAGAACCTTCCCCGGCTGGGGCCACATGCTCGAACGGGGCGCGACCACCCTCTGGGAACACTGGGAGTTCAGCGACAATACCTATTCGCACAACCACCCCATGTTCGGCTCCGTCAGCGAATGGTTCTACAACGCGCTCGCCGGCATCCAACCCGCCCCCGACGCCGTCGGTTTCAACCGGATCCTCATCAAGCCGCAGCCAGTCGGCGACCTGCGCTGGGTGCGCGCCACCCATGATTGCGTCCGCGGACGGATCTCGAGCGCATGGGAGAAAAGCGCGGACACATTCACGCTGCGCCTCTCGATCCCCGCCAACGCCACGGCCGTCGTGCACATCCCATCGACCGATCCGAAGCGCATCACCGAAGGCGGAGGGCCGGCCGCGTCGGCCCCGGGCATCAGATTCCTGCGCACCGACAAGAACGCCGCTGTGTTCGGGATCGGATCAGGCGACTACACCTTCCAGGCGCCGCTCTGATTTCGCGACGGGTCCGTTGTCGCCGCCGGAGCGCCGGCTTGCAGCCGGCTTGAGACATTCGGAGATGGGAGATGGGTGCGTCGGTAGTCGGTGCGTCGGTGCGTCAGTAGCCAAACGAACTGCTGCCTCTGGTCGTAATCG
>CAYPUR010000166.1:0-10776 GCA_964413865.1 uncultured Verrucomicrobiota bacterium
ACGGGATTCTGCTATCGAATCCCACTTCCGGACAGGAACTTTTATGATGAACCGGCAATCCGGGCATTGTGAATGCAAGGTCCTCTTGACCGCGCCGCTGTGGCAATCTTCCGCAGCTTTTCGAAGCAGCCGGGACAAGTCAGTTCAGCCTCACCACGGCGGTCGAGTAGGCCGGCAACTCGAAACGAACGCGTTGGCCGGTCAGTTGGACCATGCCGGTTTCCACCCGCACGACCGAAGGCGCCTCGAGGGTGTTGCGGGCGCGCAGCGTGCCCGGCGCGACCACTTGCATCGACGCGGTCTGCGGAGCGAACGCGCCGTTCAAGTCGACTTCGACGCTCTTTTCCTCGGCGTTTGGGTTAACCGCCTTGACCACCACGGTTCGGCCGTCGTCGGTGCGGGTTGCGACGACGTTGCATCCTTGCGGATCGCCATCGACCGGGAGAAAGCCGGGGGCGAAGTTATCCCACCAGAGTTTCATCACGACGTAGTTCGGGGCCGGGAACCAGCCGGTGTGATCGAAGTTGATGAACGCGTTGTCCCAGGCGCCGGCTGAGAGGTGGCGCAGGAATAACGCCGGGCCGCCCAGGGTGAATCTCCGGCCCTGGCGCTCATAGGCATTGAGCAGGCCGCCCGCATACAGGCCGGTGCGCCAATCGGTAGATTGCGCGTTCCATTCGGAGTTGTAGATCTCCATCTGCGGGTTGGCGGAGGCGGCGATGTAATCGGCAAGCTCGATCAGCAATTTCTCGTAGCGCTCGACGCCCGCAGCGAAGTTCTGGGGGGCCTCGTAGTGGTGAACGCTGATGTAGTCGATCACGGGGGCGCACGCATCGATGAGCCCGCGGTTCCAGCGCATGTCGAAGCTGCTGCCGCCGCAGGCGATGATCTTGATGGGAGTGCCGAGTTCGGCGGCCTTGGCCCGCATGGCAGGCGCAAACTCGAGCACCGTCGCGATGTAGGCCTCGACGCCGGCGCCCCAGGTCTCGTTGTCGAGTTCCCAGTAGACCACGCCGTACGGCTCGGGATGCCCGTGGGCGGCGCGGAGGGCTCCCATGGGAGTCGACGCGTCGCCGTTGCAGTATTCCATCCATTCCAGCGCGTAGGGCAGGTAATCGTCACGGGAGGCAAGTCGGAACTGAGCCGGCGCGCCGCAGCCGGCATCGAGGATGCCGGTATTGATGACCAGCAATGGCTTGGCGCCGACTCGATTGCAGAGCATCATGTACTCATCCGTGCCCAACGAGTTGATATCCTGGTCCCCCCACATGTAGGCGGAGTAGATGCGCCGCTCGTGCTGGGGGCCCACAGCGTCTTTCCACAGATAGACCGACGCGAAACAGCCTCCCGGCCAGCGGATGATCGGCGGCCGCAAGCCGCGCACAGCCTCCAGCAGATCGGGTCGGAACCCGCCGGTGACCAGGGCGTCCTGACCCATCAGGCTCACCTGGTCGAGTTTGACGGCGCCTGCTCCCAGCAGCGTGAAGCGCAGCGAACCGTCGAGAGTGGCGCCACGGGAGTCGATCTGAAACGGGTACTTGGCCCAACCGGCGCGGGGCGGACCCAGGACGGCCTCGCCCAGCGCAGTATCCTGATCGCGCAACTCGATCTTGATGCCTGCGGGCAGCGAGCCTTTCATCCAGACGGATCCGTGGTAGCGCTGTGGCGTGAAACGGAAATTCGCCTGCTCGATGCCCGAGGGCGTGCCGTCGCCGGCGAGGCTGACACTGGATTCGTTATTGAGCGCGTCTGCGACCTTATCGGCCTTTCCAGAGCCAAAGTGCCTCCAGAAATCGAACTCGAAAGGCTTCGGAGGCAGCGTGGGCAAACCCGAGAAGAGGACATCTGCGTTATCGAGTCGCGTGACCTTGATATTGCGGTAGCGCGCGTGCGTGCCCCACGTGCCAAGGCCGACCATGCCCTTCCGAAACGGGTTGTCCTCGTCGCGCAGATCGGTGATTTGCTCTCCATCGAGCCAGCATTGGATATGGTCGCCCTGGCAGCGGATGCGAACGTCGTACCAACGGCCTGTTTGGATGCCGCCATTGCGGCCCCGCTCGACTCCACGGCGTCCGCCCTCAACTTCCTTCTCGATGGCGTGGCGGGTATTGTTCCAGCCGCCGAGGTTCAGCCAATAGAAGGAGTCATTGTCCTGGGCTCGGAACAGCACCAGGAACCCCTCGGAGCCGCGCTCCTTGAGGGCCTGCAACGTCAACTCGTAGTCTTGCCACGCGCTGTCGCCGAACACGAAATGGGCGTCTGTGACCAGTGCGGACTGGACAACTTCGCCGTTTTCGCTCGACCAGTGGCCCATCCCGGCATTGGTCAACTCGAAACTCCGGTTCCAGACCAACTCGCCCCAGAGACCGCCATTGGCGGAATGATAGATGTGCTCGAAGAAATGGCCGTAGACATTTTGGTTGATTGCGTGGGCCGGGCTGTCGGTGTTCACCGCCAACCGGACCGGCGCCTCCCCGAATTCCGCGGTTGCCGGCCAGCAACACGCCACGGACAATCCTGCGAAGGTCAGGCTCGTGATCCTCATCCATCGATTCCAATGCTCGATCGCGTTCATATTCTTGGTCGTAAAAGACTCGCCCGCCCGCCGCTCGACGTCCCCGGGACAGAGTCCGGAGACGAACTCTGAGCATATCGGCAGGTGCTCGCATTGTTGTCCGGTCGGCGCTCGACAGGCAAATGCAAAGTCGCCGGCACTGGAAACTGGCCGGTGTGAAGCACGTTCAGAGGGGGCGTATGAGTCGGACGCATCAAACTCGAGACGATTCTGTTTGCAGAGCACTTGAGTGTGTGCACATTTGGCCAACTACTTGTCCCACACACGAAGGCAACGTGCCCAACCTCCATTGGTCATTTGCAAACACAACATACTTATCGCTCTCATGCGTTGGTGCGCTTTCTGGCGTCCCTGGCCGCGTGCGGTTTGGCGCTGTCGGCGCTGGGCCAAAGCGACCGTGTTGTCATCAATGCGGAAGCCGGCTATGCCATCACCTGGGATGGAAACGATGGAGACTATACCAGCGCCGACCCAGGGGCTGCGGCTCCAGACAACGCCGCGCTTTCGAAGAACGGGGCGGCAGTCTTCGCGAGCAGCGCTATGGAAACGAGCGGGTACTCGATCGGCGGCGCCACCGATGGTCTCTACGGAGACAGGCACGCGTGGGTGGCCAACGCGGCGGACGGCGCGGATCCCGAACCCTTCGTCGGCGTTGCCTTCGGACGGCCCATCGCGGTCACGGACATTGCGTTTAGCCGCGACAATGGGGACGACACCGAGTTGAGCCCGGCAGGGACTCATACCAACCGCTTCGCGGGCACCTATGTCCTCCAGGTCACCACTGTCGAAGGGGCGGGTTTGGACACGGTCGAGACGGGCGATCCCGCATCAGGCTGGGCCACCGTTGGCTCGCTGGTGTATCGGGGTGGAAGTTCGGCAGGCTTTCGCCCCTACTTGAGGCACAGCTACAGGGTGTCCTTCGAGGGCCAGCCGATTCCAGCGACGGCCCTGCGTTTGCGTGTCCCGGCCAACTCGAACCCCACGGACCAGGTTGCGATCGACGAGTTCGAGGTCAACACCATCGTTCCCGTCGTGTCGGCGCGACCCGTGCTGAGTGTCGAACGACAAGGGGGCGATCTCCAAATCTCGTGGACCAGTGCGGGCACCCTGCAATCCGCGGATGCGGTGACAGGCGGCTGGACGGATGTGCCGGGAGGCACGGCGAGTCCGCAACTCGTGCCGATGACGGCCCTGCGCAAGTTCTACCGCGTGCGCTACTAACCGGCATGCTTCATCCCGTCTGTGCAAAGGGAAGTCAGGCTCCGCAAGGGGGCTGCTATGCGGGTTAGAATGGGCTGCAATCAAGAGCATGTATCGACAATACCAACGAAAGACCGGGGTCCCGGAGACTCTCTGCGCGGAGAGTCCGGCGCGTCGGCTGAGCGAAGCGGCTGCTGCTGCCTTTACCCTGATCGAGTTGCTGGTGGTGATCGCGATCATTGCCATTCTCGCCAGCATGTTGTTGCCGGCCCTGGGCAAGGCGAAGACCAAAGCCCAGGGCATCCAGTGCCTGAGCAACATGAAACAGTTGACCCTGGGCTGGCTGCAGTACGCTGACGACCACAACGACAACCTGGTCTGGAACGATCTCACCGCGACGGGGTCCGGCTGGGTGCGCGGTTCTCTGGACTACGATGGCAACAATTCGGACAACACGAACACGGTCTTCCTGACCGACCCTGAATACGCCAAGCTCGCTCCCTACACGGCGCGATCGGCGGGCGTCTACAAGTGCCCCGCCGATCGCAGCACGGTCAAAACGAAGGGAGGCGTCTTCCCGCGGGTGCGCAGCCTCTCGCTCAGCCAGGCCATGAACTCGCGGGATGATTGGCTCAATTACCTCACCAAGAAGAAATACCACGTGTTCCGCAAGGTCTCGGAGATCGGCGTGATGGGCCACTCCCAGGCCTGCGTTTTCATCGACGAGCACCCGGACAGCATCAACTACGGCGACTTCGCCGTGACCATGTGCGACGGACTCCCCCCGACACGGTATTACATGATCGATGTCCCTGCCAGCTACCACAATGGAGCCGCCGGCCTCAGTTTCGCCGATGGCCATGCCGAGGTGCATAAGTGGGTCGACCCGCGCACCCGACAGCGCGTCACCGGCCAGTTCATGGCCTCCTCCGTCCAGCCCTCCCCGGGAAACCGCGATATGCTCTACCTGTCCGAGCACGCGTCCGTTCGACTGGGGGACTGACCGGCCGCGACACCCGAGCGCCAAGCGATGGTCTGCTTAGGGCAATGCGAACGTCTGGGGACGCCGGTCCAGTTCGGTCACCTCGCGCGCCAGGATTGTCGTGTGCGCCCGCTGTGTGTTCAGCCTGCATGGTTGAATGACACAGCTCTGATCTCCGCCCCTTGAACGGCCAGTCGTGTCATCCTCTCCCGAACCCGGCTTGTCCCTCAGCCGTGCTGCTCGCACTCAGCTCCTGGCTGGCCCTCCTGCTTGCCGCGCATCCGCCGGCAGGCCGGGCCGATAGCGTGGTGGTCTTCAACGAGATCATGTACCACCCGGCCAAAAACGAAACGGATCTCGAGTGGATCGAGCTACACAACCAAAACGCCGTTGATGTCGATCTGTCCGGTTGGTCTCTGTCCGATGGAATCAGTTTTGTGTTTCCCGACGGCACCCACATCCAGCGCAGTGGTTATCTGGTGGTCGCGATCGACCCACTGATACTCATGGCTCAAGCTGGGATCGGGAATGCCCTGGGGCCTTATGCCGGACGGCTGTCGAATGGCGGCGAGACAATCAATCTGCACGACAACAACCAGCGGCTGATGGACCGCGTCAACTATGGCACCGACGGCCAGTGGCCGGCAGGGGCCGATGGTTCCGGCGCGTCGCTGGCCAAGAAGGATCCGAACCTGGCCCGCGGGACCGGCGCCGCACCCTTCGCCATCGACTCGCTCGCGGGCTATCCTATTCACGACTACACCGGGCTGACCGACGGTCTCTACGGCAATAGCAACTCGTGGATCGGAGCGTTTCCGAAACCTCGCCGGTGCGGCGACGCTCCGTTGCCCGGTCTTCGGGTCACCGCCAAAAGATGCGAGACAGACGGTTGCTTTGCGGCTAAGAATGCCCGCACAACCATGACGAACGATTCGACCATCACAAAGCTGCAGAGGCTGCGGACGACATCTCTCTGGCGTCTCCCTCGTATCGCGGGCGTGTGCATCTGCCTTGTGTTCGCCTCGATCGCGGGTCACGCCGCCGATCTCAAGCAGGCCTCCGCCACAGCCGAGTATGAACGCGCCGTCGAGGGGGACTGGCTCCGACAGCTGGCTCGAGCCTGCGCCGCCGATGACGGATCGCGCGTCACCCCCGAGGCGGACGCCGCCGGGGCGTGCGACGGCGCGGCGGACGAGGAAACGGCGTTTCACACCGAACGCCAGGAGCATCCCTGGTGGCAGGTGGACCTCGGCTCGGTCGCACCGCTCTCCCGCATTGTCATTCACAACGCCCGCGACTGCCCTGAGCGCGCCCGACACCTCCGGCTCCTCCTGTCGGATGACGGGAACGCCTGGGAGGAGGCTTATCGCCATAACGGGCAGATCTTCGGGACGGCGCACGATGGCGAACCGCTGGCCGTTCCGATCGAAGGAAAGACCGCGCGCTTCGTGCGGGTGATGTTACCCGACACGGAATACCTCCACCTAAACGAGGTCGAAGCCTATGGGACCGTCTCCCCGCAGCGGAACCTGGCCCTTGGCCAGCCCGCCACCCAGAGCAGCGTGAGCCGCTGGTCCACCGCACCGGCAGATTGGAAACCGGGTTTGCGAGCGGAAGCCGTCAGGGTCGAGATCGCGAAGGCGCTCGGGCGGGCGGAGCGGTTGTGCGCCGGCCTGCTCGGCCTGTCCGGCATCCCCGATCTGAGCTCGGAAGTCTCGGCACTCGATGCGCTGCGGGCGGAAGTCGGCGGAGCGGCCGCATTGGACTTGGAGGCGGCTCAGGGGCTTTATCTCAAGGTCCGCCGCGTGGGGCGGGCACTCGTGCTGAAGAACCCGCTGGTGGTTTCCCGTCCGATCCTGTTCCTGATGCGCCCGCGTTACGCCGGGCACGGCCAGATGCTCTACGAGTATGTCGGCTGGTACTACCGCTCGGGCCCGCCCCGTCCCGATGCCGGTGTGTACGTCCTCGATGAACCGGGTCGCAGCATGAAGACCCGCGCCCTGGTCCCGAACTCGGAGTTGAACGGACATTTCGTGACGCTGTCGCTTGCCTACGATGCCCAAACTGTCTACTTCGCCTTCGCCGACCCGACCGGGAAACCGAGCTACGGCCCCGGATTCGAGCCGGTTGCCGAGGAGGCCGGAGTGAAGTACGGCTCCTTCCACATCATGGCCGTCGATGCCGACGGCTCGCGGTTGCGGCAGTTGACCGATGGCCCGCGCGACGACTTCGATCCGTGTCCGCTTCCGAACGGCGACATCGCGTTCATGTCCACCCGGCGCGGAGGCAAGAACCGGTGCGGCGGCGGGAACCCGGAGGCGATCCATGCGTTGCACCGCATGGACGCCGACGGGGGGAACATCCGGACACTGTCGTTTCACGAGACCAACGAGTGGCATCCGTTCGTCCTGAACGACGGACGCATCGTCTACACGCGGTGGGATTACGTGGACCGCGACGCCGCCTGTTTTCACGGGCTTTGGACGTGCAACCCGGACGGCGGCAGTCCGGCGATCCTTTTTGGCAACTACACCCGGCTGCCGTGGGCCTGCTACCAGGCGAAGGCGATTCCGGGCTCGCGCAGGATCTTGTTCGTCGGCGGAGGCCACCATTCCATCGTGGGCGGCACGCTGTGTCTGCTCGATCCGGACCGGGTCGATTTGGATGCGCAGACGGGCGAAGACCGTCCGGAATCGTTCGAGCGTCTGACGCCGGACGTCTGTTTTCCGGAGGCGCAAGGCTGGCCCAAGATCTACTTCTACAGCCCGTGGCCGCTGTCCGAGGACTACTACCTTGTGGCCTTCAGCCATGAACCGCTCGGCGGCCAGTACACGGGAACGGCCAGGGAAGGCGAGACTGGCTTGTACTACTTCGATCGGTTCGGCAACCTCGAGTTGCTCTTTCGCCGGGAGGGCATCTCCGCCGCCTACCCGATCCCCCTGGCCCCACGGCCCCGCCCGCCCGTCCTCCAAGACACCCGCGGCGAGCAGTTCGGCGACGAGGGCGAGTTCCTCCTCTCGGACGTGAACGAGAGCCTTTACCCGATGCCGCCCAACCGGCCGATTGCCCACCTGCGCGTGTTTCAACTCCTGCCCAAATCGCGGACCGACAACCAGAGCGATCCCGCAATCAGCCATCAGTTTGCCTACGGACCCAACGCCCGCATGCTGCTGGGCACCGTCCCGGTCGAGCGGGACGGCTCTGCCTACTTCCGCGCCCCGGCCCGCAAGCCACTCTACTTCCAGGCTGTCGATGCCAGCGGCCGCGCCGTTCAGAGCATGCGCTCGCTCATCTATCTGCAACCGGGGGAGCGCCGCAGTTGCGTCGGGTGCCATGAACGGCCGGGCACCGGACCCGCGCCCCGCCAATCCCTGGCCTTCTCCCGACCGCCCTCCACTCTCGAACCGGGTCCGGACGGCACTCTGCCCTTCGGCTATCCGCGGCTGATCCAGCCGATCCTCGACCGGCACTGCGTCCGCTGCCATGACGGCTCGGACGGTCCGGACAACAGCAAGCTGGTCCTCAGCAGGGACCCGGCGGGTGGCGGCGCGCTCGCGTGGAGCCGGTCCTATGCGAACCTCGAGCCGTATCTCGGCTTGCATATGCCGACCGCCAGCTTTCCCGGCCAAATCGGCGCCGACCGCAGCAAGCTCGCCGCCATTCTGACCGGCGACGCTCACCGCAAGCGTCTTGAACTGCCGGATGAGGATCTCCGGACGATCTACCTCTGGCTGGACGCCAACGCGCCCTTCTACGGCACTTACGAGGAAAAGGACCTCATGGCCCAGAAACTCGGCCACGCAATCCCGCCCCCGCCCCTCCAGTGAACGCCCCACGCCAGCCTGAAACGACGACCTACAACCGCCTTTGCCCAATGAATGCGCAACGTCTCCTGTTCGTGGCGACGCTGGTCCTCTCCGCGACCGTGGCTGGCATCGCCGCCGCGGCTGATACCGCTCGAGAATCGCCGAACTACGCGCGACCGTTCGAGCCGCCGACGCGGCCGGCATTTCTCGCGTTGCCGCCCGGGGCTGTGGAGCCGGCGGGCTGGCTGCGCGATTGGTGTCTGGCGGCGCGCGACGGGTTCACCGGCCACATGGATGAATACGACGATGAGTTTAAGCGGGCCTGGGCTCCCGACCACACGATGACCGGCGAAGGACTCTTGTGGTACAAGGGTGCCTGGCCTTACGAAGGCGGCGGCTACTGGTTCGACGGTCTGGGCCGCTTGGGTTACGCCCTGCATGACGAAACGCTCGTCGCGCAGGCGAAGAAGCGGCTCTATGCGGTGGCCGACCACGTGAACACCAACGGCCTGCTTTTTCTATGGTGGCTTGACCGCAATAATCCCGTTGACCGGAAGGCGGTCGATGCGGCGCTGGATGGCTGGCCGCTTTGGGCAAGCGGGCTGCTCGGACGTGCGCTGACGGGTTTCTACGCCGGATCGGGCGACACGCATGTCCTGGACGCGCTGGTGAAGGCCTATGGTTCGGACCCGAATTGCCTGCGATCCGTCACCGGCAACATGTCGAATCCCTGGCCGGCCTTCGACACCTACTGCTGGACGGGGCACCCAGGCGTCGCCGCCGCCCTTGACGCCATGTTCAAAAGTGACGATATCGCGCTCAGGCCGGTTGTGAAACGTTACCGGACCGCGCCTGATCTGCGACCAGGCACCGCCGTGGACAACGCGCACGTGGTCGAGTTCATCGAGAGCACCACGCCCTGGGCCGTGGGCTACTTGTGGACCGGTAACGCGCGCTATCTCGAGGCGGTCATCGGCTGGCACGATCTCCTCGAACGCGTGGCGATGCAGCCCCACGGCGTGCCGGTTTCCGACGAATGGTACGGTCCCCCCGGCGCGTTTCGCGGGAGCGAGACCTGTGACGTGGCGGGCTATGTCTGGAGCCAGGTGTGCCTGCTCCAAGTCACCGGAGACGGACGCATGGCAGACCGCCTGGAACGCGCCTTCTTCAACGCGGGGCCGGCCACGGTTTCGCGCGATTTCAAAGCGCACGTCTATTTCCAAAGCCCCAATCGCTTTGTCAATGCGTCGCCGGATTTCCCGCACGGTCCTCGCGCCGGCGGCGGCGCCTATCAGCGCACGCATTCGCCGCTCTGTTGCACCGCCGCGCTCAACCGCATCGTGCCGTGGTATGTCACGCATCTCTGGATGGCCACGTACGACAACGGCCTGGCTGCGGTCAGCTACAGTCCGTGCACAATCAACGCGCTTGTCGCCGATCGCGTGCCGGTCACGATCTCCTGTCAGACCGGTTATCCCTTCGACGACACCATCCAAATGTCCGTGGAGCCCGCGCGGGAAGCGACTTTCCCGATCTGTCTGCATATTCCCGGCTGGTGCCAATCGCCTTCGCTGGAGGTGAACGGGGCCGGGGTCTCCGCCAGCCGCGACGCCAAGGGCTTCGTGCGCGTCAACCGGAACTGGAAGCCCGGCGACACCGTCCGCCTGCGCCTGCCGATGACTCCTATCGTCCAACAGGGCCGCGACGCCGCCTCGCGCCCGCCCTACGACGGCGCACACCGCGTCACGCGCGTGGCCATCCCGGGCCAGAACAGCACCGAAGGCGCGCCGTATGCCTCGGTCTGCTGCGGCCCGCTGCTGTTCGCGTTGCCGATTCCGGACACCAAGGACGAGAACACGCCCGATCCGTCGGCCAGGTGGAACTACGCGCTGGATGTGGAGAACCCCGAGATCAGCGTGGAACGTCAGGCGATGCCCGGCAGATGGAACTGGCCGCTCAAGGCCCCCGTGCAACTCCGCGTCAATGCCGTCGCCTGCGACTGGACACCCACGCCGGAAAATCCGCTGCCGCCCGAACCGGTCGTGAAACCGACGTTGCCGCAGCGAATCGCGCTCGTTCCCTACGGCTGCACCAAGTTCCGCGTTTCGATGTTCCCGGTCTTCCAAGCCACCGCCCCGGAGTAAGGGTCTGTGCAAAGATGAATTCCGGTTTTGCTGGAGGGGATTTGGCTCGCTGGCGAGGCGCGACGAGGG
>CAYPUR010000167.1:0-4889 GCA_964413865.1 uncultured Verrucomicrobiota bacterium
CTGCTGGCCGAAATCCAGTCGCACACCCAGACGCACCAGGAATGTATCCCGCGGCTCGAACACCAGAATGCCGCGCCGCGCCACCCGGTACATCTCGAGCAGGGCGCGATGCGGCGAATGACAATGGTGCAACCCCTCGTGCGCAACCACGAACTCGAAGGAGCCATCCGGAAACGTAAGGGCCTCGGCGTCCTGCAAGCTCCAGGTGTACGGGGCCACCAGATCCTCCGTCACACCCGGCTCGATGTTCGAGATCGTGACCCGCGTGAACCCCACATGACGCAACACATCGCGGTCCTGGTCGCTCCCGCAGACAACCAGAAGCTCGGTGTCCCGGCGCAGCACACCCTCGTCAATCAGCCGCTGCAAGGTGCGGGCGTAAAACTCTTCCATAGCGTTCAATGGGGTCGCATCTAAATAGTTGATAATTCACTCCTCAGTTTCGCGACAAAGCGCTTGCGCTCCGCGTCCTCGCCCAGCCTCCGCGCGAATCGCTTCAGGGCCTGCGCCCCCGCCTGATACTTGATGCCCGCGCGGCGCACCGCCTCCGCGAGACGCATCCCTCCGTGGCGAACCGCCACGTACATCACTCCGTCCCGTCCCCAATCCCCGTGCCGCTCCGCCCACCGCTCCCAAGGCTCCCCGCGCATCTTTTCCGCCGCCCCCACCAACTCCTCCCACCCGACCCGCCGCCGCATCCGCCGCGCCGCGGTCTGCTCCTCCTCGTTCACCGTGCGTCCCGAAAGCAGGTTCCGCGCGTACTCACTGTCCCCCAGCACCACCCCGGCGACCACTCCCTCCCACGGGCTTTCCACCCCCCCTTGCCGAATCGGCTGCTCCGTGTACGACTTCAGTGCCGCCCGGCGCTCCGCCCGGCTCCGCCCTCCGCAGGCCCGTCCGATGACCCCCGTCTCCAGCCAACCCGCATCGGGATCGAGTCCCATGTAAACCCGCCAGGAACTCCACCGATGCTCCCGCAGCGTCTGCAGGCGGCGCCTGACCAGTTCCTCTCCCGGATTCTCACACCCCAGCACCCGGGCCCGGCGCTGGTCGCTCTTGCCCAGCCCCAATCCTCCGATCCGCACCGGATTCAAATGCACATAGCGCGCCACCTCGACCGCCTTGCCCTCCTCCTGGATCAGCACCCCCTTGAATCGTCCTTGAAACACTGTTCCGCGGCACCGATGAGCCCAGTTAAACTTGACGGCGTAACTCACGTTGAGCCAGTGGATGGCCCGGCTCAGATTGGCCTCCCTGGTCCGCGCCAACAGATGGTAATGATTGGGCATCAGCACGAACGCGTGCACCTCCAGCGCAAAACGCTCCGGCAACTCGGCCACCCCACCCAGGAATCGGCGCCGATCCGCATCATCCAGGAACAACGCCCCCCCCCGGTGCCCGCGATTCATCACATGATACCACGCGCCCGCCACATCAATCCGCAACGGCCTTGCCATAGGCCGGGCACACAACACCGCGGATCTCAGTTTGTCAACTATATAGATGCGACCCCATGATCGTGCGGTCCATCCTTGCCTCTTGGTGCCGTTTGGCACGGAGATCGACGAAGCGTGCGATAAAGCGCGCGATGAAGTCCAATGCGAATAATGTCCACGCTTCAGGTAGCCGTCCCGCATCGCGGGCGGGCCATGGAACGACGGTTCATGGGGAGCGGCGCTCCATCGCACGGTTGCGTTTCGGCGGGGGCTTCGGCAGCATGGCCCTTTGGACGCTTTATGTGTGGCATTTGTGGCATCTGGCATTTTGCCTCGAGCGAGCCTGTGGATGCGGAGTTGCTGGCGCGGATGACGCGTCAATTCGCGCATCGCGGCCCGGACGAGGAGGGGTTCCACCGCGAAGGCGGGGTGGGCCTGGGCTTCCGCCGGCTTGGGGTCATCGACCTGGCGGCCAGCCACCAGCCGATGCCCAACGAGGACGGCTCGCTGCGCCTTGTGGCCAACGGTGAGATCTACAATTACCAGGAACTGCGCGATCGTCTGACCCCGCGGCACACCCTGCGGACCCAGGGTGACATCGAGACCATCCTGCACGCCTACGAGGAGCGCGGGGCCGACTGCGTCCATCAGTTTCGCGGGATGTTCGCCTTCGCCATCTGGGACCGTGTCCAGCAGCGCATGACCCTGGCGGTCGACCGGTTTGGCAAGAAGCCGCTCTATTACGCCCTGGATGGGAAGAAGCTGGTCTTCGGCTCCGAACTGAAGTGTCTGCGACAACACCCGGGCATTGCGCTCGATTTGGACTACGCGGCCCTGGACGAGTACCTGAGCACCGGCTACATCCGCGCCCCCCGCTCGATCTACCGGACCATCCGGAAGCTGCCGCCGGGACATACGCTGACCGTCGCGGCCAACGGCGGCTCGCGGCTCGCCGAGTACTGGCATCCGCGGCTTTGCGCTGCGCCGGAGCACTCCGGGGCCTCGATCGAGGAACTGGCTGCCGAGCTTCGCGGGCGCCTGATCGAGGCTGTTCGCCTGCGCATGATCAGCGACGTGCCGCTGGGCGCGTTCCTCAGCGGCGGGCTTGACAGCAGCATTGTCGTCGGTTTGATGAGCCGCCTCAGCTCCCGCCCGGTGAAGACCTTCTCGATCGGATTCGAGGGGGATCCGAACGACGAGAGCCCCTACGCGCGGGCCGTCGCCGCCCACTGCCGGACCGACCACGTCCACGAGATCGTCAAACCCGACGTTGTCGACATCCTGCCCCGGCTGGTCCGCCACTACGACGAGCCGTTCGCCGACAACTCGATGATCCCCACGTATTATGTGTCGGTGATGGCGCGCAGGGCGGTGACGGTCGCCCTGAGCGGCGACGGGGGAGACGAGGTGTTTGCGGGCTATCAGTGGTATCGGCGTGCCGACCGCCACAGACGCCTTCAGGCCTTCATCCCCGGCCCGATCCGCCCCGCCGTGGCCTGCCTTGCCCGGGCGTTCGCGCCCGACAGCAGAGTCCATCGCTACCTGGGCGTCGTCGATCGGCCGCCCACCTGCTGGGGGCTCGCGCAGGAGTACTTCGACCGGGGCCGGCGAACCCGGCTGTACAACGACTGGACGCGGGCGCAGGTGGGAGAATCGGACGCCGATGCCGAGCGGGATGCGATCCTCGAATCGGTCAAGGGACTGGGCTACCTGTCGCAACTTCAATATGCCGATCTGGTCGGCTTTCTGCCCGGCGATGGCCTGGTGAAGGTCGATCGGGCCAGCATGCTCGCCTCGCTCGAAGTGCGCAGTCCGCTCCTGGACCACGTGGTGTTCGAGTTCATGGCGCGCGTCCCCCCGCACTGCAAGCTCGATGGCCGCGAGAGCAAGATCCTGCTCAAGCGAGCCGCCGGCGAGGTTCTGCCCCCGTCCATTCTGACTCGGCGCAAGCGCGGGTTCGATCTGCCGGCCGGCGAATGGCTTCGCGGCCCGCTGCGGCCGATGCTCGAAGACATGCTCCTGGCGCCCGGGGCCCGCACCGCCGCATTCCTCGATCAGGCCGGGATCCGCCGATTGGCGGAGGAGCACGCCGCCGGCCGGATGCGGCATGACTCGAGGCTCTGGGCGCTGCTCTGCCTCGAATTGTGGCTGCGCGAGTTCCCGCAGTCGAAGTCCGAAGCGGTCGCCAGCCGACCTTCGGCGTCGGAAAACCGCATGAATCCGCCGCATCCCGGCGCGCCCTCGCGAGAAAAACCCCTTCCAAAACCATGACAGAGCATTCAAGCCACAAGAGCAATCGCGCGGCGGAGTTGCGCCGCCTGTTGCAGGAGCGGATCGTGATCATCGACGGGGCCATGGGCACGATGATCCAGAGCCGGCAACTCGACGAGGCCGGCTATCGGGGCGAACGGTTCCGGGACTGGGCATGTCCGGTGAAAGGCAACAACGACCTGCTCAACCTGACCCAGCCGCAACTCATCCGCGAGATCCACGGGGCCTACCTCGATGCGGGGGCCGACCTGATCGAGACCAACACATTCAACTCGACGTCCATCTCCCTGGCCGATTACGGACTCGAAGTGTTCGCGCATGAGCTGAACGTTGCCGGGGCGCGCCTGGCGCGCGCGGCGGCAGACGCCCACATGGCTGAGCATCCGGATCGCCTCTGCCTGGTCCTGGGCGCCCTGGGCCCCACCAGCAAGACCGCCTCGCTCAGTCCCGACGTCCACAATCCCGCCTATCGGGCCGTGACATTCCGTCAACTGGCCGACGCCTATGCCGAACAGGCGCGGGGCCTGCTCGAAGGCGGGGTCGACGCCCTGCTGGTCGAGACCGTCTTCGACACCCTGAACTCGAAGGCGGCCCTGTTCGCCATCGCCGAGTGTTTCGAGCAACTCGGACGCCGCGTCCCGGTGATGGTTTCGTTCACCATCACCGACAAGAGCGGACGCACACTCTCGGGCCAGACCGTCGAGGCGTACTGGAACTCGGTCTCCCATTTCCCGCTCCTGAGCATCGGCATCAACTGCGCGCTGGGCGCGAAGCAGATGCGCCCTCACATCGAGGAACTTTCGAGGATCGCCCCGGTGTATCTGAGCTGTTATCCCAACGCCGGCCTGCCAAACGCGTTTGGCGGATTCGACGAGACGCCGGAGCAGATGAGCCGCGACCTGCGCGACTTCGCCTCCAACGGCTGGCTCAACATCGTCGGCGGCTGCTGCGGCTCGACGCCCGACCACATCCGGGCCATCGCCGCCGCCGTCCGCGGCGTGCCGCCGCGCGTGCCGCCCGCGGTCGAGCCGTGGCTCCGGTTGAGCGGCCTCGAAGCCCTTTCGTTGCGTCCGGACTCGAACTTCATGAACATCGGCGAGCGGGCGAACGTGACGGGGTCGCCCAGGTTCGCCAAGCTGATCCTCGCGGGGAAGTTCGACGAGGCGCTGACGATCGTCCGCC
>CAYPUR010000167.1:4899-10615 GCA_964413865.1 uncultured Verrucomicrobiota bacterium
AGAACGGGGCCCAGGTGATCGACGTCAACATGGACGAGGGGATGCTCGATTCGGAGCAGGCCATGGTGCATTTCCTCCACCTGGTCGCGTCGGAACCGGACATCGCCCGGGTGCCGGTGATGATCGACTCATCGAAGTGGTCGGTGATCGAGGCCGGGCTGCAATGCCTCCAAGGCAAAGGCATCGTCAATTCCATCAGCCTCAAGGAGGGAGAGGAGGAGTTCCTGTCCCGAGCGCGCCGGGTCCGCCAGTACGGCGCCGCCGTGGTGGTCATGGCATTCGACGAACGCGGCCAGGCCGACCGTTACGAGCGCAAGATCGAGGTTTGCGCCCGAGCCTACCTCATGCTCACCGAACGCGCCGGGTTCCCGCCCGAGGACATCATCTTCGATCCCAACATCCTCACCGTCGCGACCGGCATTGAGGAGCACAATCGGTACGCCATTGATTACATCGAGGCCACGCGCTGGATCAAACAGAACCTCCCGCGCGCGAAGGTCAGCGGCGGCGTCAGCAACATCTCGTTCAGCTTCCGCGGCAACAACCTCGTCCGCGAAGCGATGCACAGCGCCTTCCTCTACCACGCCATCCGGGCCGGACTGGACATGGGGATTGTCAATCCCGGGATGCTCGAAGTGTACGAGGAGATCCCGGGCGACCTGCGCGAGCGGGTGGAAGACGTGCTCTTCGACCGCCGGCCCGACGCCACGGAGCGCCTGGTCGCACTGGCGGAGTCGGTGAAGCAGCGGGACAAGACCGAGGTGGTGGACGACGCCTGGCGGCGCGGATCGATTGAGGAACGGCTCCGTCACGCCCTCGTCAAGGGCATCGTCGACTTCGTCGAGGCGGACGTCGAGGAGGCCCGCCAGAAATACGGACGTCCGCTCGATGTGATCGAGGGCCCGCTGATGGCGGGGATGAACATCGTGGGCGATCTGTTCGGAGCCGGGAAGATGTTTCTGCCGCAGGTGGTCAAATCGGCGCGCGTGATGAAGAAGGCGGTGGCCTACCTGACGCCGTTTCTCGAAGCGGAAAAGCAGGCGGGTGCGCGCGCCCAAGGCAAGGTGTTGATGGCGACCGTCAAGGGCGACGTGCACGACATCGGCAAGAACATTGTCGGGGTCGTTCTGGGGTGCAACAATTACCAGGTCATCGACCTGGGCGTGATGGTTCCGAGCGACACCATTCTCCGGACGGCGCGCGAGCAGCAGGTCGATGCCATCGGGCTCAGCGGGCTGATCACACCCTCGCTCGACGAGATGGTGCATGTGGCGCGCGAACTCGAACGCGAAGGGTTCCAGATCCCGCTGCTGATCGGCGGCGCCACCACCAGCAAGGCCCACACGGCCGTCAAGATCGCGCCCGCTTTCTCCCAGCCGGTCGTGCACGTGCTGGACGCCTCCCGGGCCGTGCCGGTGGTCAGCCAACTCCTGCGCCCGGATCAGAAGACAACGTTCGTCGAGCAGGTCCGCAACGAATACGAACGGCTGCGCGCCCAACACCGGAGCACCCGGCCGCGGCTTCTCACCATCGAGGAGGCGCGCGCCCGCGCCCCCCGGCTGCAGTACGACGACATCCCACAGCCCGAGTTCATCGGAATCCGCACCATCGGCACCCAGCCCCCTTCCACGCTCGCCGATCGCACGCCGCGGGGAAGCGGGGATGCGGCGCCGACGGCCGATCACTGCGCGATCACACTCGCGGACCTGGTGCCTTGCATCGACTGGTCCCCCTTCTTCCACGCCTGGGAGCTGCGGGGAATCTACCCCGCGATTCTCGATCACCCCCGGCACGGCGAACAGGCGCGCCAGTTGTTCGAAGACGGCCAGAAGATGCTCGAACGGCTCGTGTCGGAACGCCTGATCGAAGCGCGCGGCGTCTACGGCTTTTTCCCGGCCGCGCGCGCGGGCGACGACGTGCAGATTTTCGTCGACCCGGCCCGCACGCAACGGCGGGCCACATTCCATTTTCTTCGCCAACAGATGGTCAAGGAGGACGGGTCGCCCAACAAGTGCCTTGCCGACTTCATCGCGCCCGGCTCGGCGTCCTCACCCTCAGGAGGTCCGGATCACCTCGGGGCCTTCGCGGTGACCGCCGGCCACGGTGTGGATGCGTTGGTCAAGCGATTCAAGGCCGATCACGACGATTACAGCGCGATCCTGGCCGAGGCGCTGGCCGATCGGCTCGCCGAAGCCTTCGCCGAGGCCTTGCATGCCCGAGTCCGACGCGAATGGCAGTATGGCCGCGACGAACATCTGACCCCCCAACAGCTCATCGCCGAGGCTTACCGCGGGATCCGACCCGCCGCGGGTTACCCCGCATGCCCCGACCACACGGAGAAGCAAACGCTCTGGGACGTGCTGCACGCCGAGGCTCTGACGGGCATCCGCCTCACCGAGAGCTTCGCCATGTGGCCCGGCGCCAGCGTCAGCGGCCTCTACTTTGCCCACCCGGAAGCGAAGTACTTCGGCGTGGGCAAGCTCGAACGCGATCAGGTGGCCGACCTGGCCCGGCGCAAACAGATGGAACTGGGGGAGTGCGAGCGCTGGCTGAGACCTTACCTGAATTACGAGACGGCCTGACCCTCACAGCACGGTCGTCGGACGTTCCCCCTTGTCGAGCGAACCCCGGGTGACCCCGAGTTGGTGCTGCAACTTGAGTTCGCGCACAAGGGCCGCCCCGCTGGTCGCCCCCGCCAACAGCCGGCGATACATCCCGATGGTGCGCGTGACGACCTCCGCGCGCTCGTCGAGAAACTCGATTCGAAAGCGACGCGCGCCCAGGGCCTGGAACTGCGCCACGTATTCCGCGCCCGTCTGCGCCACCGCATTGAACACCGTGTTCCGGCATCCCGCGTCCGCCTTCACGGGGTGCTCGGCCCCCACACGATCGCGCAGCGCGACGCCCCGCCGGTCGCAGGGGCGTCCGCAGTTTGTGTGGTCCGTGCCCGATGTGAGAAACGCGCAGAAGACGCAGTGGTCCATGTGAAACATCGGCATCCGCTGGTGCACGTTGATCTCGAACCAGTCGGGCGGCGCGGCTTCGAGCAGCGCCTCGATCTGACGGTTGTTCAGATCGTACGAGACCGTCAACCGCTCGAGTCCAAACCGTTCCTTCAGGTGCCGCGCGCTCAGGGGATTGGCCACGTTGAGCGAGTAATCGCCCACACAGCGCTCCCGCGCGAAGAATTCGAGCTGATCGTAATTCCGAACCAGATAGCCGTCCGCGCCGCATCCTCCAACCAGCTTGAGCATCCGCTCTTCCCCAGGCTTCGTGATCCGCGGCGGCACGGCGTAGATCCGCGGTGCGCAACCCGGAGTCCGAGCCGCCCGAACCCGGGACACCGCGTCGCGATACTGCCCAAGGCGCTCGAATTCGCAGTAGACAGTGCCCACGCCGGCCTCCAGCGCGGCATCGAGTTGCTCGATGGTGCGGATCAGCACAATGAGCTCGGACGAACCCACAGGGGACATGGACTTCACGGATTCCCCCGCGTCCGCATTGGGAACACGCTCCGGTTCGAGACTCCAGCGCGGGGGGCGGGCCCGCTCGGCCTCCAGCCCCGCAATCGCCTCGCGCCGGAGCCGATTCAACTCCGCGAGCGGCAGAATCAGATCGGGGGCAAGGCGATTGTCGATCGCGCCGAGTCGGAAAGCCGTGCCGCCCAGACGCCCCAGTTGAGCGCGCAAGCGCTCCGTGGTGAGCGGTTGCCGCCGTGCGGCTGCCAACGGCATGGCGGAATCCACCCGCGCCTCGCGGCCGAACTCGTCGCGGACAATCAAAGTCAGAGGCGTGCCCCGTTGCCCGCGCGCTTCGATCGTGAGAGGCCGTTGGAACCGGGGCGTCTCGCCGCTGTAGCTCGCCCGGACACGGCGGTCCAGTTGCGGATCGTTTGTTTTCCAAACACGGTCGCCCACATGCAGACACCGGTAAACGATGTCGCCCCGCCCGAAACCCAGGACGGCGCTCTCGCCGCGGGGTTCGACGCTGTAGACGCGGCCTCCCTGCTCGGGTTGGTCCGGGTGACCGGCATCGAACACAATGCCATCGCCGGGCTTGAGCGGGGCGCGGAGGCGGATCGCGACCCGATCCCGTTCGATGCGGAGGACCTCGCCGAGGAAGACGCCGCGCTTTTTGCCGAACCGGGCATGGACCAGGCGCTGGTGATCGATGCCGCGCAGCCAGCCGGGGCCCAGGCCGCGCGAGAAGGCCATCTCCATCTCGTATTGCCGCAGAGCGCGATCGGGGCTCGGGCGCGCGCCGGCCTTGCCGTCGGGCGCCGAGCGGGCTTCGATCGCCGCGGCGTGGGCGGGTTCGCCCCGGGCACGGCCCGGTTCGAGTTGGTCGAGCGCCTCGCGGTAGACCTGAACGATCATGGCCACGTACTCGGGCGATTTGAGGCGGCCTTCGATCTTGAGGGAATGCACCCCCAGTGCGCGCAACTCCTCGAGAAGATCGACACCGGCCAGATCATGCGGGCTCAGCAAGTACCGCCGGTCGCCAAGGGGCACATCGCGTCCATCGGCCACCAGGGTGTATGGGAGCCGGCACGCCTGGGCGCACTCGCCTCGGTTTGCCGAACGCCCCCCCAGCGCTTCGCTGGTCAAACACTGGCCGGAGTAGGCCACACACAGGGCTCCATGAACGAAGATCTCGAGCGGCAGCGGCGACGCCACAGGCCCTGACACGCCCGCCGCGCCCGGCACGGCGCAATCCGCTCGAACGCCTGGCGCGGACTCGATCTCCCCAACACGCGCCTCGGACGGATGGGCGGACTGGGCTGACTGGATGCGGGCGATGTCTTCGAGGGTGCATTCGCGCGCCAGCACAACACGCCGGCAGCCCAGTTCCCTGGCAAACGCCACGCCCGCGGCGCTCGTGACGGTCATCTGTGTCGAGGCGTGGATGGGAAAATCGGACGAGATCCGGCGGATGAGGCGGCAAATGCCGATGTCCTGGACGATGGCGGCATCCACTCCGGCCGCGATGCAGGACCGGAGGAACAACTCGGCCTCGGCGAGTTCATCGGTAAACACCAATGTGTTGAACGAGACATAACCCCGCACCCCGCGGCGGTGCAGATAAGCCATCAGGGCGGGCAGATCGGCCTCGGTGAAGTTCGCGGCCCGCATCCGAGCGTTGAACCGATCCAGGCCGAAGTAAATGGCATCGGCCCCATTCTCAACGGCCGCGCGCGCGCACTCCCAGTCTCCCGCTGGGGCCAGGAGTTCGGGCAACGCGCCATGCACAGAGATCCCATCAAGTCGGCGCTTCACGCTTCGTGCTCCGCGTTCACCGCCCCGCTCAGGAGCGCTTCTCCATTGTGACACTCCCGACGATCGCGCGCACGTCCTCGATCCCGTGACGCCGCATGAACTCGCCAAGACCGTCCATGACCTGCAAGGCGGTCTGCGGCTCGTAGAAATTCGCGGTCCCCACCGCCACCGCCGTCGCGCCGGCCATGATGAACTCGATGGCGTCCACGGGAGTCATCTCCTGCAGCAGGCGGCGCAGGATCCAGACGCGGTTCAGGATCTCCTTCGGGGTCAGGAGCTCTGCCTTGCGGGTGCCGGAGCGGATCGGGGCCCTGTTCGGGTACAAGCTCGCACCCCGCCAGATCTACGAAATCCTGAGCCGCCATCTCTACGCGCTGACGGATCATCCGGAGGCCCTGAAGGCGATGCTGGTGCAGGCGGACGTCCTCTCGCCCCTGCTG
>CAYPUR010000168.1:0-3698 GCA_964413865.1 uncultured Verrucomicrobiota bacterium
ACCAGAGTCCGGTTTTGATCGCACACAGAATTCCGGTTTTGAAAATCACACGACAGTCCTGACTTCTGTGCTTGCATTGCTTCGCGGTCTTTGGTGAATTCCTCCGCGTGCAACCCGCGGAGAATTGTGAGGCTCCCGCTCTTTCTGGCGGCCACGGCCTCGGGAAACACCTCCCGCCTGCTCGCGTTCCCCGCAGGCGCGCAGTTCCATCAGCCGCTTCGAGGCGGCCGGCGGCGGCGCCAAGCATCCCATGCCGATTTGAGTGCTGATCGGTTCCAATCAAACCTCAACCCACACCCCACATGAATCGCTCCCTGTTCTCCTGCACGCTGGCCAGTCTCTCGCTCGCCGCCGGCGCGTTCACTGCGCATGGCCAGTCCGCTGCCACGTCAGTGGCCTTGCCGCCCACGCCGCCGCCGCCGGGGACGCCGCCGCCGCTCAGTTCCACCGAGCAGTGGATCCAGGACGTCAAAAGCCCGCTCTCATGGTTCACGTGGGGGGGCGACCTGCGGATCCGCGACGAATACTACAACAACAACGTCAGCCTCAGTGAGCAGAACCGTCTCCACGAACAGAATGTCATCCGATACCGCGGGCGCGTCTGGAGCACGATCACGCCCGTGACGGATGTTGCGTTGAACGTCCGCATGGCCGCGGAGGCCAGGCAGTGGACCCGCCCGGCTTTCACCAGCACCTTCCGCGGCGAGCAGGGCATGGAGTGGCGTTACGGGATTGTGGACAACCTCAACATCAAGTGGAGCAACGCCCTGAGCCAGCCGCTAACAATTACCGCAGGACGGCAGGACATCATGATCGGCGATTTCTGGAACTGGTGGCTGGTCGCCGACGGCACGCCCGGCGACGGTTCGTGGACCTACTTCCTCGACTCGGTCCGCGCCACCTACGAAGCGAAGGAGATCAAGACCAAATTCGACCTGATCGGGATCTCCCAGTCCGCCCGCCCGGATGATTGGTTTCCAACGCTCAACGCCAACCCAAGCCCCGAGCATTCGAGGACGCCCTATTACCTGACCGAACAGAACGAGACCGGCCTTATCGCCTATGCCTCGAACAAGTCGATCAAGAACACGACGCTCGACGGTTTCTTCATTTACAAACACGACGACAGGGAACTGACGTTTGGCGACAACGCGGATATTTACACCCTCGGGGGCCGTTTGACGGGATTGCCGGGCGAGCATTGGCAATACTCGATCGATGGCGCTTATCAGTTCGGCAAGAAGCAGGATCCCACGTTCACCGCCGACCCGGACCGCAATCGCGATATCGACGCCTTTGGCGCCAATGCCCGGCTGAGCTACCTCTTCCGAGATTCCCTCAACAACCAACTCCACGTGGTGGGCGAGTATCTCTCCGGCGACAACGACTCGACCGACGGCAAGGATGAGATGTTTGACATCCTGTGGGGCCGCTGGCCGCGCTACAGCGAGCTGTACATCTATTCCTTCGCCGCCGAAACCGGCGGACGGATCGCGCAGCACAACAACCTGATGCGCCTGGGGGGCGGCTGGACCTTCAACCCCACCAAGAAGACGCTGGCAGGCGCCTACTACAACGCCTTGTTCGCCCCGCAAGACGATCCCACCCGAGCGGGCGGCGCCGCTCCGCTCTTCAGCTACGACGACCACTTCCGCGGGCATTACCTCCAGTGCACACTCCAGCACACCTTCAGCAAACACATCAAAGGCCACCTCTGGGCCGAGTTCGTCTGGCAGGGGGATTACTACGCCCGAAACGATCTCATGACCTTCCTCAGGGCCGAGGTCTCTTTGAGCTTCTAACCTGCTGCCATGTTCTGGGATCAGCGGGTTGAGACGATGGACCGGGCGGCGCTGGCTGCGCTCCAGATCCGCCAACTGCAGGAGACCGTCCGCCGGTGCTCGGAGCGCGTCGCGTTCTACCGCCAGAGATGCGCGGAGGCCGGCGTCCGGCCCGAGCAGATCCGAGCGCTGGAAGACGTCCGCCGCCTGCCGTTCACCACCAACGCCGACTTGCGCGCCCAATACCCGGACGGGCTGGTGGCTGTCGATCGCCACGACCTGGCGAGGCTCCACACTTCGAGCGGCACCACCGGGAAACCCAAAGCGCTCTTCTTCTCCCGCGGCGATGTCGACCGCGCGGCCGAGTTGATCGCTCGATGCCTCCTGATGACGGGTGTCACGCGCGGCGACGTGCTCCAGAACATGATGACCTACGGCCTCTTCACCGGAGCGCTGGTGATGCACTACGGCGCCGAGAAGGTCGGTCTGTTGGTCATCCCGGCAGGCCCCGGCAACTCGGAGCGGCAGCTCCTCCTCATGCGGGATTTCGGCACAACGGTCTTTCATGCCACCCCGAGCTACGCCCTCTATTTCGCCGACTTCCTCGAACGGAAAGGAATCGACCCGCGCCGCGATCTGGCCTTGCGCAAGGCCTACGTCGGAGCCGAACCCCACACCGAGGAAACACGCCTCAAAATCGAGCAGGCCTTGGGCATCGACGCCTACAACTCCTACGGGCTCTCCGAGATGAACGGCCCGGGCATCGCCTTCGAATGCGAACACAAACGCGGCATGCACCTCTGGGAGGATCAATTCCTGATGGAGATCATCGACCCGGTCTCCGGTACCCCCCGGCCGGACGGGGAACGGGGCGAACTGGTGCTGACCAGCCTGACCCGCGAGGCCATGCCGCTCCTGCGCTACCGCACCCGCGACATCACCTCAATCATCACGGAGCCCTGCGCGTGTGGACGAACCCATCGGCGCATCGAACGCATCACCGGGCGGTCGGACGACATGCTGATCGTGCGCGGTGTGAATTTCTACCCACAGCAGATCGAACAGGTGCTCATGAAGGTGCCCGGCGTTGGCTGCAATTACCTGGTCACGCTTCGAGGCCTGGACGAGATAACGGTGCAGGTGGAGTTCACCGAAGCCAGTTTTGACGGACAGGTCGATCACCTGGTGCGTCTTCAAAACCAAAGCACCGAGAAGCTGCGCGCCGAGATCCTGGTCAAGCCCAAGGTCGAACTGGTGCCGCCGGGCAGCCTCCCCGTGAGCGAGGGCAAGGCCAAGCGCGTTATTGACCAGCGCATGCTCTGATCCCGGCGGGAGATCGAGGCGAATGTCCGGGAAGCGGACGGGCCCCGCCCTTGACTCAAAGAGCGCGGCCTCCCCTGCCCGGATGCCCAGCCCCGAGGCTGGCTCCTGCGGTCCTTTCGGGGGAACAAAACCACTGCTCGCCACGCGCCGCCGAGGATCGCAGATTCCCGGCCGTTCCAACTTCAACCACAGGAGTTCTCTGCGAAGACGCATTTAACTCGCATTGCTTCTCTTCTGTCGGCCACTCCCGGAGTACGGGTTGGAAAGCGCTGACAACCTGGGCGCGCCGGATTGAAAGCCGGTGACCGGCGCGGTCAACAACCGTCTCACCGTGTCGCCAGGCGGCAACATGAAGTACTACCGGTTGCGGAAACTGTAGAGTCGGGGCCGAACCATCCGGCGTTTTGGGTTGCCGAGGGAACCGCCGCGCGGCTGGGTCGCGGGTCAACCCTCCTGGATCAGGTTCAGCGCGAAGCCTGTGATTGATCCGGCGCGAGGGCATCGGCGACAGGGGCCGACGGCGCGTCGTGGGAGCGCTGATGCTCGGTCCACGTGATGAGCCAGGCCCCCAGCATGATGAGGCACACGCCGCAC
>CAYPUR010000168.1:3708-10548 GCA_964413865.1 uncultured Verrucomicrobiota bacterium
AGCAGCCAGCGTGGTCAGCACGAAGCCCAGGGATGTCAGCGGCCACACGAAGCTGACATCGCTGCGGGACATGAGCACAAGCAGGCAGGCGAAGAAGAGGGCTTCGAACAGCACCCCAAAAAGGATGCGTGCATTCGCCGCACCGCGCTTGACGATCCGAACGACTTCGGGCGCTGTGACGCGGTTGATCGGACCGACCTGTTTGAGTCCCTGGCTGAGGAGCACGACGCCGATGGCCTCAAAGACGAGGCCGATCAGCAGAATGATCAGCAGTTTCACCATGGTCGAGATCCCGGTAGCGGATGAGTTGGATTCCGCGGCGCCGCACGGCCTCCCGGGCCTGGGCACTCACGAGCGCATCCAGCTCGTGCTTAAAGTCGGTCAGCGACGGATGACAGTAAAGCTCCGAATCGCCCTCTGGAAGCCGCCCGAGCAACCGGGAGACATACTCGGTGTCCACGCGCCCGTTCTGCAGCAGGCCGAACACGGCGCGGGTGTGCCGCATCCGAGCCCGGCGCAGACGCGGGCGGGCCCATGCGCAGAGGAGAGAGAAGATGAGGGCGTGGCTCAGACGGTCGATCCAGTGGCCGTGCGCCAGACGCGCGTTGAACCAGAACGGATCCCGAGTCAGGCGGAGGGCGGGAATCGTCCACGCCCCCGCCGGCGCGCAGAGCAGACGCAGAACCGTCGGGTGCAGATGCATGTTGAGATGCCCGTTGACATGGTCGAGGACAAGGCCGGTTTCCCGGAATCGGACGAATTGGGCGGTGGTTTCCTGCCGCAAAGCCTCGCGGAGGCTGCGTGCGAAGAAATACCGCAAGCCGGCGCGAATCGCGTCGTGTGTGAACGCCTGCCCCGGGTTGATCAGGGCAGGCGCCTGCCGCGGCGTGAGCGCGGCCCTGCCGCTGACAAGGGTCAAGTGCAGGCCCACCCCCAAGCGCGGGTGCGCCCGGGCGAGCCGGGCGGCCTCGGCGCATGCCGGTTCGTTGACCATGAGGCTGGCCGAGGTCAGGATGCCCTCACAGTGCGCCTGGATCACCGCTTGGTTGATGGCGTCGGAACGCCCGAAATCATCGGCATTCACGATCAGGCGTCGCGGGATCGGGCGCGCCTGACACCGTCCCATGGTTGCGGTCGCGTGGGACATCACCGGCACTCGATTGCCGGCGCGTCGGAGTTTCGAGCAGTCGGAGCACCGCCATAGTTGGGAGTTGCGCTGCCGAACTTGACGCGGAGCCACGTGCGGATTGTGAGGAGGAGTTTCCTTGTGCGGCAGAGTCGCAGAGGCGTGGGTGCGAGCACCCGGAATTCGAGCCTCTCGAGCCTCTCCAGCAGACTCCAATAGACGGCGGCCATGGACTCGGCGGCGATCATGGCAGATCGGTCTTCGGGCGGCAGTGCCTGGCGGGCATGGCTGTAATGGGCGCGGGCCCGGGCGGCGACGGCCGCGGCCAGGTCGCGGAAGCGCGGAGAGTACTGGTGGCTGAGGATTTCCTCGGGCCTCACCCGGCAGCGGGCAAGTTCGTCGAGCGGGAGGTAGATTCGCCCGCGATCGGCATCCACGCCCACGTCGCGCAGGATGTTTGTGAGCTGGAGGGCCTTGCCCAGCGCAATGGCGTAGTCGCGGCAGGCAGGATTGCGATAGCCGAAGATCTCGATGCTGAGCAGGCCAACGACGGAAGCCACGCGGTAGCAATAGAGCTCGGTGGCGGCGCAGTCCGGATAACGCTGCACATCGAGATCCATCTCGACGCCTTGAAGCAACTCCTCGAACAGGAGGCGGGGCAGGCGGTGGTGCTCGACCACCGGCGTGAGTTCGCGCATGACGGCAAGGCGCGGCTCCTGCCGGGCGTAGATGGCATGCAGATCGCTTCGCCACTGCTCCAATCGAGAGCGGCGCACGTCGATCGAAAGGCTCACATCGTCGGCAATGTCATCCACCTCGCGGCAGAAGGCATAAAGAGCCGCCATGTCCCGGCGCTTCTCGCGCGGCAGCAGGATGAACGCAAGGGCCAGGTTCGAAGCGCTCTGCCGCGTGATGGTCTGGCTGACGGGTGCGCTCATGCCGGTGTTGGACCGCGCAATCAGCCGCCAGCGCCGGCTTGGTCACATGCTTTGGGCATGGGCGCAACTCAGGTGACGGAGGGCGGGTGGGGCTCCGAGCGGGGCGGAGGCAGGCCCCCGGTCTCGGCCAGGGTGGGGTTGCGCATTCTGTGCTCGCGCCGCCTCCTTTTGCGCCTGTGCCCGTGATGGTGCCTGGCGTGGTCGGAGTCGGACTCTCCGCTCTCCTCGAGCTGGGTGCCACGGTGGTGCCTCGAGTGGGCGTGGGAATGCGGCCGCCTTCGGAGGAACAAAGCCCAGATCAAAAGCACGACCAGCAGCAGAATCCCCACGCCGAGGACCACGAGCATATCCTGCGTCAAGCCGGGGACACGGCTCCAGGCGGGGCCGTCGCTGCTGCCAGCCGCGGGCCCGGAATAAGTGACTTGGGCGAGCCCGGCGGCGGAGACCACTCCGAAAACCGCGAGACCGGCCAGCCAGCGGGCGGCAGACACAATCGGGGGCAAGGGTCCCGAGGGACGCATGGCGGTGGTTTGGGCGCGGGCGGCGGGGCCAGATCGTCGGGGCGGTCGGATGGCGAGGCGGCGGCGATTCGACAGGCCGGGTGTTGGGGGACGCGTGTGGAGCGGACAGGCTGTCATGGCACGTTTATGCGGCTGGACGTTTCCGACTGGCGGATCCCGAGTCATCTTCGGCCGTGGGGTCGTCGGCCTGGATGTTCAGGCGCTGCATGCGGGTGCGGAGGGCGGCGCGACTGATGCGCAGCGCCTCGGCTGTGCGGTTGAGATCGAAGCCCTCGCGTTCGAGGAGATTGACGATGAGATCGCGTTCATACCCGGCGAGGTGATCGTCCAGAGAGGCTTCGCCCACGGGCGGAAAGCCGGTCTTGCGAAGCCGGTTCTCGACCTGCGAATCGGGCAGGCTCTCGGCTTGCAGTTCGTCGCGGGTCTCGAGAATCACGGCGCGCTCGATGGCATTGCGCAGTTCCCGAACGTTGCCTGGCCAGTGATGGGCCAGGAGCTTTTGCTGTGCTGGCGCGCTGATGCCGCGGATGTTCTTGCTCATGGCCGCCCCGAAATGACGGAGGAAATGCTCAGCCAACAGAAGCACGTCCTGACCCCGTTCGCGCAGGGGCGGGGGCATGAATTGAACCACGTTGAGCCGGTGAAACAGGTCTTCGCGGAAGTGATTCTCGCGGATGGCGCGAATGATGTCGCGGTTGGTGGCCGCAATCAACCGCACATCCACGCGCAGTTCCTGATTGCCCCCGACGCGCGTGAACGTGCCGTCCTCCAGAAAGCGGAGCAGCTTCGCCTGGAGCGGACGGCTCATGTCGCCGATTTCGTCCAGGAAGATCGTGCCGCCGTCCGCCTCCTCGACCCGCCCCGACTTCTGCCGCAGGGCGCCGGTGAACGATCCCTTCTCGTGTCCGAACAACTCGCTTTCGAGCAGGGCCTCGGGGATGGCGGCGCAATTGATGCGGATGTAATTCCTCTCGCGCCGGTGGCTGAGGCTGTGCAGCGCCCCCGCCACCAACTCCTTGCCGGTCCCGCTCTCGCCAAGAATCAGGACCGTGGCGTTGGTCGGTGCAACGGTCTGGATCAACTGCCTCAAGGCGAGCATCTTCGGCGATTCGCCGATGATCTGTTCGAGGCGGTAGATCTCGCCCGAGCGCGCGCGCAGCGAGGCGTTCTCCTTGCGGAGGCGATAGACTTCGGCGCTTCGGGTGATCGCCTGGCGAAGGGCCTCGGGTTCATACGGCTTGGCGAGGTAGTCGTAGGCTCCGGCCTTGATGGCATCGACCGCCTGTCGGGGCGTGGCGTAGGCCGTGATGACCAGGACGGGGGTGTCGGGCCAGCGGGCGCGCGCTCTGCGCAGAAGATCGTGGCCGCTCATGCCGCCCAGCCGAACGTCCGTCACCACCATGAAATACTCGCCCTGCTCCAGCAACTTCAAAGCCTGCTCGGCCGAGTCCGCGGTGACCACGCTCACGTCGTCAAATCCCATCGCCACAATCATGTCCGGGAACTGGATGCGGGCGTTCCTCTCGTCGTAGACGAGCCCGCGCCTGAGCAGGAACTTCGAAAGCCTCCGTACATCTCGGTGTTGTGCTTCACGATCGCCAGGCCGAGGCCTGTCCCCTTGTCCCGTGTGGTGAAATAGGGCGCAAAGATGCGCTCGATGTTCTCAGGGGCGATCCCGGGGCCATCGTCGGCGATGCTGATTCGAATCGAGTAGTTCTCGCCCGGCGAGGTTTGGATCCAGACATTGCCGTGTCCATCGAGGACCTCGCGTGTGTTTTGAAGCAGGTTGACGAAGGTCTCGGACAGATGGTTGCGCTGGGCCAGGAGCAGCGGCAGGTCGGGGGCATAATCGCGGTGGATCTGGACGTCGTACTCGACTGCCGGCGGAAACACTTGAAGCACGGCCCGTTCGAGTTCCTCTTTGACGTCCAGTTTCTCCACACGTCCCTCGGCCAGTTGCGCGTACCCCATCAACTCCGTGATGAGGCGGTCCGACTTCTCGACCTCCTCCCGAATAATCCGAATCTGCTGGGTAATGGTCTTCCCCTCCTTCACGGTTCGCTGGAGTGTGTAGGAGGCGTTGTTGATGATCGAGAGCGGGTTCTTGAGCTGATGCGCGATCTCGGCGGCAAGCCGTCCGGCGGCTTCGAGTTGCTGGCGGCGCAGGGCCAGTTCCTGCTGTTCGTCCTGGCGTTGGCGCTGGCGGTCGAACAGGATCTGCAATCCCCAGGACCATGCGGCCACGGCGATCAGCAGGGCCAGACGCCAGAGGAACCCGCCGCCCAGGGGGAAGACAGCCGCCGCCGCAGCCTCTTCCTCCTCCTCCAGCAAAACCGTGTCCATGGCGCCGATCGTGGCATCAAGCAGAACGCCGCCCGTGTAAAAGAGCAGCATCAGCAGGTTCAGGATCACCTGGGGGCCGGTGGCTTTGAAACTCAGACAGTTGCGAACGATCAGGACCGGATAGAGCCAGTACAACGCGCTCCCGATGCCGCCGGTCACCGCCACCAAGGCGCCGAGAAACAAACCGTCCACCAGCGCCACGATGAAGACCGTCCATTGGAGCAATGGAAAAGCCACCTGCCGGTTTCCCAGCAGGATGAAGGCGACACCGAAATTGAAGGCCAGGTACAAAAGAAAAACATATTGCACCGCCTGCTGGGCGAACATCCATGTCACCTTGTCCAACACCAGGTTCGGATTGGCCGGCGAATCCACCACCCACGATGACCAATAGAGAAACCAAAACAGAATGGCCAACACCACCGCCTTGACCGCCAGACCCAGGTCGCGCTCGATCAGCCGAATGCGCTCCGTCTGCTGCGCCGGATCCTTCGCCGACATGGTCACCACCCGGCCCAGGGAACGGAGCGACTGCAAGGGACGGGGAGAAGCGCTCCAGAACGTCCGAAACCAGGCTGCCACGGAGGACGGTTGCACGGTCGGAGGTTTGCAGGTTCCGTGCCGGATCAGGCCTCGCCACCCGGAAGTCTCCCCAGGCCAGCGCAAGGCTCGGCAGGCAGCCCGGTTGTCGAGGCCAACAGTTCGAGCGCGCGCGCCACGATCTCGTTCACTTCGGCCATTCGTCCCACGCCTTCGTATCCGCATGCCAGCGCGCCGGCATCCGGTCCAATGAACTCGACGCCTCGGCTGCGCAGCAGGGTGGCGTTCGCTTGCGTGGCCGGGTGCAGCCACATCTTGCCGTTCATTGCGGGCGCGACCAGAATCCGCGCCGCGGGGTTGAGCGCCAACGCCATGCACTGGAGGGCGTCATCGGCAAGTCCGTGGGCGAACTTGGCCAGGAACAGCGCTGTGGCGGGTGCGACCAGCAGCAGGCGCGTCTGGTCGGCCAGCTCGATATGCGGCGGCTGCCAGCCGGTCGGGTTGGACCAGAGACTGGTGGTGACCGAGTGGCGCGACAATGTCTTGAAAGGCAGCGGCTGGACAAAACGCTGGGCGTTCTCGGTCATCACCACGTGCACCGAACAGCCCCGCTTGACCAGGAGGCTGGCGAGATCGACCGCGCGGTGAGCGGCGATCGATCCAGTCACACCCAAGAGAACCATCGGCTCGGCATTCGCGTTCATGCGGCAGGAGTCTAGCACCGGGACCGGCGGGGTTCTACAGCGGAGAACAACCAGACAGAAGCCAAGAATTTGCTTGCGGACCCAAATCGGAGGTCCGATTCATGAGCTGCGCACCGCAAGAGCCGGGATTCTCGGACCTCGGAGCGCGCCTCGGGGATGGCCGCACGGCCCTGCTGGAAGGTGGCCGGGGTGGCGGTTGCGCGGACTGCAGGCTTATGACACGAGACGATGCATGGCGACTGCTGACCGAATTCACGGCGTCCGAATCCCTGCGCAAACACGCGCTGGCCGTCGAGGCCGCCATGCGACACTACGCGGCGCACTTCAACGAGGACGTCGCGCTCTGGGGTCTGGTGGGTCTCGTGCACGACTTCGACTACGAACGGTGGCCCGAGCCGCCCGCCCACACGCGCGAGGGCGCCCGCCTCCTGCGGGAACGCGGCATCGACGAAGAGATCGTGGGCGCGCTGCTCTCCCACGCGGGGTGGAATCAGGCCGATTACCCGTTGGACCGGCTCCTTCGCAAGACCCTGTTCGCGGTGGATGAAATGTGCGGCTTCGTGATGGCCGTGGCCTATGTGCGTCCGGACCGCCTGGCCGGAATGGCATCGAGCAGTGTGCGAAAGAAAATGAAGCAGAAGTCCTTCGCGGCGGCGGTGAAGCGCGAG
>CAYPUR010000169.1:0-10438 GCA_964413865.1 uncultured Verrucomicrobiota bacterium
AGTGTTTGCCCGGCGCCTGCTGCCAGTCGAGTCGCCCACCTCCCTGCGGGTCTTCCGATTGGACGCGACGGTCTGGATCTCAACCCCATGCGACTTCAGCGGCGAACTGGCGCTCGAGATCAAAGATTTCATGCGCGCGCGCGGCGCTAACGCCGTCGTAACCAGCTTCAATGGCGATTATATCGGCTATGTCATCCCGGCACGGTACTACCACATGGGCGGTTACGAACCGCGGACGATGTCGTTTTACGGGCCCTGTCTGCCGGACTATTTCACCGCACTCATCCGCACGATATCGCTGATGACGATGTGATCGCCGGAAACGCCGATCAGCCCGGGGTCCATCTCGAAGGGAAATCCTACTGCCCGGGTGCGCGGGGTGTGGGCATCGACGCGCCGATCTCCTCTCGCCAGGCCCTGAGCCGAACGTGCATTTTCCGGGCCCGGTCCGGTTGTTCACGCGCCAGGTTCCTGGACTCACCCGGATCGTTGCCCAAATCGTAAAGCTCGAGCCGACCATCCTCGAAGAACTCGAAGAGCTTCCAATCGCCCGCCTGGATCGTCCCCACAGGCGTCGTGCGCCAGGTTCCACACCCGACCCCAAATAGCCGGGAAAGTGCTGATAGATGGCGTCGGATGAAATCGACCGCTTTGTCGGCGAGCCAGTCGGCCAGGTAAATGCCCTCCGGAACATCGACCGCCGGCTGTGTCTTGAAGTCGAAGTGAGCGCCCATGCTCACAATGGCCTCGTCGAATCCGCGCTTGCCCGGGTGATAATCGCCCTGCTGGCCGAGGTGCCATTTGCTGAACAGGCGGCAGCGCGGCCGCTTCCGCGCTGCCCGGACGCGGCGCGCTCCAGCCCCCGGAGTCTGGACACAGCAGTAGCTTCCAGCGTCCCTGGCGGATGGCGAACGAACCGTTGACGGAATGATGGACCAGAGTGTCCCGCACCGGCTCGCGGATCTCCCCCAGCCGCACGGGCAACAGGCTGACACTGTCCTCACCGGCGTCGTCCGGCAGCCTGACCCCGAGCAGATCCGCCCACGTGGCCAGCAGATCGCCCAAGAAGACCGGATGCGCATACTCGCCGCCCGCGGCGATCCGACCCGGCCATCGGACAAGGCAGGGAACGCGATGACCGCCTTCGAACAGATCAGCCTTGTGACCGCGGAATGGGCCGCTCGGATGATGCCCTGCGCCGGTGTTTCGATGTTCAATTCACTGATCTGCTTGCCATCCTTCACCGCCCAGTCCATCCCCAGATGCCACTTGCCGATGCACGCCGTGTGATATCCCTGAGCGCGCAGGAGCGGGGCGACAGTCATGCGGCCCGGCTCGATCAGACGCGGACTCACGTCCACGGCTACGCCCCCTCCGCAGCCGCCCTCGTAAGACGGCGCTGGTTTCCCGGCGCCCAATCCTTGCTTTTGACGGAGCGAGACAGCGCGGCGATGAGAGATCAGCGTCCCGCGTGGGTCAACACGAACTGGTGCGACTGGGGCTGGCACGCCATCGCAATCTGCTGCTCGAACTCGGCAATCTGCCGATCGAGGGCTGCAATCTCGGCCCTGCGCCCCGCCTCGGAGACTGGGTTGCGGGCCCAGTTCGGAAGCGACAGCAACTGCACTTCGCGCCACCGCCTGAAGAAGACGTCGTTTTTCTTGAAGACGAGGTCCAGAACGCTCCGGGATTGTCGGGTGATCGGGCCCGCTTCAGCAGCGAGGTTCCAGCCTTTGGCGAGCGTGTCGCGGCTCACCGTACCGACGACCTCACCGTCGATCTTGACCTCATACGCCTCGGCGCTCAGCCCCGTCACGCGCAATTCGTACCGGCTCAGTTCGTCCAGGACCGGCGCCAATTGCAGGGCCGCCTTGGCCCGCGGATCGATGGGCATGGGCAACGCGTCGTCGAAACGATCGAAACTGAGCGCGCCATCCGAGAGCTTGAGGTTGTCCGCCTTGCAGCGCTCCGCGCTTGTGACCTTTTGGGCCCCGGCGTCGATATCGAGTCGCGAGACCAGGGCGCCTGCGCCCAGGCCTTTGAGCACTGCCCAAGCCATCAGAGTGTGGCCGGCCGGCCCCGGGTGCACCGCGTCGCCCCCGCCGATGAACGCCGCCGGATCCGCAGCCCGTTCCCGCATCATCAAGCCAAGGTACGGATCGAACTGGTCGACGAACATGGCCCCCGTCTTGCCCGCCACATCCTCGAGTCCGTCCGAGAACTTCCGCAGCGACTGGTTGCGCGCATCCTTGTCGGGGTCGGGCCGTTTGTCCTCGATGGGCTGGGGTGTGAGGAGGGCGACACGCGCACCGGCCTCCTGCAAAACGCGGGCGAGCCGTTCCTGGCTGCGGGCGTAGGCCCGGAAGATGTCTTCACGAAAGGGCTGATACGAGTGATCGTTCATGCCGAACTTGATTGTGACCACCGTCGGCTGCAAGGGCAGCACGTCGCGTTCGAGCCCGCGCTTCACGGCATCGTTGACCATCGACTGCTGCTGATCGGGATCTGCGGCAAACAGCGCCTTCTCGTCCGGATGCGCCCGCTGTCGCAGCCACGAGGTATCTCCGCCCCAGCCCACATTGCGGAACGTGACGTTCCATTGGGGGTATCGAGTCACGGTGTAGGCCTCGATATAGGTCGTGTAAAGGCGCTGTTCGGTGATGCTGTCACCGAGGAAAACCACCCGATCCCCGTCGCGGATCAAGTAGTCCGCGGCCCATACGTTCGATGCGAAAACGAGCGCGGCAGCCAGGGGAATTGCAGACCGGAAAAAAGCAATTGTCATGGGCGAAGTCTGCCGCATCAAATCGAGTCAGGAAAGCAGAATTCGGTGTTGTTGAGCGCCAATTCCTCAATCCTATGCAGATCCGCCGCGTAAGGTCCTGCCTGGCGCGACTTTGCAGAGAGTTTGCAGGGATCGAGACAGTTCGTCGGCGTCGGGAGTGGAAGTTCCGGCAATTCCGGCAATTCCGGGCTTGACGGTTTGGCGATGCGGTTTAGGCTTTTCCTGAAATTGAGTCGGAGGCTGGCTGGGCCAGCGCGCGAAGTCGGGGACCAAGTTCTGCCGACTTTTTTGTTCCCTGTGCGGGGAAGGCAGTATGAACAACGAGTTAATAGCAGTCCTGGATTATTGGGAGCGCGAAAAGGGTATCACAAAGGATACCCTGCTCGCTGCTGTCCAGGAGGCGCTGGTCTCGGCTGCCAAGAAAGCCATCGGACCGGCGCGAGACCTGCGGTGCACAATCGATTCGAAGTCGGGCGATATCAAGGCGTGGGCCAAACTGGTGGTTGCCGATAAGGTTCTGTCCAAACATGACCAGATTTCCGTTTTTGACGCACGGCGCGTGAATCCCGGCGCGCAGATTGGGGACGAGATCGAGTTGGAGGTTACTCCGGCCGGATTCGGGCGCATCGCCACGCAGTATGCGAAACAGGCCTTGATGACGCAGCTCCGCAAAGCGGAGAAGGCCTTGATCTTCGCGGAGTTCAAGGACCGCGCAGGCGATATCGTCAGCGGCGTGGTTCGGCGCTTCGATCGGTCGGATGTCACAATCGATCTGGGCCGCTATGAAGCGCTGTTGCCCAACCGGGAACGAGTGCCGACGGAGGAGTACCAGGTGGGCGAGCGGTTGCGCTGCTACGTCAAAGCCGTCGAGAACGGCATTCATGGCCCCGAGATCATTCTGTCTCGGTCGGATCCGCAGTTCGTCGTCAAACTTTTCCAACTCGAAGTGTCCGAAATCGCCGACGGCACCATCGAGATCAAGGCCATCGCCCGTGAACCGGGATTCCGCACCAAGATGGCCGTCCACTCGCGGGACGGCAAAGTCGATCCGGTTGGCGCGTGCGTTGGGCTCCGCGGTCAGCGGGTGAAGAACATCGTCCGGGAGCTCAACAACGAGAAAGTCGATATCATCCGGTGGGACCCCAACGTCAGGGATTTCATCACCAACGCGCTCAATCCGGCCAAGCTCAAGTCGTTTGAACTCGATGAAACGAACCATCGCGCCCGCATCCTGGTCAGCCAAGACCAGCTTTCGCTGGCGATCGGCAAGCGGGGCCAGAATGCCCGATTGACCTCGAAACTGACCGGCTGGCAGGTGGATATCGAGGCCGAAGCCTCGACGGTCATGGGTTTCCAGGAGAAGGTCGATCAGGCGGTGAGAGGACTCTCGGAAGTACCCGGAATTACGACTGCCCAGGCGGACGCCCTGGTGCATCACGGCCTGCTGAGCCTTGAAGACCTCTTGCAGGCCGAGGCCGAGGATCTGGCGGCCATGCCCGAGATCGGCGAGAGCGCAGCCGAGGTTCTTGAGGCAGCACGATCCGAGGCCCAACGAAGAGCACTGAGCGTCGCGCCGACAGCGACCGCATAACCACCCTCGCGCCGGCCAGCCAGCAGGCGGGAAAGGCGACGAGGGAAAACTCAGAGCCGGTGCAGATTATACTATGCCCGTTCGGATTTACGATATAGCAAAACGAGTCGGAGTCGAAAGCAAGGCCGTCCTCGCCAAGGCCAAAGAACTCGGCATCACGACCGCCCGCGTCGCGTCCAGCACGCTCGACAAGATCACGGCCGAGTACCTGGAAGAGCAGATGGGCTATAAGCCGGCACCGCCCGAGCCGCCATCGCCACCCCCGACGCCGCCCAGCGAGCCCCCTTCCCCGTCGCCTACGGAACCCGAGCCGCACGCCCCGGTCGGCCTCGCGCCCAATGTCATAGTCATCTCCGCCGAGCCAGAACCTGCATCCCCGCCACCGGCCCCGCCCCAGACGCCCGCCGCCATCGAGACTCCGATCGAGGCCCAGGCCCCGGCGCCGGCCCCTGAGGAACTGGCAGCGGCCCCATCGGTTCCATTGCCCCCCGAATCGCCGGTCACGGATGCGTCCATAACGATCGCAGAATCCAACGCCCCCGTGTCGACCGATGTTCAGTCGACCCCGCCAACCGCCGAGACGCCACCCGACGCGGCGCTCTCAGAAGCTCCGGAGATTTCCCCCCCCGACGCGGAGAAGGCCCCGGAGCTTTCCGCGCCCGCTGTTGAAGCCGTCCCGCCCAGCCCTCCCCCTCCGCCTCCCGGGCCGAAACTGGGCGACAAGATCGGTTTCATTCAACTCCCCACCCGGCCTCGCTTCGGTGATCGATCGGGCGGCAAGGGCCCCCAACGCTCGACACCACCCCGACCCGACGCAGGTCGAGCGCGTGAGACCCGCGGCGGGCAGCCGGCGGCGCCGCGGCCCTACGGTGGGCCCGGGCAACGCGTTGGAACATCCGCCGCCCCTCCCGCCCGCGAGCCGGGCCGGGGGGGGGCCATTCCGCCCCTCCCGGTTGCGACGGGCGCAGAGATCTCGCTCAAACCGCCGATCATTGTTCGCGATTTGGCCGAGCAACTGGGCAAGAAACCATTCCAGTTGATTGCCGATTTGATGGAACTGGGCGTCTTCGCGACGGTCAACCAGGCCATCGAATCCGAGCATGCGCAGCGGGTCTGCGCGAAGTACAATTTCCGTTTCCGCGTCGAGAAGCGCGAGAAGGGCGGTGGCATGATTCATCGGCCGCCCCCCCAGAAGGAACCGGAAGACGCGGAAGACCGCCCGGAGGATCTCAAGCCGCGTCCCCCCGTGGTCACCATCATGGGGCACGTCGACCACGGCAAGACCAGCCTCCTGGACGTCATCCGCCGATCGAACGTGGTGGCGGGCGAGGCGGGAGGGATCACGCAGCACATCGGCGCCTATAGCATCAGCGTGCCTCATCCCGAGCGTCCGAAAGAGATTTATCCGATCACATTCCTCGACACGCCGGGCCACGCCGCCTTCAGCGCGATGCGTGCCCGGGGCGCTCACGTCACGGACATTGTCGTCCTTGTGGTGGCGGCCAACGACGGGGTCATGCCGCAGACGCTCGAAGCCCTCAGCCACGCCCAGGCGGCGAAGGTGGCAATCGTCGTCGCGGTGAACAAATGCGATCATCCGAACGCTGAGCCGATGCGGGTGCGTCAGCAACTGCAGGAACGAGGACTCACGCCCGACGACTGGGGAGGCGACACCATCTTTGTCGACGTCTCGGCCGTGACCAAGCAAGGCATCGACAAGCTGCTCGGCAGCATCCTGCTCCAAGCCGAGTTGCTCGAACTCAAAGCCAATCCCACTCGGCCCGCAAAAGGCAACGTCGTCGAGTCGGGACTCGAACCCGGGGGTCCCACGGCGACCCTGCTGGTCCGGAAGGGAACCCTGCGGGTTGGGCAGCTTCTGCTGTGCGGCCAGTATTGCGGCAAGGTCCGCGCGCTGATCGACGAAGGCGGCAAACGCTTGAAGGCCGCCGAGCCATCGCGGGCCGTAAAGGTGCTTGGACTCGACGGAGTGCCCGAGGCCGGCGCCGAGTTTGCCGTGGTCGAGAACGAGAAGGTCGCGCGCGCCGTCTGCGAAGAGCGGGCCGCCGCGCATCGCGATCAGGAGACCGAGCACCGTCCGAAGGTCACGCTTGAAACCATCTTCCAGACGATGGAAGAGGAGCAAGCCAAGATCCTCCGGTTGGTCGTCAAAGCGGATACGCAGGGATCGGTCGAGGCCATTGTCGATTCGCTGCGGCAAATCGACAACGAAAAGGTCTCGCTCGATGTGATCTACAGCGGCGTGGGGGCCGTCACCAAGGAGGATGTCCTCCTGGCCTCCGCATCCAAAGGCATCATCCTCGGATTCCACACACGCATCGACGGGTCGGTGCCCGACCTGGCCAAGCGCGAGGGCGTGCAGATCAAGCTCTACGCCATCATTTACGAACTGATCGACCAGGTCAAAGAGGCCATGGCAGGACTGCTCGATCCGCTCCAGAAAGAGGTGGTGTTCGGCGTGGCCGAAGTGCGACAGGTGTTCGCCTTGTCCAAGGGCGGCCACGTCGCCGGGTGCGTCGTCCAGAACGGGCGCCTGGTCAAAGGCAAGGCCCGCGTCATGCGCCGACGCAATCTCATCCACGAAGGCATCATCCAGACGCTTCGAAGATACCAGGACGAGGCCAATGAAGTCCGGGCCGGCATGGAATGCGGCATCCGGCTCGACGGCTTCGACGATTTTCAGGAGGGCGACACGATCGAATGCTACACGATCGAGATCGTCCGACAGCAACTCTGACGGGCGCTCCCGGACGCCTCCGCCTCCGGACGCTCGCCGCCCGATTCGCCGCCCGATTCCGATCATGCAAAGCCGACGACACGAACGCGTTCGCGAACTGATCAAGAGGGAGCTCAGCAGCATCCTGCTGCGGGAGTTCCCGGTTTCCGAGGTTGGTCTGCTCACCGTCAACGAGGTCGCCCTCGCCGGCGACCTCCAGTCCGCCGTCGTTTACGTCGGCGTCGTCGGCTCGCCCGAGCAGCGCAGACAAGGCCTCGCGGCCTTGAACCAACAACGCGCTCGGATCCAGAGCATGGTGGCCAGCGCCGTCGTGCTCAAGTACACGCCCCAGCTCAGATTCGTCGCGGACGAGGCCATCGCCCGCGGCAACCGCGTGCTGGAAATCATGGAGGAAATCGAGCGGGCCTCGCCGACGGAATCGACCCCGGCCCAGTGAGGTCAAGGCGATGCGCTCCGCCGCATTCCCCTCGAACCGCCTCCTGCCGATGGCTTTGTCATCCATCTCGTTCGCGCCATGAAGTCCAGACCCCGCGCAGTCGACCGCATCCTCGATGCCCTCCGAAAACATCGGACGTTCTGCATCGTCGGACATGTCCGTCCGGATGGGGATTGCGTCGGGTGTCAGTTGGCGCTTGCGACGGCACTGCGGAACCAGGGCAAGGAGGTGACGGTTTGGAACGAAGACAGGCTGCCCGAAAAGCTGGCTTTCCTCGATCCCGACAAGCTTTTTCAACCGCCGCACATGGGCAAATCGTTCGATTGTGTCGTCGCCGTCGATGCCGCCAATTACGATCGCCTGGGCCGGGTGGGCGATTGCGTCCGGAGCCGGGCCTGCCTGATCAACATCGACCATCACACCAGCAACACGCGTTTCGGGGACATCAACTGGGTGGGCGCCCGCGCGCCCTCGACAGGCGAGCTCCTCTTTCGGCTCCTCGGCTACGCCTCCTGGCCCGTCACGCCACGCATCGCCGATTGCCTCTTCACCGCGGTCTCGACCGACACCGGCTCGTTCCAGTATCCGTCGACGCGGCCGGCCACTTTCGCCGTCGCGGGCGCACTGGTCAAACGCGGCGCCAATCTCGCCGCCATCTGCCGCCAGGTCTACCAGTCCTACCCGCTCTCGCGCGTCCGGCTCCTGCGCCATGTCTACAACCACTTCCGCCTCGACCACGACAACCAGATCGCCTATTTCTGGCTCAAGCCGGCCGACTTCGTGAAGACCGGAGCCGACCGCTCGGACGCCGAGGGCCTCATCGATCACATCCGCGCCATCGAGCCGGTGGCCGTCGCTTGCGCGTTTGAGCAGATGGAACCTGGCCTCATCCGCGTCAGCCTCCGTTCCAAAAGTCCCGATGTCGACGTCAACCGAATCGCCACCAGCCTCGGAGGCGGCGGCCACACGGCTGCTGCCGGCGCCCGCATCCGCGGACGCCCGGACGCAGTCCAACGACGCGTCCTGGCCGCAATCAAACAGGCCCTTCAACCCGATCGCTGACTCATGCTCCTGGAATTCGACCCTTTCGACGGCGCGGTTCTGATCGACAAACCGCCCGGCATCACTTCGCACGATGTGGTGGACCGCCTGCGCCGGCGCTTCCAGATCAAGAAGGTCGGCCATGCCGGCACCCTCGACCCCAATGCCACCGGACTGCTCGTCATCCTCCTGGGCCGCGGCACCCGGCTGTCCGAGCGCCTCATGGCCGCCGACAAGGTGTACGCCGGCACGATCAAGTTCGGCGAGAGCACCAACACCTACGATGCCGATGGCGAACTCACCGCCTCCCTGCCCGTCCCGCCCCTCACACTCGATGAACTCAATGCGGAGGCGGATGCCTTTGTGGGTGATCTCATGCAGACGCCGCCCATGGTCTCCGCAGCCAAAGTCGCCGGCGTCCCGCTCTACAAACTCGCACGCAAAGGCATCGAGGTCGAACGCAAGCCGCGCCTGATTCATATCTACAGCTTCCGCTTCAGCGCCTACCAGGAACCCTGCGCCACCTTCCGCATCGCCTGCACCAAAGGCACCTACGTCCGCAGCCTCGCCCACGACCTCGGCCAGAAGATCGGATGCGGCGCCCACCTCGCCGCCCTGCGCCGCACGGACTCCGGACGCTTCTCCGCGGCTGATGCCATGCCCTTGGATGCGGCTCTGGCCCTGTCGCCCGCCGAGTTTCAAAAGCACATCATCCCGCTCCTCAAACTCACCGCCTCGGGATGAGAGCCTTCGCGTGAACGTCGACCGCCAGCCTGCCGGACTCGTCGCGCCCGCAAAGCCAGTCTGCGTCGCCATTGGTGTGTTCGACGGCGTTCACCTCGGCCACCAGTCCATCCTCCAGGACCTCAAGCAGCACGCCGAACAACTCGGCGCATCGGCCGTCGCCGTCACGTTCGATCGCCATCCGCTTGCCGTCGTCGATCCCGAACGCGCGCCCCGCCTCATCCAAACCCTCGGACAACGCCTCAACACGCTCGATCATCTCGGGCTCGACGCCGCGTGGGTCGTTGAATTCAATGCGGCCTTCAGCCGCTTGACCGGTGAGGAGTTCATCGCCCTGCTTGTCCAGGGCTTCGGACGCCTGTCCAGCATTCATGTCGGCCAGCACTTCCAGTTCGGGTATCGACGCACCGGCACCATCGCCCTGCTCCACCAGATCGAAGGACGTTTCGGTTTTGCCGCCCGCGGACTGCCCCCCTGCCTCCAGGACGGTCAACCCGTCAGCAGCACCCGCATCCGCCAGGCCATCCGCCACGGCGACCTCCACACAGCCGACCGCATGTTGGGACGGCCCTACGCGCTGGGCGGATGCGTTGTCGTTGGGGACGGACGCGCCCGGCGGCTCGGTTTCCCGACCGCGAATCTCGATGTCGCCGGCCTGGTATTGCCGCCCGCGGGCGTCTACGCGGCCCGGGCCCGCTGGGCCGGCCACGTGGCGCACGCGGTTGTCAACATCGGACGCCGCCCGACGATCGACTCCGCCAACCAGGTGTTGGGTGTCGAGGCCCACCTCCTGGATCGACAGATCGATCTCTACGGACACGATCTCGAACTTGTCCTCGCGAACCGTCTTCGGGACGAACGCGCGTTCCCGAGCCTCGACGCCCTGAAACACCAGATCGCCAAAGACATCGCCGTCGCCCGCGCTTTGCTGGAAAAAGAGATTGAACTCGACGCGCCGCGGCCTAGAATCTCCTCCACGTCTTGATCCTCAAGACAAGCACGGGCGGGACGTAGCGTAGTTTGGTAGCGCGTCTGAATGGGGTTCAGAAGGTCGTGAGTTCAAATCTCACCGTCCCGACCATCTTC
>CAYPUR010000170.1:0-10408 GCA_964413865.1 uncultured Verrucomicrobiota bacterium
GAGGGAGTGTATCCGCAGCGATACTCGACCGACCGAGGAACGAAGCAGATGGCCCTCCAGCAAAACCTGAATTAATTCTTGCACAGACCCTAAGTTGGCAGAGTCCTTCGTTGGCGGCTCATTGCATCATGTCTGCTAACACGCCAAATCAGAGCACAACTTGCCTCTGCGCGCAACGGCGATTTCTGACCGGGGGCGGCCGCGCAGCACAGACATTGCTGTTGCGGGCTGCGTGCCCTCTCGCGGCGCCAAGACAGGCACCGGTGCGGACGCCGGGTCAGGGGACCCGGCCCACAAGGGGACAGACGTTGGTGTTGGAGGCACGGTGCCATTGCCGGGCGGCAGAACACCAACAACGACCCGATGCACCGGTCCGGGTGGCGATGCCGAGGCGCCGAATCGCCAGGCAACCAGGACATGGTCTGGCTCAGCGATCACACTTCAGCGCCGGCCGCTGACCCTTTCGAGTGCCCGGGGTCACATCTTCATATTCGACAATTGGCAGGTCGCGCGACTCGGGACGATCATCCTCACCAGGCAGCGCCTTGCGGAGCTCGGCCCTCCGAGGGAGCCTCGCCCTCCGGGGGGGCCGGCTTTTCGAGGGGGCCCGCTCATGAGGTTTTCGGGCCGGGCAACAGGAGGGCGAGTTGGCGCCTGGCGGCGGCGGGCCAGCAGGATCGGTCGGTGAGGATCGCGTTCTGGAGCGCGGAGTGGCACGAGCAGCCGGGCTGGGTCGGGATGCTGGGGATGGCCTGGGCGACGATTTGTTTGGCCAGGGCGGCATTGCGGTGGAGGCAGTCGATGATCATATCGACGGTCACGTGGTTGCCGTCTTCCTTCCAGCAGTCGTAATCGGTGACCATGGCGAGGGTGGCGTAGGCGATCTGGGCTTCCCGTGCGCACTTGGCCTCGCCGAGGTTGGTCATGCCGATGACGGCGTGGCCGGCGGCGCGGTTGGCGAGCGACTCGGCGCGGGTGCTGAACGCCGGCCCTTCCATGCAAACATAAGTGCCGCCGTCATGCGCTTTGGCCTTCAGACGGCGGGCGGTTTGGAGAAGGACTTGACGCAGCGCCTCGCAGACCGGATGGGCGAAGGCGATGTGGGCCACGATGCCGCGCCCGAAGAAAGTGTGCTCATACGAGCGTTTGGTCCGGTCCACGAACTGGTTCACCAGGACAATGTCGCAGGGGTGATACCGGTTCTGGAGCGATCCCACGGCGCTGACGCTGATGATCCACGCGGCGCCCAGCTTCTTGAGGGCCCAGATGTTGGCGCGATGGTTCAACTCGCCGGGCATGATGCGATGGCCCCGCCCGTGCCGCGGCAGGAACACGACCTCGCGCCCGCCCAGGCGTCCGGTGAGCAGTTGGTCTGATGGGCTGCCAAAGGGGGTGCGGACGGGCATCCATTTCTGGTTGGTGAAGCCTTCGATTTGATAGAGGCCGCTGCCGCCGATGATGCCGATGCGATGTGTTGACATAGGATGGAGGGGTCAGTTTGTCAGGAGTGTGTTGCGACAAGGAGGCGTGTCATTGGTCCAGGGCAAGCGTGGCATAATCGTCGTTCATCCGCTGCCCGGGCGCTGGATGGCGGGGCGGACCTGTTCGTCGACGATGCAGGCCGTGACGACATCGGCTGCGACATTGAGGACAGTGCGCGCCATGTCGAGCAGGCGGTCGATGCCGAGGATCAGTCCGATCCCCTCGGGAGGGATCTGGAAATTGGCGAGCAAGGCGATGATGAGGGGCAGGGATGCGCCGGGGATTCCGGCGACGGCGACGGCGCTCAGGACGGCCAGGAGCAACAGCATGAGTTGACCGTTGAGTGAAAGGGGAACGTCATAGACCTGGGCGATGAAGAGAACCACACACCCTTCGTAGAGGGCGGTGCCGCTCATATTGAGAGTGGCGCCCAGAGGCAGGACGAAGCCGGCTGTGCTGGCGGAGACGCCGAGCCGTTCCCGGGTGACTTTGATGCTGGTGGGCAGCGTGGCATTGCTCGAACTGGTTGAGAGCGCCGTGACCAGTATGGTTCGGATCGCGGCGAAGAACTCGATGGGCGATCGGCGGGTGAACAGCTTCAAGAGCAGTGACATCGTGCCGAACAAATGGAGCGCGATGCCGCCGACCACGCAGAGGACGAAGACGAGCAGCGGGCGCAACAGTTCGAGACCGAGCCGGAGGACGAGGCTGGCCATCAGAGCGGCCACGGCATAGGGGGCAAGCCGCATGGCATAATCGACAAGCCGGGTCATCAGGGCCGCCACGATCTCGAGGCCGCTTTGCACTCGGCAGCGGTGGTCATCGGGGAGTTGGGTCCCGGCCGCGCCGGTGAGCAGCGCGAAGAGGATGAGGGGGAGAATCTGGAACTCGACGACCGACTTGAGCAGGTTGCGGGGCATGAAGATCTCGACCAACTGGGCCGGCCCGAGGCGGGGCTGTGTCGCCGCGCGCGTTTGCACGTCGTTGGCTTCGGACCGCGTGCTCTCGATGAGTTGCGTCTTGGTGGAGGGGGCAAGGCGATCGCCGGGCCGCACGACGTTCATGATGACCAGACCGATCGCAATTCCGACGGCCATATTAACCACGAAGAGCAGGAAGGTCCGTCCTGCCAGCGGTCTGAGCCGGCTGAGCCGCCCCAACTGGATGATGCCCAGCATGAGCGATGCGAAGACGAGCGGGACCACGACGAAGAAGAGCAGGCGGAGAAACACCTGGCCGAGCGGGTCGAATGCTTCCCGCGCCAGCCAGTTGGCCGCCGTGTCGAGGGCCGGGTGCCGGATCACGATCATGCGCAGGATGACGCCCAGGGCCAGCCCGGCGACCATGCCCCACAGAATGCGGGCTGCGAGTCGGTCGCTTGTCTGGGCGGATCGCGAAGGCATGTCGGAACCGGGTGTGGCCGGCATCTAGCGATCTTCGGCGTGGAATCGTGCGACGACGGGCCGGTGGTCGGAGGCGACGCCCCAGTTGGGGAGCGCGAGCACGCAGGAGCCTGCCCGATCCCACTCGCGCGCCATCGCGGAGCTGATCAGGATGTAATCGACCCGGTCGTAGCTGTCGGCCGGTCCGTAGAAATGGGTCCAGGTGACGTGTCGCGGATCCCACCGCGGGCTGGGGCTGGGGGCATCGTCGCCGTTGCGTTCGGCGGGGCGCGTGTCCACCAGAGCGCGCGGCCGTTTGCCCAGGAGCGTCTGGAGCGTCACGGAGTCCTTCGTGTCGTTGAAGTCTCCGAGCACCACCAGGTTCGCCTTGGGGCGCGCCTCGAGCACGGCATCCACGTGCCTCCGCAGCAGGATTGCTTCCTGCGCGCGCAATTCCGCCTGGTCCGCGTTTGGGATCGTGCGACGCGATTTCAGGTGGGCGTTGAGGAGTGTGAAGCTGTAGCGCGGGGTGATCTGGATATCGACTTCGAGGAAGCCCCGGCTGACCCGATGGCGCCGGCCCAGGAGCAGGAAACTTTCCCGCGGGTGCGGGCGGCGGGCGGCGATCGGGTAGCGGCTCAGCAGCCCGAGGGCGATGTTGGTGTCCGATCCTCGGACATGCTCCCAGTGCGGGAAGTCGAGGCCCTCGGCCTTGAGTGAAGCGCGCAATTCCAGCAGGGTGTTGGTCGTGCCGATTTCCTGCACAGCCAGCACGTCGGGCTTCATGGCGCGGATGCTCTCGCGGATCTTTGCCCTGGCCTGGGCCGGTTTGGCCACGCGCCCGCCGCCGTCCACGTCCACGTAGTTTTCGAGGTTGTAGGTGGCGACCGTGAAGGTGGACGCCGTTTCGGCGGCGGTGAGCCCGCCCGCCAGGCAGGCCAGAGCGACGCCACGAACGCAACGCAGCAGCCAGTTCATGCGGCCCCATTCTCTCCGGATTGCGTCCCGGCGTCAAAAACGGAATACCGCTCGCCCGCATTGGCGCATCTTCGGAGTTTTCGGCTTCGCGGTGGTGACAAGTCCACGAAACATGCGGGCGAGAATGCCTTTGGCAGGAGGCGCGCGTTCTGCTAGGTTGCGGGGCATTCATGAAAAGGCGTGCGCGGACCACCATCGAACCAGCAGCGGGCAGCGATTCTGCGTCCGCTCCACTGCATGACAAGCAGAGCGAGCGGGACCATCGCGAACTGCGGATCGACAAGGTGGGTGTGCGGGGTTTGCGCTTTCCGATCCAGGTGCGCGACAAGGCGCACAGCGTGCAGAACACCGTCGCCACGATCGGGATGTACGTGGACCTGCCCAAGGAGTTCAAGGGGACCCACATGAGCCGGTTCATCGAGGTGCTCAACGCGCACGGCAGCATGGTGCATGTCGAGAACATTCCCGACATCCTGCGGGCCATGCAGCGCAAGCTGCACGCCGCGACCGCTCACATCGAGTTGGAGTTTCCGTACTTCCTCGAGAAGCGGGCCCCTATCTCGGGGATGATGGGCCTGATGGATTACACGGCGCGTTTCGACGCGGCGGCGATCGGCGAGGCGATCGACTTCGTGCTCACCGTGATCACCGGGGTCACGACGCTTTGTCCCTGCTCGAAGGCGATCAGCCGTCACGGCGCCCACAACCAGCGGGGCCGCGTGACGGTGCAGCTCCGTTCCAAGGGCATCGTGTGGATCGAGGATGTGATCGCCATGGTCGAGAGTTCGGCCAGCAGCGAACTGTTCTCCCTGCTCAAGCGCCAGGACGAGAAATCGGTCACCGAGCGGGCGTACGAGAATCCGGTGTTTGTCGAGGACCTGGTGCGCAACGTCACGCTCCGGCTCAACGCGCATTTGAACGTGACCTGGTACAAGGTCGAGGCGGAGAATTTCGAGAGCATCCACAGCCACAACGCCTACGCCTGCATCGAGAAGGGCTGACTTGCCATCGAGTTCTCGCTTTCCTTCCCACGCGGCGCTGTCATTCTGCATTCGAGCGAGCGTTGCACGCCGCGACAAGCGAAAGGTGATTGCTTATGGCCGAGAAACCCACACCGACCAGGAAGGTCTCCGACAAGAGCACCAAGCAGGAACTTCTTGAAGCGTATCAGGCACTGACGAAGCAGTTGGACGAGAAACGCGCGGCCGAACTGAATCCAGAGCGCCGTCTTCTCGAGAAGAAGGCCGAAGAAGCCCTGAAGGCCGCGTCGGCGGTGGCGCCTGAAGGCATCGACCGGGAGATCGGCAGCCTCAAGGCGGAAATTGGCGGCATGCTGGCCGAGGTCTCCGAGAAGCTGGCCACCGAGGCTGCGCGGTTCAAGAGTCTGCAACAGGCCGTCGAGACCAAGCAGCGCGAGTTGCAGGAGTTGTACGGCATCGAGAAGGGGGCCAGCACCCTGGCGGCCCTCATCGAAGCGCAGAACCTCAAGCGGAACGAGTTCGAGACCGACAGCGCGCAACAGCGCGAGGCGCTGAGTCGCGAGATTGCCGAGAGCCGCGCGGAATGGGAAAAGGAGCGCAAGAGCCATGAAGCCGAATTGCGCGAGCGGGACGCCGCCGAGAAGAAAGCGCGCGACCGCGAGAAGGAGCAGTTCGAGTACGCCTTCAAACGCGATCAGCAGGCTCTGCGAGACAAGCTGGCCGATGAGAAGGCGGCTCTCGATAAGGATCTCAAGCTGAAGAAGGAGGCCGCTGAGAAGGATCTGTACGGGCGCGAGCGAGTTCTGGTGGAGAAGGAGGCCGAAGTTGAGACCCTGCGCGCCAAGTCTGCCGCGTTTCCGGCTGAACTCACCGCGGCGGTGGACAGGGCGGTGAAGGACGTTGCGGACCGTCTCAAGCTCGAAGCGAAGAACCGGGACGATCTGCTGCAAAAGGCGTTCGAAGGCGAGCGGAACGTCCTCACCACGCGCATCGACGGTCTCGAGAAAGCGGTCAAAGATCTAGCCGAGCAGAACGCCCGGCTCAACAAACAACTGGACGCGGCCTATCTGAAGGTCCAGGACATCGCCGAGAAAACCATCGAGAGCGCAGGGCACGCCAAGATGTCGGCTGACTTGCAGAAGTTGCTGGTCGATCAAGGCCGCAAGACCTCGGCTGAGAAATAGGCCAGTGGTACTGTATCTCCAGGCTGGCCAAGATGCGGGCAATCTCACACCTTGAACGCGCGTTATGACTGATCGTTTGCTTTTTGCGGGAACGTACACGGCCCTGGTGACTCCCTTCCGAAGCGGGAAGGTGGACGCGGCGGCTCTCGAGTGGCTCATTCGCGCCCAGGTGCGCGGAGGGGTGGACGGGATCGTTCCGGTCGGAACGACGGGCGAATCGCCCACGGTCGATTTTGACGAGCACATCCAAATCGTCAAGCAGTCGGTTGCCCTCTCGCGCGGAAAGCTCAAGGTGCTCGCCGGGACGGGGGGCAACTCGACCAAGGAGGCCATTTACCTGACGCGCGCGGCCGAGGATGCTGGCGCAGACGGTTCCCTGCAGGTGGCCCCCTACTACAATCGCCCGACCCAGGAGGGCCTTTTCGAGCACTTCCGCGCGATCGCACGCGCGACGAAACTTCCCATCATCCTCTACAGCATCCCGGGCCGATGCGGCGTCGAGATCGCGGTCGACGCGGTGCGTCGATTGGCCGATCGCTGCCCCAACATCGTCGGCATCAAGGAAGCCGGGGGCAACGTCGACCGCGTGAGCCAGTTGCGCGCGGCATTGAAGCCGTCGTTCACGGTCCTGAGCGGCGACGACGCCCTCACGCTGCCGTTTCTGGCCGCGGGAGCCGACGGCGTCGTGAGCGTCGCCTCGAACATCATCCCGCGCCCGGTGTCGAATCTCGTCCTGGCCTTCAGGACGGGGAAGCCGGCGGAGGCCCTGAAGCTCCATGCGAAGTACTACGCGCTGTTCAAGGATCTGTTCATCGAGACCAACCCGGCTCCCGTGAAGGCGGCGATGGCGATGCTGGGATGGATCGAGGAGGATGTGCGCCTGCCGTTGGTCACGCTTGCCCCGGCCAGCCGGGCGAAGCTCAAGGCGACTCTTGTCGCGTGCGGGGTGCTCAAGAAGAGATAATCGGTTATGACTCGCTTAGTCATCGTGGGATCCAAGGGCCGCATGGGGCAGATGCTGCTCACCTGCGCCGCGCGTAATCCGTCAGTCCAGGTCGTCGGCCAGGTCGATCAAGGGGACGACCTGCGGGTCGCTCTCGAGAATGCGGATGTGGTGATCGACTTCAGTTTGGCTAGCGCGACGCCGGGCGTGGTTGGAGCGTGCGTCGAATGTGGCAAGGCCCTGGTCATCGGCACGACCGGACACAGTCTGGACGAACGGGCGTCGATCGAAGGGGCGAAGCAGCGGATTCCGATGGTCTGGGCCACGAATTTCTCGACGGGCGTCAACACTTTGTTCTGGCTGACGCGCAAGGCGGCCCAAATCCTCGGTCCGGACTTCGACCTCGAGATCGTGGAAATGCATCATCGCCTCAAACGCGATGCCCCCAGCGGCACAGCCGCCACCCTGGCGGGCATTCTGGCCGATGTCCGGGGCCTGGAACAGCCTCAGGCCCTGCGGCACGGACGCCAGGGGCTCATTGGCGAGCGGACAGCCGCCGAAATCGGCATCCACGCGGTCCGCGGGGGCGACGTGGTTGGAGAGCACACGGTGATTTTCGCGGCCAACGGTGAACGGGTCGAGTTGACGCACAAGGCCTCGAGCCGGGAGACCTTTGCCAACGGGGCGATTCGTGCTGCCGGGTGGGTCCTGCAACAGCCTCCTGGCATTTACACGATGCAGGACGTCCTGGGTCTGCAGTGAAAGAGCGCTTCGAGCGGAGTCAGGTCGTCACGTGATCCGACCGGGTTTTGCGATTCGTTACCTAGCCCGCATAGCGTTCATCTTGCGAAGTCTCATCTGCACGTGCACACACGGAGTATGAGACCTATGCGGGCTGGAATGCCTGATCGCGTCTGCCGGATTGTCGCTTACGTTGCCCTCGGATCGAATCAAGGCGATTCACCCCGAATTCTGATGGCCGCAATGCGGCGTCTCGCCGCCCTCTCCGTCGATCCCCCGCGATGCTCGTCGCTGTGGCGGTCGTCGCCCGTGGATTGTCCGCCCGGATCGCCCTCGTTCATCAACGCTGTGGTCATGCTCGTTCCCCGGCCAGAGGAGACGCCTGAGACCCTTCTCGATATGCTCCAGGCGATCGAACGTGAGTTCGGACGCCAGCCCAAGGTGGTCCTCAATGAGCCGAGACCGCTGGATTTGGATTTGATTGCCTTTGGGGAAGAGACGCGGGCGACACCCCGGTTGGTCCTGCCTCACCCGCGGGCATGCGAGCGTCGCTTCGTTCTCGAGCCGTTGGCCGAGGTGGCGCCCGACCTGGTGCTGCCCGGTCAGAAGCGGGCGGTTCGGGATCTGCTCGCGAGCCTCCGCGGCGCCGAACTGGTCCGCAGGTTCGAGTGAGGGGGCTGGGGGTGTATTGGTCCGTCTCTGCCCAATCCCGACGCCCTACTCCAATTTCAGCCGAAACAACTGCATGTGAGCTGGTGACGTGATTCGGTAAGGACTGCCAATGCTCGGCAAGTCGGTCCAGGCTCCGTTCAACGAATCAGCCTTCTGTAGCGTCGCTGTCGCATCACTCCAGCGAATCTCGGGTAGACCATTGGTCAGTCCGATGCTCAGCCGGGGATTCAGATCACTCAGACTCAAGAGTGCCACTGAGGAATATATTGCTGTCAGAATCTGCCGTCCGTTTGGCAAGAAGGCACCATATTCACCATGCCAACATGTTTCTTGGTCGCAAAACCCGCAAAGAAACGCTAGCTGGATTCAAGGCTGCGGGGTTTCGTCGGGCCGATGGACCGCGCCGTCGGCGGTCAGCGTCATGTTGTGGAAGGGGCATCGGGCGATGACCTCGGCGGGCGTGGCCGGCGAGGCGCCACTGAGAGTGAAGCTGTAGCTTGTCTGGCTGAAATCCTTGGAGTCGATCTTCCGGTTCCGGTAACCGGCATCCGCGGGGCAGATCAGGAATGTGGAGAAGCCCATGTGCGGCCCGAACTGGTCGGCGGTTCGGGGGAAGACGCCGTCGTTGACCGTGGCATAGATTTGGACGGCCATGCCGATCTGTCGCAGGTTGTTGGCGCATTGAAAGTATTCCATCTGCACCTTGGCCTTTCCCAAAGCGGGCTGGAGGGCAATGACAAGCAGGATCGTTTGCAGAAGGCTGAAGTACCCCAAGACAAGGCCGGCCATCCCCAGGCGCGCGCCGCGGTAACCGGTCGGATTCATCCTGACCTTTCGCCGGGCCACATGGCCGGTGATGATCGCCGGGATGCCGGTCAGGATGCCGATGCAGAACAGGACCGAGAGAATCCCCAGGACGAGGCTGACGACTGCCAGGGCGATGCGCGGTTTGGGATTCGGTTTCAAGGGTTGAGGGTTAGCCACCCGACCACCGGGAAGTGATCGCTCGGGTATTGTCCGTTTTGGGAGAACGTGACGATTTCGCTGGCCCTGACGCGCTCGACACCGCGGCCCAGGATCCAGTCGATACGGACGTCTCCCTGGCGGGGGCCGGTGAACGAGTTGAAAGTGTTGATGCCGTCATTGCGGCGTTCAGCGGCCAGCAGCCATGTGTCTTCCAGACCCGCTTCTTTGACGAGGATGTCGTAGGCCTTGTTCACGCCCGCCTGCGCGTTGAAATCGCCGACCAGCAGGATGGGCAATTTGGTCTTGAGATCGTCGATGCGCTGCCGGATCAAGGTCGCGCCCTTCTCTCGCGCCGGCTGGGGGGCGTGGTCAAGGTGCGTGTTCCAGAAGTAAAACTCGAGTCCCGACGCCAGGTCGCGAAATCGGACCCAAGTCACCATGCGGCGGTTGGTGTTGCCCCATGTGCTCGAACCGATCACATCCGGGGTGTCGGAGAGCCAGAAATGATCGAACTCGAGCGGTTCGAGTCGGTGTTTGCGGTAGAACACGGCCATGAACTCGCCGCGGCTGCCGCCGTCGCGTCCGGTGCCGATCCAGGCGTAGGCCGGCAGATCGGCGGCGAGGTCCTTGAGTTGGTGGTAAACGCCTTCCTGCGTGCCGATGAGATCGGGGGCGGACTGTTCGATGCACGCCTTCATGACCGGACGGCGCTGGGGCCAGGCGTTGGGGGGCGTGGCGCTGGCATAGCGGAGATTGAACGTCATGACGCAGAGTTCCTGGGCGGTGGCTGCCGGTTCGCCAGCGGCAGTCGGAACGGTGAGGAGGCCGGCGAGCGCGAGGCCGAGCCAATGGATGGGGTTGATTCTCATGAGCACAGCATGGGGTGACTCGACCGGTTTGTGCACGCCTTTTCTCGGAGAGCCGCACGCGAGCTCTGCACGAAGCACGAAGGGGGAGTGAGACCTTTCCATTCACCACGCAGGTTCCCGGCTGGCTGGCAGTCAGCGGGCCGCCTGACATGTCACACTGCACTGCAATCGGTGACAGTCTTGCATTTCTGGCAAGATTTCCGCACTTCTA
>CAYPUR010000171.1:0-10198 GCA_964413865.1 uncultured Verrucomicrobiota bacterium
CTGGCCCGGTGGCGCTCCCGCCAAAATCGGAAGTAATTCTTGCACAGACCCTAAGGACATGAGTGGGAAAAGACGGGGTTGAACCGTGCGCCGCACCTGAATGGCGACCCCGCCGCGTCGCATGGCAATTCGGGGGTCATGGACGGGTACCATCGGTGACGCATGCATTGTGCCCCCTTGCGCGGCCGTCATTGCACGTGCTACGCCCACAGCGGCTGTGGGACGACTTCACTGCTGATGAAGCGATTCACGGCATACACCAGGCACGGAGGATTCGGTGCGGACCTCCGCAGGCGCTCCTCGTCCCCAACAAGGTGCGCGCTTGGGCGGGGTGCCGGTGTTCCGGGGCACGCGAGTGCCGGTAAAAAGCCTGTTTGACCACCTACAGGCCGGTGATTCGCTGGAGACATTCCTTGACGATTTTCCCGGCGTGAGCCGGGAGGAAGCACTGGGTGTGCTCGATCTCGCGCACGTATGTGATGGTCGAGGAGGAGGCCTGTGAGCCCAAGCCCGGCCAGTTGAGGCTTCAGCTCGGATTTCTCACCACCGGGAAGATGACAACGAAATCCGGGCTGGTTGGCAAAACCGCGCCCGGAAAGGGAACCGAGAGCCTCATGTCGGTTCTCAAGGCGTTCTGCCATGGGAAAAGTGGGCAAACGAACTGTTCAGATCCGACGCCATCGCCCCCACTCCGGCCACGTCCAAAAAGCAAATGCCTTTGAGTTACTTGGGGTGGATCACCTTCAATCCCGGGATGCAGTCGAAGTGCCGCCGGTTGAACGTGGCCACCTCGCTCCCCCGTTCGATCGCAGTGGCGGCCACAATCAGGTCGTACGCGCCGATGATCTTGCCGGCAGCTTCGAGTTGCGCCCAGATGCGGGCGTGCTCCATTGCCGTCTGTTCCGTGTAAGGGATCACTGGCAGCGGCGCCAGGAACTGTTGGAGGTATTGTTGCCGCCGGCTCTTGTGCCTCAGGTCCGCCCGCTCGACTCCGTGCCACAATTCGGCGACGGTGATGGCGGCAACTTCGAAGCTGTGGTCGGGCCGGCCTTCCAGCCAGGCCTTGAGGTCGAACGCACCCTTTTCCCCCCGAATGATGACGTCCGCGTCGAGGATTATTGCCATTTGGTCGTGGGAGTCCTGAGGGTCTTGCGTGCCGCGACCAGGTCACGATGCCACGCCTTGGCTTCATTGACCGACAGATCGGCTCGGGCCAGCGCTTCGGCCAAATCCCGTCCGCTGCAGCACTTCTCGGCATCCGGCTCGATCCGAGCAAAGGGCCTGCCGTTCTTGAGCAGGACGAAAGTCGTGCGCTGATAATGGGCGCGGTTGACGCATTCGGCGAAGTTGCGCGCCGCTTCGGTGACGCTGATTGTTGTTCCCTTCATAAAATCATATTATCAGATTATGCGGACTCGTCAAGCCCATGGCCGGCTGCTCTTTTAGGGTGAAGCCCCGTGGCTCATCGCGCGATCGGGACTTTCACTCCATGTCTCACAGGGTCGAATAGGCTCAAGTCAAGGATGACCATGGAGAGGGAGGCAGGGGAACTCGATCGCCCTCCGGGTGGGCGGATCGTCAGAAAAGTGTTGTCCGAACTCAACGGGAGCGGTCAGCATTCCCCGGTCATGATCTTGCCCGTCGTCACGCGTCGTTCGTTTCTCAAAGCCGCCACCGCATTCTCCGTCGGTGCGCCCGTGCTGGCCGGGTTCGGGGCGGCGTCGAGAGCCGGGGCCAGGAGGCCGCTCATCGCGTATGTGGGGACATTCAGTTCGCCGCTGCGCGATGTGCCGGCGACGCAGGTGGATTTGCCGCCCGGCAACGGCAAGGGGATCCACTTGTTTCGAGTCGACCGCGCCACGGGGGCCCTGAGGCCGATCGGCGTGCAGGAGATGGGGACGAGTCCGAGTTGTCTGGTCCTGAATTCCGCCGGAACCCGCCTCTATTCCGCAAACGAGACCGACCGGCAGGGTGAGCGGAAGGAAGGCACGGTGAGCGCATTGGGTGTCGACCAGGCCGAGGGCCGATTGAACTTGCTCGGGACGGTCGGCTCGGGCGGGGCCGGTCCCACCTATGTGAGCGTGCATCCTTCGGGAAGGTTCGTGTTGGTGGCCAACTATTTTGGCGGTTCGGTGGCGGTGTTGCCGATCCGGCCCGATGGAAGCCTGGGGCCGGCAACGGACATCAAACAGGATGGGGGAACGGTGGGGCCTGCGCGGGCCACGAACTCTCCGCTCGGGAGCTTTGCATTCAGCGGACACGACCATGCGCATGCGCACATGATCCAGGCGGACGCGGCGGGGCGGTTCGTGTTGCACGCCGACCTGGGGCTGGATCTCATCTTTGTGTGGAAGTTCGACGATCGCACGGGCGTACTGACGCCGAACGACCCACCCACGGTTGCTCTGCCGCCAGGCGACGGACCCCGCCATTTTCATTTTCATGCCAACGGGCGCTGGCTCTACTCCTTGCAGGAGGAAGGCTCGACCATCGTTCTTTTCGACTACGATGCGGCTCGAGGACGCCTAACCGAGCGACAGACCCTTTCGAGCCTGCCACCCGGATTCGCCGGCAGCAGTTTTGGGTCCGAAATCCTCGGCTCCGGCGACGGGCGGTTTGTGTATGCGGGCAACCGTCTGCACGACAGCATCGCGATCTTCGCGGTCGGCAAGACGGGAGAACTGACGTTCATCGAAGAGGAATGGACGCGCGGGAACTATCCGCGCAGCTTCAATTTCGATCCGACCGGAAGTTATCTCTACTCGTGCAATCAGCGGGCTGACAACCTGACTGCCTTTCGCGTGCATCGGAGGTCTGGACGGCTGACTTTTACCGGCCACTACACACCGGTCGGCAATCCTTCGATCATCGTCTTCCTCGATCTCGAAACGCGCTGAGCGCTCAGGCCTGGCTCGCCAGTGCCTTCTGGGCCTCCGCAAACAGCCCGGCCACGCCTTTCTGCCGCGCAGCATCTGTCTCCGCATAGACCTTCATCCGGCGGACCCAACGGCCGTACATCCAGGATCTGGTCGATGCCTCGATCCGCAACATCTGGCAGGCCCGGGAGATCAAGCAGGGGCTGCCGATGTTCCAGGTCGGGCCGGCGTGCTACCGGGGTTTGTGGCTGGTGGACGGGGCCTTCCTGCTCGAAGCCGTCACGATGCTGGGGGCCGGACGCGAAGCCCGCAGCGGCATTGCCTACGCACTCAGCCAGCAAAAGCCCTCGGGCGCGTTCGAGGTCCTCAGCCCGCACTATTTCAGGGAGAACGGGATCGTGCTCTGGACCTGGTTCGGGACAGCCGGGGCAATGCGTGCGTGCCGATCTTCATGGGCAACGCCGGTCCGGAACTGCCCCAGGGCGCCCAATGGACCTTCTGCCCACCTGTTGGCTTTGGATCGCGGCGATGAACTCCACCTCCTCGAAGGCCTTCAAGACGGCGGGTGCGGCCTTGGCCTGGACAATTCACAACGCTGCGCGTGATTTGATGTCAGGCTTCCGGCGCTTGCTCAGGTCCGGTTCCCCTGCGCATAGTGCGGCATGACTTGGTCGTTGTTGCCCCGCAGCCGCCCGCGCCAACACTCAGCCCGGAAGCCGGGCCGTCCGTCGCGGGTGTCCTTGCCATGGTTGGCGGGGCTCAGTTTGGTTTGGCAGTTGAGCGCCGCTTCCGTGACAGAATTCAAGGTGCTGAGCTTCAACATCTGGGTCCAGGGCGGACGCAGCCTGGCTCGATGCATCGAAGCCATTCGCAACTCGGACGCCGACGTGGTCGGGCTGCAAGAGTGCAACGCCGCAACGGCCCAGACCATCGCCACCAGCCTTGGATGGCATGCGTTCGGCGCCGCCGACACCTCGATCGTGAGTCGATACCCCATCCGGGCCTCGATCCCGTCCGGGGGCGGCTCGGGCGTGAGCGTTGAACTCGCTCCCGGTCAGTTGGTGTTCCTGTTCAACTGCCACCTGCCCGCCTACCCCTACGGTCCTTACAGCATGCGCGAGGGGCAGACTCAGGCTTTCGTGATCGCGCAGGAAGAGCAGACGCGCATGCCGCCCCTCAACCAACTCCTCAAGGTCATGGCGCCTTATCTTGCCGGGCCGGCCCCCTGTTTTTTGACAGGCGATTTCAACGCGCCTTCGCACCTCGATTACGCTGATTTCCCATGGCCCACCTCGAAAGCGCTCCTGGCAGCCGGCCTTCGCGATGCCTGCCGCGACGCGCACCCGGATCTCCGAACGTACCCGCCCGCCTTTGCCTTCGACGATCCCGGGGTCACGTGGACACCCATCGTCGACCAGGAACCCAACGGCGCGTTCGACCGGATCGACTTCGTCTATTACTCGAACGGCGACGGGATCACGCTGCTCGAGGCTTTCGAACTGGACGATCGCAACAGCGCCGCGCCCTGGCCGTCGGATCATCGAGCGGTCCTCGCCACATTCAGACTGACCCCGCCCGAGCCCTCGCCGAAGGCGACGCTGCCGTGGCCGGCCGATGGTCTGACCGGCGTCGCGTGCAACCCCGCCTTGAGCTGGCTGCCGGGCACTGGAACTCTGACCCACGATGTCTACCTGGGCCCCACGCAACCGATTGCCCTCCTCACAAACCAGACGACCGCCACCTTCGTCCCGGGAACTCTCGAACCGGGCACGACCTACTCTTGGCGCATCGATGAACACGCCGCCTCGGGCATCGTCACGGGCGACATGTGGTCGTTCACGACCCGGCCGATTCACTATTACGAGTGGCGCTTCCTCGAAGGCAGCCTCGCTCCCACGGTCGGCCAGGGTGTCCTTGCGTACGCCGACGCTGCGACCGCCGCCCTGACCCGGTTCGGCGTTGCCGATGATGAAAGCGTCCCGCTGATGAACGGGCAGCCGACGAGGTATCTCTCTGCTCCCGCCTTTGCCAGCGCCAGCAACGGTTATCGCGTTTCGTTTGAACATAGCGGCCCCAATGGCGGCGGCATCTATCTCAATCAGTTCACGTTGATCTGGGATCTCCTGGTTCCAGGCCCGCTCGGTTGGACCCCGATCTTCAATACCAATCCCCAAAACGCCAATGACGCCGACCTCTACATCGATCCGTCCGGGCGCGTCGGCATCGGCGCCCTTGGCTATTCCGCCGCCGGCACCGTCCGCCCGGACACCTGGCATCGGCTGGCCTTCGTGGCCGACTTCGCCCTTGGCACCGCGCGATGGCATGTCGATGGCCGGCCAGTCTTCACCGGAAGTGCAGCCCTCGATGGGCGCCACTCCCTCTACTCGAACGCCGATCCCGGCCCGGACCTCCTCCTTTTCAATGAAGGCGACACGGCCGGCGTACACACCCATTCGGTCTGTCTGAGCGCATTCTTCATGGCCGATCGCCCGCTCAGCGCCGCCGAAATCGAATCTCTCGGAGGACCTTCGCCCGAGGGAATCGCGGTCAGGCTGCGTCCGATCGAATTGGCCATCGGTCGAGACGGAGCGCAACTGCACCTGGCCTGGACCGGCGGCGGAGGGATTCAACAACTCCAGACCAGCCAGAGCGCGTTGCCGGGCACCTGGATCGACATGGGTGCGCCCACGGCGGCCATGAGCGCCTTCATCGAAGCCCGCGAGACCGCCTCGTTCTATCGGATTGTCGCGCGCTAGCCTGCATTTCTCACCACTTTTTGCCACCGCGAAGCCGGGGTTCACAAGTGAAGTCAGCATGCAGGTTAGGAAAGCAAAACCGCGCCCGCCTTGACCGGGCGGACGGCCTCTTGCATCTTCCGGACGGCCTCCGGTGTATGTAGGATGCCTCCGCCCCGTTCATGATCGGTCTGTTGCATCGCAGTTACCTTCGCCTGCGCACAGTCAGCGCCTGGCTTCAACGGCGGTTCACACCGGCGGGCGGGTTCGTGCTGGCCGGACTGGCGCTCACGGCGGGCGCGTCGGATCCGGACACCATGGGGCTGTCGGCGTTCGTGCTTCTGGCCGCGATGCTGTCGGCGGCCTGGCTCGCGGCGCCATTTTTTCGGGCCCGTTTTGCCATCGAGCGCCAGGCCCCGCGGTTTGTGACGGCCGGCGAGCCCTTCACAATGCGCGTGCGGGTTCAGAACCTCTCGACCCGGACGCAGCGCGGGCTCGAGTATCTGGAGAACGTGCGTGATCCTCCGGTGACGGCGGCCGAGTTCGCCGCCCGCCTGCGTCCCGGGCGCGGCAACCGCAGCTTCCGCATCGAGTCTCCGCTGCCTCCCATCCGCCCCGCGCGAGTCCGTCCGGAGCCCATCCCCGTGCTGCCATCGCGCGGCCGGATCGAGCTCCGGGTCGAGATTGTGGCGTACCGCCGTGGGCCGCTGGTGCTGACGGGAGGGTGGTTGGCGCGGGCGGATCCGTTCGGCCTGGTGCGGGCCTTCAGCCGCACCTCGACGCCCCAAACGGTGCTGGTCCTGCCGCGGCGCTATCCGCTGCCTCCGCTGTCGCTGCCGGGCCAGTCGCAATACCAGCGTGGCGGAGTGTCCATGGCGGCGGGCGTGGGCGAGTCGGAAGAGTTCGTGGCGCTGCGCGAGTATCGGCGCGGGGATTCGCTGCGGCGGGTGCATTGGCGCAGCAGCGCGCGGCGCGGTCAGTTGATCGTAAAGGAATGCCAGGACGAGCATTTCGTGCGGCATGCCCTGGTGCTCGACACGTTTTGCGAGGCGTCCCGGGATGCGCTTTTCGAGGAGGCGGTGGCGGTCGCGGCGTCGTTTGCCTGCACCGTGCCGGACCAGGACTCGCTGCTGGACCTGCTGTTTGTGGGGCCAAAGACCGTCTGCGTGACCAGCGGGCGGGGCGTGGGCCATGTGCAGCAGATGCTCGAAGTGCTGGCGGCGGTCAAGCCCTGCCGCGAATCCCGGCTGGCCGAACTCGAATCCCTGGTGCTCGATCACAGCCCGGTGCTGAGCGGCTGCCTGCTCGTCCTCCTCGAGTGGGATGAGCCGCGACGCGCCTTGGTCCGGCGTTTGCGCGCCCTGCGCGTGCCTGTCCTGGCCATGATCCTAATGCGGCCCGGGGAGACTCGGACGTTCGATCCCGGCGCGGCGGCCGATCAGCCCGATCACATGCTCCGTCTCGAGTCGGGTCGTGTCAGCGAGGGGCTGCGGCAACTGGGTGAAATGCGATGAACAGCCGCATGGACAAGGCCCCCGCGCCCAGGCCGCCGCTCCTGTTGGCCCTTGCCCTTTGGGGCTGGGAGACCGGGTTGTTTCCCTGGGCGCTGGGAATGGGCGCGCTGCTCGAAGCGATCCGGTTCTCGAAGCTGCGTTTCGAGCTCCGGCAGGAGGACTTTGTCCGCCTGTGGAACTTCACGGCGCTGCTCTTTCTCGGCGCCGCACTGTACCTGTTTCTGGCCCGCGAAGGGCTCGGCACGGTGGGAGTGATTGTCACGACGGCTTCTCCGGCGACGCGGCTCGAGGAGATGCGGCGGATCTCCCAGACGGTGGTCGCGCTCTTTCGTTGGCTGCCCTTCGTCCTCTACCCTTTCCTGCTGGCTCAGGCCTTGAGCCGCACGACAACCCTCCCCTGGGCCGCGTTCTCGTTCCGCTCGAAGGCATCGGACCCATCCGCCGCGCCGCACGCGGGGGCGGATTGGGCGGCGGGCCGCGTTCACACAGGGTACGTTTTCTTCACCGTGGTGCTGTTCGCGTCCTCCGCCAGCACGGACCATTCGAGACTCTACCTGCCGATGCTTCTGGGCGTGATGTCCTGGGCCCTCTGGCCCTGGCGCAGCCCGCGCTATCCGGCGCCGGTCTGGATCGGGATGTTCCTGGGGCTGCTGGCGGGATCGCTGCTGGCGCAGCGCGGACTCGAGGGGCTGCGCCAGACGTGGCTTTCACTCGAAACCCGCTTGTTCCAGGGCGTCGGCCAGGCGCGGTTCGACCAGATCCGCGGCGCGACCGCCCTGGGCGCCGTGGGACGGTTGAAACAATCCGGGCGAATCGTCCTGCGGATACGCACGGACGATGGCGTGGCGCCCGGCTTGCTGCGCGAGGCGGCCTTCAATCGATTCCGCGCCAACATCTGGGGAACATCGCACCGGGAATTTCAAAGCGTCGGGCTGCCGATCGAGGGCCATGTCTGGCGCCTGGCCGCGGAGCAGGGCCAGGGGCGGCTCATCACCATCGCGCGGTACACTTCGAGGGGCGAGGCGCCGCTTGCCTTGCCTGGCGACGCGCTGACCATCCGCGACTTGCCGGCCCTGGATGTGGAAACCAACTACCTCGCCTCGGCCCGCATGCAGGAGGGCCCGCCCTTGGCGATCTACACGGTCGAACACGGCGCAGGCGGCGGATTTGACGGTCCGCCGGAGCCCGAGGACACGGATCTCGCCCCGCTGAACGGCCCGGACGCCGAGGCGATCGCGCAGACGGCGCGGGCGCTGGGCCTGGCGGGGCAGGCGCCCGAGGCAGCCGTTGCCGCCGTCGAGCGCCATTTTGCCACCGCGTTCGATTACACCCGATGGCAAGGGCCTGTGGTGTCCCGAACCAACAGCAGCGCGCTGTCCAGGTTCCTGCTCGAGTCGCGGGCGGGTCATTGTGAGTACTTCGCCACCGCCACCGCGCTTCTGCTGCGGGTCGCCGGCGTGCCCACGCGCTACGCCGTCGGGTTCAGTCCCGGCGACCGCCGCGGCGACCAGTGGCTGGCGCGGGGTCGGGATGCGCATGCCTGGTGCCTGGCCTACATCGACGGGCGCTGGCGCGATGTCGACACGACGCCGGGCACCTGGCGCAAGCGCGAGGCGGCGGGGGCCGGGCCGTTCGAGAGGCTCGGCGACTGGTTCTCCCAGACATGGTATCGCTTCGCCGTGTGGCGCCAGCGCGGCGGCAACTGGCGCATCCTCGTCTTCGCGGCCGGAATGCTCGCCCTCTCCTGGCTGGCCTGGCGGCAGATCCGCGGCAGCCGCTGGCGCCGAACCCGGGAGCGCCCCGCGACAGCCTCCGAACGCCCGCCTGCGCGCCCCGGCCTGGATTCCGAGTTCTACGCGGTGACCCGCCATCTCGAGAAGCGTCACGGGCCGCGTCCGAGCCACCAGACCTTGCGCGCCTGGGTGCGCGGCCTGGCTCCCCCGGGCAGCCACGCCGTGTCCAACTCGATCGAGGAGGCGCTCGGACTGCACTATCGACTTCGGTTCGATCCGCGCGGATTGCCCGAGCCCGACCGACGGCGTTTGCGGGCGCTGGCGCTCGAATTAACGGATGGAGAAAGCGGTTCGGCGCGCGGCGGGCGCAGCGCCAGGGATGCGGCGATGCCTGCTGAATCCCGGCGTTGACGCCGCGTGGAAAGTCTGGACGCATGGGCGCACAAGCTGCATTTTCTCCCGGGTGGATGATTTTCTGAGATCATGAACCAAAAGGAACAACGCCGGGCTCTCGATATGGCGGTGGCCGCCGCCCTTGAGGCGGGCCGCCTGATGCGCCGGAACGCGCATGTCGCCAAAAAAGTCCAGGCCGCGACCCGTCACGACATCAAACTCGAACTGGATGTCCGCTGCCAGGCTCTGATCCAGCGCCGTTTGCTCGATGCCTTTCCCTCGAGCGCGGTGCTTGGCGAGGAGGGAGTCGGCGGCGACGCCCGATCCGCGCTTCGCTGGGTGGTGGATCCGATCGACGGCACCGTCAACTTCACGTACGGCATCCCGCACGCCTGCGTGTCCATCGCCCTGGACCTGCGCGACCCGAATTCCGCCGGCGGCTATCGGACGGTTGTCGGGGCGGTCTATGACCCGTTCGCCGTCGAGCTTTGGACCGCGATCCGCGGCAAGCCGGCGCGGCTCAACGGACGTTCGATCCACGTCAGCGACCGCCGCAAGTTGGCCGACACGATTGTCTCGGTCGGGTTCGGAAAGGACGCCGACGCCCTGAACCGGATGTTTCCGATGATGCAGCGCCTGGTGCATCGCGTGCGCAAGATCCGCATCATGGGTTCGGCGGCGCTGGCCTTGACCTACGTGGCGTCGGGCCGATTTGACGCCTACGTCGAGCCGCGTTTGAGCCTTTGGGACATCGCGGCCGGCGGGCTCATTGTCGAGTGCGCTGGCGGCGTCTACCGGCCCCGCCCGCTCGCCGGCGACCACGCCTTCGAGGTGGTCGCCAGCAACGGCCCGCTGCATCGGCCCCTCGAACGCCAGCTCAAACAGACCCCGTGCTAGCCTGCATTTCCCACCACTTTTTGCCACCGCGAAGCCGGAGTTCACAAGAG
>CAYPUR010000172.1:0-10179 GCA_964413865.1 uncultured Verrucomicrobiota bacterium
GAGCGGCGGGGCTCGAACCCGTAACCTCTGCCGTGACAGGGCAGCGCTCTAACCAATTGAGCTACGCCCCCGCACTGGGATCGGCACTTTAGAGGAGAACCGTTCCGGTCGTCAACGCGGATTTCGAGTCGGACAGCAGCGCCGGTGCATCGGGTTGTTGTTGGTGTTCTGTCGCCCGGTGAGGGCACCGGGCCTACAACGGATGGAGACTCCCGCTGTAGGCCGCGTGCCCCCACGCGGCGCAAACTCGATTCCCACCCACAACCTCCAGATTCGCTGACTTCCTGGCGGTGCTACTCGGCTTCGGAGCCGCTGCCCACAAGGACCGTGTTGGTGACGGGATGGTTCTGCCAGACCCAGTCACCCGCCTTCGCCCTCCCGGCGAGGGCATGACGCCGGGTCACCGCGACGGCGCCCTGATCGTCCTGGCCATTTACACCCAGCGAGTAAAGTGTGAAACGGCCGTCTTCCCCGCGCCTGTATCGCAATGGTTGACCGTTAACGGGGTCGGGGGGAACGGGATCCAGATACCTGGGTGCGAGGGCTCCGATCGAGTCGGGCAGGGAGCCGCGGTCTAGACGGTGCCTCTCGATCGCGACGGCGACGCGCGCCAGGTTGATTGTTGCCTGGGCCCTCGCGGCGTTCCGAGCCGCTGCGCTGACGGGCGGTCCCATCAGTGAGGCAAAGACGTTGTAGGGGGTGCGGGTCCCCAATCGCTCTTCGATCGACTGCTTGTCCAGCCGGGCGACATCGATCGTGCCGGCGACCGGATCGAAGGCCGGCAGCAGGTGCTCCTGATACAGACGCGCGATCTGATACTGGTTGTGGTACTTGAGAGGTCCGGGCAACGAGTGGTAGGGCCGGGCCGCCGCCGCGCCGATGCCCTCGCTCCCTGCCTCATGCACCTCGCCGGCGCCGCCGATCATGCCGACAGCGAAGGCGCGCTCGCCCCGCAGGCAGTGGGCCATGTCCTTGACGAAATTGGCGCGTCTCAAGACACCCTCGAATTCCGAAAGCTGAGGCTCACTCCATTCTTGCCGGGCCAATCCTTCCCACAAGGCTTGCATCGCCGAGTCGGTCAGTGCGATCCGGACCAACGCGGCGATCAGGACCGGCTCCTCCGACAACGCGTCGGCCAATCGCAGCGCGGCCCGCACATCCCGGGCCGCAGACGCCGGGTCGTCGACAGCCAGATGGGCGAGTGCGGAACAGACCAGCGGACGGGACAGGGCCTTGAGTGAGGCCAACTGCTGGAGCAGAAGCCCCATGTCCTCCCCGTAATGGGCCTTGAGATTCGCCGCCGGTCGGAGGGCGGCCTCGCGAATCTCATCGAGCGCGGCCTGGTTCTGGGCCAGTGCGAAGAGTAGATCCTCGGCCGGTTTCCCCACCGGCCTGGCGACCAGGGCCTCGAGAACGGGATGCGCAGCCTTCGAGACCGGCTGCCGCGTCCCATCCGGATCCGTCCCAACACCGGGCGGGGCGTCGGCAGGCGCACCCGCGGCGGTGTCGGCCGCGCCGTCGTTCAGTCCGCGCAACTGTCGTTGCCAGACTGCCAGGTCTTTGAACTGGCCCATTTGCCAACCACGGTTTGTGTCGTGCAAGCGCGAGATCCAGGCGAACATCTCAGTCACACGGTCGCAGCCCTTCGGATCCCGCCGTCCGACTGTCGCGGAAGCCCCGTCCACCACGTAGTCCGAGAGCGGGCGAAGCAGAGGGGTCATGAAGAAGTTGTTGTCATCCGGCACAGGCGCCGGCAGCAGGCGCCGGAAATCGAGCGTCTCACCCTGCGCTTCCAACTCGGCCCGGTATCCCCGCCACAATCGTCGGGCGCGATAGCTCTCGATAGCGTACGCGAGGGCGAGCAGCGTGACGAGGGCCGCCGCGATGAAGACCGCGCGCTTAAGCCATTTGCCGAGTCGCGGCGGTTTCCAGGCATTCATAGGCTGAGGAGGTCAGGGCGCTTTGGGTCCGCGCGGCGAAGCTATGCGGTCCCGCGCGGCGGGGATCGAAGGGAGATGTTGCAGTGCCGTGGTGGATCTCGAGCCAGCCATCGGACGCCGCGCCGCCGATCAGTCCGTTGGGCCGGCGCATTCGCGCCTGGGGCGGCTCGGCCGCCCGCCGCGGTGGCGAGGCCACGGGCGGCTTCGGAGCGGGTGCCGGATCGTCGATCTGCAGCGCATTGGACTCGCGGACCACAGTCTGATACGCCAACGCCAGGCGCGCATTGGCCTGGGTCTCGGCCATCTCGGCTGCGGACGGCAGTGCCGATCGGTTCAGGATCAGGACGGCGACCCAGCAGGCGGCCAGGGCAGCCCAGGCCGCCGGTGCAGGCCAGAGCCAGTCGCGGAGCCATTCTCTGGGGCCGTTCTCAGGCCAGGGCGCCGGGGCGCGGACCGCCGGGGCGCGGGCCGCCGGGGCGCGGGCCGCCGGGGCGCGGACCGCCGGGGCCGCGCCGTCGAGCCGCGCTTCCCGCAGCAACTCGTGGCGCCACTCGGGAGGAATCGGCCGGAAAGCCTCCTCTTGCAGCCGCTGTTCGAATTCGTCCGGGTTCATTGGATTTCCTCGTAGAGGGGACGCAGCCGGACACGGAGTTTGTCTAGACCGTAGCGGTACCGGCTGGCTGCCGTGTTCAACGGGATATCGAGCGTCCGGCTGATCGATTCGAAGGTCATCTCCTCCCACAGCTTCAGGTGCACAACGGCCCTCTGCTCAGGCGGCAGTTCGGCGAGCGCAGCGTCCAGTTCACGGCGAAAGGTCTCCGAGTCGGGATTGGCCGCGGGGGCGAACACAGGTTCCGACGCGGCGGCCAGGGTGTCGCGAGCACGCTCGCGGGTTGTGTGGCGGCGGAGCAGATCCACCCAGAGATTGTGTGTTATCCGGAGCAGAAAGGCGCGCTCGTCGCGCACGCAAGCCTCTCGAAGCGGCCGCATGGCCAATCGACGAAACATCTCCTGGAGCAGATCGCGCGTGTCCGCCTCGCTGCGGGTCAGATCGAGCGCAAACGCGAACAACGCCTGGGCGTGATCGTCGTAGATCCGTTCCAAATCAGGGGCCGCAGGCATGCTGGTCTGTCATGTTGAGACCAAGACGCGCGCCGGACAGCGGTTTGTCTGGAGAAAACGGGCATCGCGCGCCGCGGACTCCGGCCGGACCGCGCGGGCTCACGCCTTGACGCGTCGATGGACCTTGTGGATCGCCGCCTGATCAGTGCACTTGATGATCATCTCGTCTATGCACACATGCGGAGGCCGGCTGGCAACCCAGACCATCGCGTCCGCCACATCCTCCGGCTTCAACGCTTGAACGCCCTCGTAGACTTTCTTCGCCCGCTCGATGTCGCCCTTGAACCGGACCAGCGAAAACTCGGTCTCGGCCATGCCCGGATCGATCGTGGCAACGCGCAGGCCTGTCCCGCACAACTCGAGGCGCAAGGACCGGGTGATCTGCAACTCGCCGGCCTTGGCGGCACAATAGGCGGCTGCGCCCTCGTAAGCGGTGCGACCGGCGATCGATCCGATATTGAGGATGGTTCCGGCCCGATGCGGCAGCATGAGAGGCAACACCGCCCGGGTCATGCGCAGCACGCCGAGCACATTGGTCTGCATCATCGTCTCCCAGTCGGCGTCCTTCCCCTCGGCCACCGGTTCAAGCCCGAGCGCCCCGCCCGCGTTGTTGACGAGCACATCCACCCGCGGCGTGAACTCCCTCACCCAACTCGCGAACGCCTCGACACTGGCCGTGCTCGCCACGTCGAGCGGATGATAGCCAACCTCGGCCGCCCCGGCGGCCTTGGCTTCGAGCGCCACGGCGCTTAGCCGGTCCTCCCGGCGGGCGCCGAGCAGAAGTCGAGCCCCTGCGCGCCCAAAGGCCATCGCGCCGGCTGCGCCAAACCCGCTCGAAGCGCCTGTGATCAGAACCCACTGCCCAGTCAGTTTGTGAGACATGGGGGCTTTTTAGGACGCAACGGGCCGCGCGCCAAGCTGGAAGATCACTGGGAAGATCGATTGGGAAGACCCGCGTCCGAACCGGAGAAAAACATTCCACGCCTCCCGGGCAGAGCGACAATTGGGAGAACTGGTGCGCGATAGAGGATTTGAACCTCTGACCCCTTCCGTGTCAAGGAAGTGCTCTACCCCTGAGCTAACCGCGCATCAACCACTTACGCAAGCCCATAGAGGCTCATAGCCCCCCATAAACTTGACAAGTGTGACAGTCATTGTCACACTTTTCGGCAGCGTTGACGCGCCGCTTAAAGCGAAAAGTGCATTACGATCATGAACTGTCACAGCGGGAAACCTACGCGGATTCAACCGGCGAGGCAACACCTTTTGGTCTGGGGTCGAAAGCCGCTGGCTCTCCCCATGCCCCCGATCTCCCCAACCGCTTGAGCCACGTCGATCTGTGTGACCACACGCCCTGCCCGGACCGTGATGACCTGCCACCAAACCCAATCGAAGCCCAAGGTCACGGGAAGTGTCCCTCGTTACCACGGCGAAGCCTGCCAGCATAGGGACCGCGCTGATGATGCGGTTGCACGGGCCCATCGGTTCAGCGCCGTAATGAAGGCATCCAATTCCTAAAAGCCCATGGGACAAAAGATCAGGGGGTTGTACAAACGTGGCGAGACGTTCTGGTTCGCCCATCAGGAGGACGGCCGACGCGTTTTTGTCTCGCTCAAGACCAACGACTACGTTCTGGCCGTCCAGAGAGCCGCCCAGATCGTCAAGCGCCCCGATCTCAATCCGACCCAGGGGCTGCGCGCTGACATCGACGCGTTCCTGGCCTATCAGTTAACCCACCACAATTTCACCGTGGCCACCGCAGACAGCAAAGGGGCGGTTCTGCGGAAGTTCGGCGAGTGGATTGGCTGGTTGGACACCGCCTCGATTACCACCGAGGACGTTCAGAGATTCTACGACGATCAGCGCAAAGAAGTATGCGAGTCCAGCGCCCAAACATACATCATGGCGTTGCGCTCGTTCTTTAGTTGGGCTGTGCAACAGGCCCTCATCCGCGAGAACCCCGTCGCCGGGGTTCGCATGGGGCGGGTGGTGTCGGCTCCTCGCCGCCGCTTCTGCACATTTGCCCAGCGTGACGCGATCATCGCTGGAGCGCCGACGCCGGAACTGAAGTTTGTGTTCTGCTGCGGCTTCCACGCAGGCCTCCGCAAGAACGAGATTATCCAAGCTCGCCCCGACTGGTTCGATCTCGATCAGGGGCTGCTCCACGTCCGGAAGACGCCGACTTTTGAACCCAAGGACAAGGAAGAGCGGACCGTTCCGTTGACCAAGGAATTTCGCGAGTTCCTCACCGAGTACGGTCTCCGCTCGCCATTCATGTTGCGGCCGGACGTCGAGCAGGGTAAATCGCTGTATCGTTACGACTTCGACCGCCCATACTTCCGCTACCTGGAACCACTGGGCTTCCGTTGGGTCACACCCCATATCATGCGACACACCTTTGGCAGCCTTTTGGCCAGTCGTGGGTGTTCGATCTACAAAATCGCGATCTGGATGGGCGACGAGGTGGCGACCACGCAGAAGCACTACGCCAAACTACTCCCCATCGATCCCGACATCGATCTAGCGACCAGCGTTCACAGGTGAGCCAGCGATAGGAGCTCACACCGGCGCCTCCAGGTTCTCCCCGGCTTCCAGTCGGGCCACGCATCCCTGCAGGTCGGTCAGCGAATAGAGCGTCAGGCGTTTGCGGCTGATCACGGGCCGCAACCAGCCCGCCCCGACGAGATCATGCAGCAATTCAACGCTCCCCAGGATCAGCGTTGCCTGCTCGGGACGGACCAACAATGGCTCCACCTTTACGGTGCTCTGCAACATGTCTGACAGGTTCATGGCGCTCGCGGCAGACAACGCGCAAGATGGAGGGAGTCCACAGGTGACGCCGCGCCAGGGTGCGCATTCCACTCAGACAGTCGTGCCTGGAACAGGAAAGCGAACGACGCTTCTCGCATTCTTGCACAGGCTGCGGCGTGCACCCCAACCAGGGTGGCACACTGGTCTTCGGCTTCGTCGCTCCGCTTCTTGCTCCATCGGTGCCGGCGGGGACTCGAAGGGACGCAGCCTCGTTGTTCACCTAACTGACGGATGGTTGGCAGCGGACCGAAACGGACCGCAGTGCCCCCTTCGATCGGCGGCGGGTGACAAGTCGGGGTGACAACGGCCTGCCGATCGAACTCGCAGCGCGCCCGTCCTTTCGGCTCCCATGATCCTCCCGCTCGCAACCCGCCTCGAGGGAGCTTCATCTGGCAATCGACGGCACTCATCTCCCCGATGGATTCCATGCCTTCACCCCCATATGGCCAAGCCCCGTGTTCGCTTCTCGCTGGCGTCACCGACTGTCGAGCTGGATCACGATGCGCGACACCCGGCCAACCACTGCTCCGCCGACCCTCGAAGAGCCGGGGTGCCCGCCGGGACTCGACGCCTTGGTCCCTGCAGGGCTCCCCCTCTCCAACCGCCGACGCGATCTACCGAGGATCGCACGGGATCCAAAACTGACTGACGACATAGTCGCCGCTGTCCACCGGGTGCCCACCCGCCACTCCCTCGAATGCGGCGATGTCAGGCAACCTCGCACGCTCCGCCCGCCCAGTGTCCACCTCGTGCTAACCTCCCCGCCCTACTGGACTCTCAAACGCTACCACGACCATCCTGGCCAGATGGGCCACATCACCGACTACAAAGCCTTCCTCGACCAGCTCGATCAGGTCTGGCAGCGGTGCTTCGAGGCGCTGGTCCCGGGCGGTCGCCTCGTTTGCGTCGTTGGGGATGTCTGTCTTTCGCGCCGCGCCAACGGTGGGCGCCATACCGTTGTGCCCCTGCACGCCGCGATCCAGGAACGCTGCCGCGCCATCGGCTTTGACAACCTCGCTCCCATCATCTGGCACAAGATCGCCAATGCCCGCCACGAAGCCGCCGGCCATGGCGCGGGGTTCCTTGGCAAACCCTATGAACCCAACGCCGTCCTCAAGAACGACATCGAGTTCATCCTGATGCAGCGCAAACCCGGCGGGTACCGGACCCCCTCCCCGGCTCAACGCCTGCTGAGCGTGATTCCCGCCGCCGACCACCGGCGATGGTTCCAGCAGATTTGGACCGGGCTTCCGGGCGCATCCACCAAGGGGCACCCGGCTCCCTATCCCCTCGCTCTGGCCGAACGGCTGATCCGCATGTTCAGCTTCGTCGGCGACACGGTGCTGGATCCGTTCGTGGGCACCGGGACCACGAGCGTTGCCGCCCTGCGGTGGGGGCGACACAGCCACGGAATCGAACTCGACCCCTTCTATTTCGAGCAAGCATGCCAGAGGGTTTCCTCTGAGCCGTCGGTCGTGTGTGGTCTGGCAAGCGTCGATGTGCTTCGCGATGCCTGATCACACTCTGGCTGTTCGCTTTTGACGGTTGTCCACGACTGGCGTCTTGGAGCGGCGAGAAGGTCATTCGGGACGCACTCGTCCTCCGGAACATCTCATGGACACGACAGCACAACCTCCCTTGAACGGGACCCCGCCCAGGCTCGCCTACAGCGTGCAGGAGACCGCGCGCATGTTGGGCGTTTGCGACAAGAGCATCCGCCGCATCATCTTGCGTGGGCTGCTCCGCCCCTCCCGCGCCCTGCGCCACATCCTCATTCCGAAGCAGGAGATAGACCGCTTCCTGCGCGACACGAGATGAACGGCACCTGCATGGCCACAGGGGTGGTCAAAAGCAGAACCGGCCCTGTAGCAGGGGCCTGCTGATTGACCTGCCGCCGGACTGGGCGAGGTCCCCGACGGCTGATCAGGCGCGGGCCGCAGCCGCTCGGTGTCTGCCAACCCGCTCACTGGGCGGCTGCCCCACCGGCCCGCGCGGGTTTTCGTGCCCACCTCCTTGGACGTCTGGGGTCACGTTTCTTTGCGGGTTTCCCCAGGTTCCGGCCCGCGCGGCGAAACCGGACGTGGACCCCGGTTTATGCCGACGGAAGGTGGTCGGCGCTCGTGCAGAAGCCACCCGCGGCGCGCGCCGGCCAAAAGACGGCCGGGGTGCCTGGCCGTTTGGTTTGGCCCTCGATTCCTGATAGACTCCATGCGAACACCGTTCGCGGATTTGCCGAAGGAGGCTTATGCAATCCCACATCGCTCCAGCCCGCCACCAGCACGCCCTGAACCAGATTGCGCAGTGTATTCGTGACTGCCCCGACACCGGCGGGGGCGTGCAACTGCGTCGATTCCTGTGGTCGCTCTACAATCAGCACCATTCTCTCCTCAGCTCGGCCACAAGACGGGCGGCCCACCGTCGAAGGCGAATCGAAAAGGCAGTGTTCCCGCCGCCTTGCGCCCAGGCCGTTGACTAGCCCGAGCGTCCGTCATAGATCCTGAGAGAATCGAACAGGGTTGTGGGGCGGCATGTTGAAGTTGAGAGTGGGAGGACGGACGCGGGGGAGGTGCGGGTACGATGAGCTGCAACTGGAGTTGTTTTCCCGGGAGACCCTGAGCCATGAAGACACCCTTGACCGTGTACGGACGCCTGGCCGAGAAGCATTGGCGCCGGTTCTGCCCGAGACTGGTGGCGGAACTGGAGGCCAAGGGCCAACTGCACGCGCTGTTGCTGGAAGCGGAGGAGAGGACCGAGGCGGAACTGGACTCGCTGCGCCGTCACTTCATCCAGCAGGGGTTGACGCCGCGCCAGGCCCACGACTGGGCCTGGGAGATCGTGCGGGAGCGCTACGTCTTCCTCCAACCGGAGACGGACTAGCCGGCGATGAAGAATGGGTTGCCTTCGGGCCGGCGGTCACTGAATCCGAACCGCTCCGCAACCAGCGCAATTACCGGATCACGGACACTGACCGCCTCGGGGCCGGTTCGCTCAAACGCAAGTACCTGGACAACCTTGCCGCCATCGAGTTGCTCAAGCGGCTCGAAGCCGAGGGCCGGGCGGCGACCGACCCGGAAAAGCGCGTCTTGGTGCGGTTCGTTGGCTGGGGTGGCCTGCCACAGGTCTTCAACGCGTGGAACGACGAATGGAAGGAGCAACGGGAACGGCTGGAACAACTGCTCACGCCCGACGAACTCGAATCCGCCCGCGCCTCCACCCTCAACGCCCATTACACCGCCCCTGTTGTTGTCCGGGCGATGTACGCCGCCTTGCAGCGGCTCGGCTTCACCCACGGACGCATTCTCGAACCCGCCCTCGGCCTGGGCCACTTCATCGGCCTGATGCCCGACGAGATGCACGCCCGGTCCCTCATCACCGGCATCGAGATCGATTCGATCACCGCCCGGCTCGCCAAGCAGCTCCATCCCGACGCAGACATCCGGCACCAACCCTTCGAGGAATCCAAACTCGCCGACGGTTTCTACGACGTGGCGGTCGGAAATATCCCGTTCGGGGACTTCATGGTTCACGATCCTCGGTTCAAGGCCTGGAAGTTCCTCATCCACGATTACTTCTTCGCCGCCGCCCTGCACAAAGTCCGGCCCGGCGGCTTGATCCTGTTCATCACCTCCAAGGGCACCCTCGACAAACACGATGCCGCGCTGCGCGAGTACGTCGCCCACCAGGCCGACTTGCTCGGGGCCATCCGCCTGCCCAACGACGCCTTCAAGAAGAACGCCAACACCGAGGTCACTGCCGACATCGTGATCCTCCGCAAACGCCTGTCCGGTGAATTGCCCTCCGGGCCGGCGTGGAAGGCGGGCGCGGAGGAAATCACCAACTCCCAAGGCGAGACCATTGCCATCAATGAGTACTTCGCCGCCCACCGCGAGATGATGCTGGGCGAAATGCGGCTCGAAGGGAAGATGTACGGACGGGGCGAGCCCACCCTCGTCGGCAACCGCCGCGACCTCGCCGAGCAACTCGCCGAAGCCATTGCGCTCCTGCCGCGGGACGTATTCAAGCCCGAGGTTCAGCGCGTGGTTGCCCCCACCCCGGCGGAGTCGTTCCCCGCTCCGGACCACATCAAGCCCAACGCCTACACCTTGGTCAACGAGCAGATCGCCATCCGCGACGGCGACTCGCTCCACCTCCTCACCGGGCTGTCCGGCCAAGTCGCCAAACGCATCCGCGGCTTGATCCGCGTCCGCGACGCCGTGCGCCAGTGTCTGCGGTCGCAACTCAACGGGGCGTTGGACGAAGAGGTCGTCGCCGCCCGCGAGCACCTGAACCGCACCTACGACAGCTT
>CAYPUR010000173.1:0-10168 GCA_964413865.1 uncultured Verrucomicrobiota bacterium
TCTGTGACCGAGGAGCAACGAAGGCAGCGAGCCAAAGCCCCCCAGCCCCGCGGAGTCTGACATCCGGGCCGTGGCACAACCGCGCGCGAAAGCAAGCGGCGCATGGCGGCCGATTCAGCGCTCTTGAAGAGCTGAATTGACAGCGCCATGCGCCGCTGAACGATTCGAGCGGCTCCGGGGGCCGCGGTGTTACTGCGTCTTGATCACGCGGTAGAATCTGACCGGGGCATCGGTCGCGTCTGATGCGCTCGTGCCGGCGGTCGGTTGCCCCACGTTCTCCCAATTGCCCGTGGTCAGAGAGGTCCGGCGTTGCAACTGATACGGGCCTTCACCGCCGGTCCATTGGATGACGATCTGGCCGCTCTCGATGCGCGCCCCGGAGATCTCGAGAGGTTCCGGCCCGGCCGGGATCGCATGGCCTGAGGACAGGTAAGCGATTTCGTCCGCCGTCAGCGCGCGGCTCCAGACGCCGATGTCGTCGATGGCACCGGTATAGAAGTAGCCCGCGGTCTCGCCGTCGCGTCCCAGACCGGTGACTTGGCCGGGTCGGACCAGGCCGGTCAGGCTGGCGGAGCCCTCGGTGTCCATCACCGCGCCGTTGAGGTAGATGCGGGCCTCGCCGCCATCGGGCGAAGCGTTGCCGTCGTAGACTGCGAGCACATGGATCCACTCGTTGAGGACCAGTTCGGACTGAGGGATGCCGGGCCGGACAGCCTGGCCTTCGGCCGTCGTGACCTTGAATCGCAGTTCCTGGTTGCCTTTGTCGAGATAGAGGACGTAGCTGTCATTGGGCGAATCAAAGATGCCGCCGAAGCCGCCGGGGATATCGGTGGGCAGTTGTTCGAGGCGCGCCCAGAGCGACACGCTCACCTGGTTCTCGTTGATGTCCAGAATGCTGTTGTTGGGAATCGTCGCGTAGACAGTCTGGCCGTCGACGTGAAGGGCGCCGCCGAACCGGGCCTCGGGCTCGGCGAGCCAGGCCGCCGCGCTGCCGCCGAAGAGGTTGGCAAGGCTGCCGCCCCGGGCATCGGCCAGCACCTGGGTGTTCGGATCGCCCAGTCCATCGTCCAGCCGCCAATGGGCGGTGAGCCCCACAAGCAGTGACTCGATCGGATCGCTCGGCAGCGTCACGATCGTCAAGGTGGCCGGATTGCTCACAAGCGAGCGCACGGCATCCTGCACGGCGACGGTGTAGGTGCCCGCGGCGTCCGGTTCCACAACCACGAAGAACTTGGCACTGGTTGCGCCCGGGATATCGACGCCGTTGTGTTTCCACTGATAGAGCACGGGCGGAGTGCCGCCCGACCGAACGACCTCGAACATCACGCGGCTTCCCGCGACGCCGCTCTTGTCCGCCGGATGCTGGACGATGGTCAGAGGGTCGGGATCCTGGGCGGCAGCCGGGATTGGGTGGCCCGAGGCCAGGTAGCCGATCGCGTCGATGCTCAGGGCCTGGCTCCAGATCGCGAGGTCGTCGATGGCCCCCACGTAGTTGTTTCCCGTCGCAGTGCCCGGACGCCCGATCGCGGCGGTCTGGCCGCCGCGCACGTTGGTGGTTAGGCCGGTTCCGGGTGCGCCGTCGTGGCCGACATGCTTGTCGATCAATTCGCCGTTAAGATAAATGCGCGCCTCGCCGGCGGTTGGGCTGGCTTTGCCGTCGTACACGGCGGCGATGTGCATCCACTCGCCCACCTTGAGTCGCGCCTCCGGAATGCCGGGCCGCGCGGCCTCTCCATTGGCCAGAGTCACTTTGAACCGCAGCTCACCGTTGCCCTTGTCGCTGTAGATGACGTACTCGTCAGTGGCCGAGTCGTAAATCGATCCGTAGCTGCCGGGCAACTGGCTGGGGAGCTGTTCGAGCTTGACCCAGAGCGACATGGACATCGCATTGGCCCCGAGATCGAGGCTCGGGCTGGGGAGAACCATGACATACACGTTCTCGCCGTCGATATGCAGGGCTCCGCCGAATCTCGATCCGGATGCATCGAGCCAATAGTCCGTCATGCCGCCCGTCGTGATGGTCGAGTGGTTCTCGCCCGCCACGTCCACCAGCAACGTCGCGGCGGCGTTGGTCAGGCCTTCGTCCATCGGCCAGTAGGCCGCCAGCCGGTTGGTGAACACCTGTTCGAGTTCCGCGTCGAGCAGATACGCCGCCATCCGGAAACCCCACTCGAGGGTGACCGGACCGGCCAAAGGATCGGTGAACCCGACGCTGACGGTGTTCGTCGATCGCGGGCTGAGCGTCGGCAGAGCCGCGGTGACCGTGTGTTTGCCCTCGGCGGAGCTGACGTTTCGCGTCAGTGTTTGGTTGTTGACCTGGAGGACAATCGAGCTGGCGTTCAGGGGCGCCGAGCCGTCGGCCAGAACCACCTCGATTCCCGAAGCGGGAACGACGTTCATGGCGCCTTCCAGCGGCTTGCGGGACACGATCGAAGCCGGCACGGCCACTGTTGTGGGGATGGCATCGGTCGTGGGCGCGCCCAGCGTCTGGATATAGGCCGATGAGAGTGTCTCGTCATGGACCTGGATGCTGCTGACATAGCCCGCCTGGTTGTCAGCCCCATCTTCGTTGTTGTCGGTGAACAACAGCGCCATCGGGGCAAACATGCCATCGACGGGATTGAGCGCCCAGCGCCCGTCCACTCCGGCGCCGAGAATCTGCTGGTTCACCAGCACACCATCAATGTACTTGCTCAAAGTGGGTCCGCCGGGCGCGGCCAGATCGAACGCGAAGGCGAGGCGATGCCACGTATTGGCCTGGACGACGCCGTGATACTGCGCCGAGATCCCGATGCCTCCGGTCGGATTGATGAAGAGGTCCGAGTCGTCGGTGTTGTAGGGGTCGTTGATCTGGATCAGGGCGCGCCAAGCCGCGGCGGATTCGGTCGGGTAGAGCAGATCGAAGATCAGAGTGTATTGGTTCACGAATGAACCGCCGCCGTTGGAGTGCATGTTCGGGTAGATCACGTAGCCCATGTAAGGCAGGGACTTCGGAAAGCCCATGACATGCGCCGGGGCGCCGCCGATGTCGGGCAGACCCAGGGCGGTCGTAGTCCCGAAAACAGTCTGCTGGTCGGTATCACCACCGGGATAGTCGAAATACTCGAGGGGCTGACCCGTGGTGGCGGAGAGGTCGCCCGACTTGAAGTCCCACTGGCCGGTAATGGCCGCTTCGAGGGCGGTCGAGCCGGTCAGCGCCAGGGCCGCGGCCAGGCAACAGGCCGCTTGCGCGAACTTCGACGCAACGAATTGGAGTGGATTTGATTGGTTCACTGATTTCATAAGAGGTTGGCATTCATGTGCTTTTGATTGCATAATCTCTTCTCTTCGTCAGGGCCAGTCCCGCCTTCAGGACTTCGCCTGTCCGCGGCTTATCCTCGAAGCCGAGCATCGTTCAGCGGGCCGCTCATTAATCAACTCTCGAGCGACACACGCGGTTTATCATAGTGCACCGCGCGCAGCCCGCGCCAGATTATTTGTCCGCCTAGCCTGCATTTCTCACCACTGTTTGCCACCGCGAAGCTGGAGTTCACAAGAGAAGTCAGCATGCAGGCTAGGAAAGCAAAACCGCGCCCGAGGGCAGGGCGGGAACTGGGCAACAGAGTGTCGCCGCACCAGCGAGGTTTCGGAAACGCTCCGAACCTCATTTTTCCCTGTGCGGGCGCGGTTTTGCCAGAGCCCGGATTTCTTGATCATCTTCCCGGTCGTGAGGAATCCGGCTAGTGCCTGGAGCCGGGGCCTGTTACAGACGGTCGCGATTGTCGAAGGCGAACTTGAGAAGGCTGTGGGATCCGCTCAGCCGGAGTTTGATGCTCAGATTCTGGCGGTGCGCATTGATGGTGTGGACACTGCACTGGAGTCTGTCCGCGATCTCTTTGCTGGTGAGATCCTCGCCGATCAGACGCAGGATTTTCCGTTCCGTGAGGGTCAGCGATTCGAGGTCAGGGTTGGAGTCAGGCAACGCCTTCGGGGCCGCGTCGCGTTTCTTGTCCCCGTTCCGCAAGGCTGGACTGAGGAAGCGTTCGCCTTTGAGCACGGCGCCAATGGCCTCGAGGACAACAGCGATAGGCTCGTCCTTGAGGACGTAGCCCTGCGCCCCGAGGGCTAGCCCCTCCTCGATCAAGGCCGGGTCGTCGTACATTGTCAGCAGAATGACCTTCACGGTCGGCTTCTGCCGTTGGACCACGCCCACTGCGCGCAGTCCGTCAAGTTTGGGCATATTGATGTCGAATATGGCGACATCAATCGGATTCTTCAGGCAGCACTCGGCGGCCTGCTCGCCGTCCGGGGCCTCGAAGACCAGCCACTTGCCCCGCTGTCCCCGAATGGCCTCCCGCAGTCCGCTCCGGACGATCGGGTGGTCATCAGCGATGAGGACTCTGACTGTGGCCATACGCTATGAGGACATCGTATCCGAATCCGGGTCCGAGACAAGCCGCAAAGGGGCTCCGGCGATGTTGTCCGCAGGCGCGGCCCCAATCGGGAGTTGGATCTCGACCCGCGTCCCCCCGCCCGGATGGCTGGCGATCCAGGCCGACCCGCCCAGCAAGGCGCTTCGTTCGACAATCCCCCTCAGGCCCAGACCTGAGGGAGCCGAGTCACCGTGCTTCGTGCGGGTGAGATCGAAGCCCTGGCCCGTATCCTCGACAAACGCGCAGACCCAGTCCTGTTGCGGGGCGACGCACAGGCGCGCCTGAGTGGCCTGAGAGTGCCTCACCACGTTGGTGAGACATTCCTGGAGGATGCGGTAAAGACCGATTTCGGCCTCGGGCTTGAGAACGCCGTCGATGTTCTGGATTTCGGAAACGATGTGGACGGACGAGAGTTTGGCGATTGACTCGACCATGGCCTGGAGGGCGCGGGTCAGGCCCAGTCGCTCGACGAGGTAAGGATGGAGATCCTGGACGATGGCGCGGATTTCGCGGACGGCCTGGCCGGCGAGCGACGTGATTTGCTGGAGGCTTTCGGCGTCCCGCCTGGAGTTGGCGCCGCTGGCCAGACATCGCTCGGCATGGTGTTTGATGGCCAGGATATTCTGCCCGAGTCCGTCGTGCAGATCCGTTGCGATGCGCCGGCGCTCTCTCTCCTGGGTCTCGATCAATTGGCGGGCGAACGACTCGCGCTCCGCCTTTTCCCGCTTCAACGCCTCCTCCTCCTCGAGCTTCCGGATGCGCTCCCGGTCCCGCTGCTGATCCGTCAGGTCGTGAATCACCACCAGGCCGATATGGCGGCCCTGGTATGAGAATCGACGCGGCTGGATCGAGATTGGGAACCGCTGGCCGTCCCGTGTCAGGGCAAGGCATTCGTAACGCTGCCCGGCGCTGGTGAGCAGGCTCTGGCGCACGAGGGATTGGGATTCGGGCTCGATGAGATCGATCAACGACTTCCCAAGGAGTTCCGCCGGAGACCATCCGAACATGCTCCCCACGACATTGTTCGCTTCCTGGATGATGCCGCAGTCATGGGTGAGAATGCCTTCGAGCACCGTCTCCGCCTGGACCCGCGCAAGCGTTTCCGCATCCCGCAGTGCGTCGGTCGTCCGCTTCAGATCGGTGATATCGTGCGCCTCCGCAATCAACAGGCCGCTGGTCCCGGCGGGGCTGTCCAGAGGCCTCAGGAAGAAGTCAATCGTCTTGAGCTGGTTCTCCCTCCCCCGCACCACCGCCTCGTACCGCACTGTTTCACCTCGAGCGGCGCGCTCGATGGCCCGGCGAACCTTGTCCTGCGTCTCCGGCGACAGCGTCCAGCAGGGGGTCATCCAGAAGGGCATCCCGCTCAGGTCCTCCATCTTGAGCCCGGCAAATCGCAGCGCGGTGTCGTTGACCATGATGACATGGCCCTCCGCGCTGAGCAGACCCATGTACTGGAACGAACTGTTGAACACGGCCCGCAGGAGCCGCTCGTTCGCAAGCACCTGCTCTTCGGTGCGCACGCGCTCCGTGACGTCCCGGGCCACGACCAGGATCGACGCCAGCACGCCATCCACCCCGAACTCCGGCACGAACCGGGCGTCATAATAGCGCCTCCTCTCGCCAGTCCCGTGCGCAATCTGGCCGCCCGCTTCCCTCCCGCTTGACACCACCCGGTCGAAGATCGCCCGCGCCGATTCCCATGTCTCCCGCCCCATGCCCAAATCGCGCATCCGCCTCCCGCGCAGGTCATCGAGCTTCTTGCCGTAGAGCTTCGCCGCAGCCAGATTCGCATAGACGTGCCGGCCATCGAGATCGAAGCGGAGGATCAGGTCTTGCGAGTTCTCGACAAGCGTGCGCGTTTCGTTCTCTCGCAAACGCAATCGCTCGATCGCCGCTTCGAGTTCGTGCGTCCGCTCCCGGACCTGATGCTCCAATTGGTCGTGCGCTCGAATCACACAATCCTCCCTGCCCCTCTGCTGAGTCGGCTCGACCGAAGACCCGGCTGTCCGCCGGGTCGATGCCCGGCGGACGTTCCCACCGGGTTTGGATCCAGGCCTCGGGATCTTGGTCCTCTTCATTAGGAATCGGCAAACATCCTAACGCGCCTCTTGCGAATCGCCAGCGTAATCGCCAACTAGCCCCAGAGTGTGTAAATGAGAATCTGCGCGACGGCGACGAGGATGGCCCAGGCGCGGACATTCCGCCAGAGCGCTGGACGGCATTCGGTTTCCCCGAGCATCCTGGCGGGCAGGCTGGCGAGCAGGGCGATCAAGGCGACAAACACGCCAATGAACGCCGCCTTGCCCATCCAACCCGCCCCGCTTGCAGCCGCAAGCAGCCAGAGCGCGCCCAGAGACTCGGGCAGGGAAATCATGGCTTGTTTCCTTCCCCGGACGGCAGCCAGCACACCAAGCCGCGCAGCCGCGACTCGTCATGACCGGAGGTGAACGTGCTCACGACGACGACCCCGGCCAGCGCCGCCACAAACGACCACCACGCCGTCCAGAGAAAGGGGATTCCGCCGGGCACTCCCAGCAGAAGCTCGGCCGAGTTTAACACGGCCGACGTGGACACGCCGATGATCATGCCGGCCACACCGCCCCACGGAGTGGCGCGCCGGGTCAACATGCCCAGCAACAAGAGAGCCAGAAGCGGCCCTTGAAAGAACGAGAGAAACGTCTGGAAAGCTTCGAACACCGATCCGAAGCCTTTTTTGATCGGGTAGCTGATGGCCACGCCTCCCACCAGGAAGGCGACGACCAGCCACCGGCCTACGAGAAGGCATTCGCGATCCGTCGCCTCTCGGCGGATGAATGTGCGGTACAAGTCCGTGACCACCATGGTGCTCGCCGAGCTGACATAGGAATCGAGATTCGAGATGACCCCGGCGAAGAAGGCCCCCATCACCACGCCCAACACGCCTGGCGGGAGAAGACGCACCACCAGCATCGGCAAGACGCGGTTCCCGTCCCAGTCTTTGCCCGGTTGGCCCAGTTCCGGGCCCAGCAGCGCCACCGCAACCAGGCCCGGCACCACCAGGAGAACCGGAAACACCAACTTGATCGCCGCGCAGAAGACATACGAGGCCCGCGCCTCATTCTGGGTGCGCGTGCCGAGCGTGCGTTGCACGATGGCCTGGTTGCCAATCCAGTAAGCCGGGCCCAGCACAAACCCCAGGCCCAACAACACCGCCGGCCACGGATAGACGGGGTGATCCGCCGGCGGCAGCAGGGTCAGGTGATGCTGCGTCCAGGTCAACTGCCCGATCGTCTCCTTGAGGTGGGCCCAACCGCCGACCTTGGCCAGGCCCAAACCGCAAATCAACGCGGCGCCCGCGGTCAGCACGACGCACGAGATCGACTCCGTGAACACGACCGCGCGCAAACCGCCCAGGGCCGTGCACAACCCCACGACAACCGCCGTGAGCATCACGGAGAACCAGAAGCTCCAGCCGAGCAACCCCTCGAACATCGCGGCGGCGCTCACGAAAATTGTGCCGAGGGTGCCCATCATGAAAAGCACCCAGATGACGGCGAAGAAGGTCCGCACGCCCAGGTTGTATCGCCGCCCCAGATACTCGGGCACTGTGTACACCCCCGCCAGCCAGAAATAGGGCATGAACAGAAAGGCCGCGATCAACACCGGGAAAATGCAGCCGATGAAATCGAAGTTCATCATCACTATCCCGTACCGGTACCCGTCCCCGGCCAGGCCGATCATGTCCTTGGCCCCGATGTCCGAGACGACCAGCGACATGCCTGCCGCCCACCAGGGCAAGGACTTGCCCGCCAAAAAGAAATCCCGGCCTCCCCGAATCCCTCTGCCCAACCACACGCCCAGAATCGTGATCCCCGCCAGGTAGCCCACCACCAGGGCGATATCGAGAGCGCTAAGCCGGATCGTGGACATCGTTCAGAATCCTTCAGACCCCAAATGTGGACGCCAGTCTACGAAAGCTCGAGCCCGTGTGACAAGACTGTTGATCCGATTTGCCGATGCGGGCTAAAAAGGGTTGTCATCGGCGGTGAGACCCCCTTAGGTTGACGGGCGATTGATGAAAACGTTCGCGGAGTTGGGTTTCCCGGGGCGGCTCATTGCGGTCGAGGGCATCGACGGCTCCGGGAAATCGACGCAGATTTACCTTCTGAAACGGTGGCTGGAACAGCAGGAGTTGAAGGTCTTTTTCAGTGAATGGAACTCGTCGGATCTCGTCAAGAGCGCCACGAGCAAAGGCAAAAAGACCAACCTGCTCACACCCACCACCTTCAGCCTCATCCATGCCACCGACTTCGCCGACCGTTACGAGCGGCAGTTGGTTCCGCTGCTGCGGGCTGGCTACCTGGTTCTTTGCGACCGCTATGTGTTCACCGCCTTCGCGCGCGACGTCGTGCGCGGCTGCACGCCTGAATGGGTGCGGGGCATCTATGCCTTTGCCGCGTTGCCGGACCTGACGTTTCTATTCAAGGCGCAGCTCGATGTCTCGTTGCAGCGCATCCTCGATGGGCGTCCGCAGTTGAAGTACTTCGAGGCGGGCATGGATTTGCGCCTGTCGTCCGACCCGTACGAGAGCTTCCGCATCTTCCAGGGCCGGCTGCTCGAACAGTACCTCGCGATGAGCACCGAGTTCCAATTCCATCTCATCGACGCGAACCAGAGCGTCGAGGCGCAACAGTCGATTGTCCGGCGGCTTGTCGCCGACCGGATTCCCCTTTCGGACTACTGCTCTCCCAACCACTGAGTGCATCATGGCGCGACGCCCCACTCCCGAACCATCCAAGGCCGATCCCAAAGGGCGCCGCCCTGCGCCGGGCTCCCTGGTGGTCGTTCCCCAACCCACGCTCAAGCGGTTCTATGGCCAGGGCATCATGGGGGTCGACACCAGCCGGCTCAGCGGCAAGCTCATTGTCATGGAAGGGGCCGATGGTTCCGGGCGCTCGACCCAGATTGCCCGGCTCGTGCGCTGGCTCGAAGGGCGGGGGCACGCCACCGTGCAGGTGGGATTGAAGCGGTCCACCCTTGTGAGCGAGGAGTTGAGCAGGGCCCAGGAGGGCAACGTGCTGAGCCGCACCACGCTCAGCCTGTTCTACGCCACGGATTTCGCCGACCAACTCGAAAACGTCATTATCCCGGCCTTGAAGTCCGGATTCATGGTTCTGGCCGACCGGTACATCTACACCCTGATGGCCCGCGACTTGGTGCGGGGCATGAACGAACACTGGCTGCAGAACCTCTACAGCATCGCTTTGGTCCCCGACGCGGTCTTCTACCTCCAGGTTTCTCCGGAGGAACTGGTGCAGCGCAACTTCGCCAAGAATCATGCCTTGGATTACTGGGAGAGCGGCATGGATCTGGGACTCTCGCGCGACATGTTCGACAGCTTCGTGCAGTACCAGGAACTGATGGTCGAGAAGTTCCAGTCCCTCCAGAAGATCTATGGATTCACGATCGTCGACGGCGACCGCGCGGTCGATGTCCTGAGCAGTGAACTGCAGGAGAAGGTGGAGTCCGTGCTGATTGGAAAGGGATAGACAACTATGGCCGAGACCTCAAAAGACTTTCTGGTGGGCGTTGACCTGGGCGGAACCAAAATCCTCGCCGGCGTGTTCGATGACAAGTTGAATTGTCTCGGCCGGGCCAAGATGAGCACCAAGTCCCAGCGCGGGCCCGGGGCGGTCATCGACCGCGTCGCCCGCTGCATCCAGGACGCCATCGACGAGTGCGATCTCCTGCCCAAACAGATCCGTGGCGTCGGCATT
>CAYPUR010000174.1:0-10148 GCA_964413865.1 uncultured Verrucomicrobiota bacterium
ACACACATCCCCCTCCAACCACCGTTCAAGCATCGCTGCAAATGAAAAGACCGTGTGAACCGCCCATCGCACTCGGGGACGGCGCTTCTTATTGGGTCGGGAACCCGTTCAAATCGAGGATGTAACAGAAAAGATGCAACCCCCGCTGATTTTCCTTGCAACCACAACCCATTGTATTAGCTTCTGCCCGCTTGCCCAACTAAATGGGGTTCATTGCTTTGCCTGTGCATCGCAAAACCCTTTGTTTGGCGGGCAATTTTGCTCTTTGGGAAGGCGTGTCGGGCGTTGTCCCGGCGCAGCCGAGTTGCAGACTTTCACTGTTTGAATCGACCCAGCCAATAGCCATGATTGCCGCCCGCGAAGAACTTGTTAAGCCTCCGACCTCGCCGTCCGCGCGCCGACGCAGCGCGCGTCCCTCCCCGTCACGTTCCGTGCCCGAGAGGCGCGTCGCGCCGAGGCGGCTTCGGATCGAGCGTGTTTTCAGCGATCCGAAGGTCAATCCGTTCGATCAAATCGAGTGGGAGAAGCGGACGGCCGAGATCACGGATGACACGCGCAAGGTGATCTTCAAGCAGGAGGGGGTCGAGGTGCCTAAGGCGTGGTCGCCTTTGGCCACGAAGGTGGTCTGCTCGAAATACTTTTACGGCGATCCGCAGAAGTCGGAGGAGCGGGAGTATTCGGTCAAGCAGTTGATCCACCGGGTGACCCGGACGATTGCCGACTGGGGTGTGCGGGACGGTTATTTCAGCGCGGCGGACGGGGAGGTGTTTTACGACGAATTGACGTGGTTGTGTGTGAACCAGCATGGCGCGTTCAACTCGCCTGTCTGGTTTAACGTGGGTTTGTACCAGCAGTATCATGTCGGCAAGGAATCCGCGCGCGGCAACTGGTTCTATCATCGCGAGCGGGGCGAGGCCGAGCGCGCGGCGACGCAGTACGAGTATCCGCAGGGCAGCGCCTGTTTCATCCAGAGCGTCGATGACAACATGGAGAGCATCATGCATCTGGCTTACAGCGAGGCGATGCTCTTCAAGTACGGATCGGGGACTGGGACCGACCTGACGCCCATCCGGTCGAGCAAGGAGAAGCTGAGCGGGGGCGGGCGTCCGAGCGGGCCGCTTTCGTTCCTGAAGGTCTACGACCAGGTCGCCAACGTGGTGAAGTCGGGCGGGAAGACCCGGCGGGCGGCGAAGATGAACACGCTGCGCGACTGGCACGGGGACATCCGGGAGTTCATCGAGGCGAAGGAGAAGGAGGAGCGGAAGGCCTGGGCGCTGATCGAGCAAGGCTACGACGGCTCGTTCAACGGCAACGCCTACGCATCGGTCATGTACCAGAACGAGAACCTCTCCGTCCGCGTCAGCGACGAGTTCATGCAGGCGGCGCTCGAGGGGCGGGAGTGGTGGACGCGGTCCGTCACGACGGGCGAGCCGCTCGAGAAGAAGGATGCGGGCCTTTTATTGGACAAGATTGCCGGGGGCACGTGGATCTGCGGCGATCCCGGCCTCCAGTATGACGGCGCGATCCAGAAATGGCATACGTGCAAAGGGACCGAGCCGATCCACTCGACCAACCCGTGCAGCGAGTATGTCTTTCTCAACAACACCGCCTGCAACCTCGCCTCGCTGAACCTGCTCAAGTTCAAGCGCGAGGACGGCGCGTTCGACGTCGAGCGCTTCAAGGCCGCCGTGCGCGTTTTCATCACCGCGCAGGAGATCCTCGTCGACAATTCGAGCTACCCCACCAAGGCGATCGCCGAAAACTCCCACATCTTTCGCTCGCTCGGCCTCGGCTACGCGAACCTGGGCTCGCTCATCATGGACGAGGGATTGCCCTATGACTCGGACGAGGCGCGGGCGCTGGCGGGCGCCGTCACCGCGATCATGACCGGCCACGCGTACGAGCAGAGCGCCGAGATCGCCGCCATCATGGGCGCTTTTGACGGGTACCGCGACGCCCGCTGCGCGGGCGTTTCCAGGCCCGGCGCGCCCGACAACGTCGAGTCGATGCTCGGCGTCATCGAGCAGCATCGCGCCGCCGTCGAGGACATTCATCCCAGCGAGAAGTACGGGTACTTGAAAGAGACCGCCCGGGCCTGTTGGGTCCGCGCCCTGGATCGGGGCCGGGAGGTGGGATATCGCAACGCCCAGGTCACCGTCCTTGCCCCGACGGGCACAATCGCGTTTCTCATGGACTGCGACACGACCGGGATCGAGCCGGACATTGCGCTGGTCAAGTACAAGCTGCTGGCCGGCGGCGGCACGCTCAAGATCGTCAACCGCACCGTCCCCGGCGGCCTGCGCTCGCTCGGGTACGGCCCGGAGGCGATCGAGAAGATCATCGCGCACATCGAGCAGTACGACACGATCGAGGATGTGACGGGTGAGACGTCCGGAGACGGAGCGCCGCAAACCGTCCGCAGCGGCCTCAAGCCCGAGCACCTGCGCGTATTCGACTGCGCGTGCAAGCCCAGCCGGGGCGGGCGCAGCATTCCCGCCCTCGCGCATTTGAGCATGATGGCTGCCGCGCAGCCCTTCATCAGCGGCGCCATTTCCAAGACGGTCAACATGCCCTGCGAAACCACCGTGGCCGAGGTCCGCGATGCCTACGTTCAGGCCTGGAAGATGGGCCTCAAATGCGTCGCCATCTACCGCGACGGCTCGAAGCGCTGCCAACCGCTGAACACCAGGAAGACGACTGCCGAGGGCGAGGCCAAGCCTGCGTCCGGAGTTCCAGCCGATGGGTGGCAGGCCCGGGTCAAGGAGCTCGAAGCCGAGGTGGAGAAGCTGCGGCGCCCGCCCCGGCGGCGGCTGCCCGAGACGCGGATGGCGGTGAATCACAAGTTCAACATCGCCGGACACGAAGGCTATCTCAACGTCGGGTTGTTCGAGAACAGCCAGCCTGGGGAACTCTTCATCACCATGGCCAAGGAAGGGTCGACCATCGGCGGTCTCATGGATACGATCGCCACCCTTACCAGCATCGCCCTGCAGTACGGCGTGCCGCTCGCCACGCTGGTCAAGAAGTTCAGCCACCAGCGGTTCGAGCCCAGCGGCATGACCAAGAACCCCGATATCCGCTTCGCCAGTTCGATCACCGACTACATCTTCCGCTGGCTCGCCATCCAGTTCATCCCGGGCTATCGGGAAGAGACCTCGCCCGACCGCGCCCAGCAGGAGCTGCCGATGCCCGGCCTGATGGAGGAAATCAAGAAGCGCGTCAACAGGCCGGTTCCCTATCTGCCGATCGATGACGAAGAGGCGGCGCCGCTGGCCAGGCCGTCCGAGATGGCCCATGTCGTCACTTCGCCGCCCACGCCGGGGACGATTGCGTACGCACACACCACAACGGCCACGTTCGTCAACATGGCCGACGCGCCCCTATGCCCGCATTGCGGGCATGTGACCGTGCGCCCCGGGGCCTGCTTCCAGTGCAACAATTGCGGCGAGAGCCTCGGGTGCAGCTAAGGGATCCGTTCCACCGACACGTCATCGAATCGGATGGGGGTATCGGCGAAGGGCGAGCCCCAGATGCTGGCGCGGCCCGGCTTGGGGGCCGTGGTGTCCGTCCGTGTGATCGTCCAGCCCGACGGAGCGGTCGTGCCTTCTTTCCAGACCTTGCCGCGGATTGTCCACTCGGCTGGATTGGTCTTGCGCACTTCGAGCTTCAGCCAAAGCCACTCGCCCGGAGTCCACTCGAATGGCGCGCTGACCTGGTCCGCATCGCCGCGACACAATTCCAGTGTCCTCTTGCCCGGGCTCACCTGGAGCCGATAGCCGCTCACGCCTCCCAGCCCGACCGCGAAAGCCGGGTAGCGCCGGCCGGTGTTGGTGCCATGAATGCGCGCGGTCACGCTGAGGTTGTCGATCTCGGCAGGCTGATCCGAACCGCGCGACCCGGCGCCATCCTCCCTTCCAGCGGGGCCGAAGAGAACGCCATACGTGTCGAGCGGCGTGCCCGGCAATTCGAGGAACCTGTTGCCGGCCTCCTCGCGCACCGCGAACTTGCCGTTCAGCGCCAGCATTCCGTCGGGCAGCGTGCCGGTTTCGGCCTGGGTGAAGTCGTTTCGATAGAGCACGGCGGACTCTCCGCCTCGGGCGCGAAGAGTGCCACACATAAGCGCCAGGATGAACAGCAGTCCCAAGAGCCGCGTATCGAGGATCGAGCCGCGGTATGGGCCGGGCGCAGCGGGCTGTGTTGGAGATGGGCCGGGCCGGCGCCCGGGCGGGGGGGCGGCAACAGCGCGTCGATTGTCATGTCCGAGTCTCGTCATAAGCGCAATCTCTCCGGAAATCATTGGTCGTTTCGCAGAATTTCGAGCGCGTCGCCGCGAAGAGCGGCGAGAGTCGCCAGCCAGGTCCAGACCAAGCCGTTGAGGAGCACACCGGCCAGTGTCCAGGCCAGGGTCCGGTAGGGCACCTCGGTGCCGGGGCCGAGCAGTGAGGGCAGGACCGCCACAAAGGCGGCGCAGACGCCGACGGCGAGGCCGGCGGCCAGCAGGGCCCCATGCTCGATGAGCACCAATCGGCGCAAGGGGCTGCGTTCCCACCCCACCGCCAGGAGAAGGGCATACTCGCCGCGCCGTTCGAGCACGTTGCGCAACACGACCACGCCCAACCCGAGGCTGCCGAGGAGCAGCCCGAGTCCGCCCAACACCTGGAAGGTCCCGAGGTAAGTGTTCTGGACGGCATTGAACGCCGCCAGCCGTTCGCTGGCCGGCGTCAGTTCCAATCCCAAATCCTGCAAACCCCGCGAGATCTCGGCGGAGACCTGGTCGATGCGGTTCGAGGGGGCGTCGATCAGGAACATGCGGTACCCGGCCACGCCCGGGAAACGCTCCACGAACTCGTCCTCGGCGATCACCAGGCTACCCTGCAGGATCGAGTTGGCGACCGCGGCCACGAGCCGGATTCGAAATGGCCGGCCCCGTTCGTCCACGAGCGGGATCGTGTCGCCGACCTTCCTGCCCAGCGCCCAGATGATCGAGGCCTGATCGCCGATCGCTGGAACGATGTCCTCGTCCAGGATCCCCTCGGCCGCAGCTTCGTCGGAGTCGGCCCGCGTTTCGGGCGCGAGCAGGTTCCATCCTTCGGATCGAGACAATCCCTTTGCCGCCTGGGCGAACGTGAAGGCGCCGCGCCTGGCCAAAAGGCCGGGTGCGACACCGAGAATCCTCGGTTCCTGGGCGCGATTCAGATTCAGGCAACTGGCCTCGTCGCCCTCGCGCACCCGGAACGGGACCGCCGACACGCCTTCGAGACGGGCTGGGTCCAGTCCGTAGACCTCGCGCGCCCGCTCGCCATCGAGGTCATGGAGGACCGGTTGGGTCGATTGGCCGATGAGTGCAAAACCGCCCGTGCCTGAAGACCTCTGCTGGGCGTTTCGGACGGCATCCAGCCGGAAGACGCCGATGGCCGCGATGAGGAAGCTGCCGGAAGCCAGCAGGCCGATGACTGCCAGGCTGCGGCGCCGGCGCCGCGTTGCGCCGCGCACCGCGAGGCTCGCCCGGGTCAGCTTGGTTTTGGCGCTGGTGGCAGCCAGGCGGGCCAGCCAGCCGTCGCATGCGCACAGCCCTGCAGCCAACAGCAACGCGCCCGCCGCAAAGAACAGCCCGGCTGACGCCGTTTCACCCCGCTGCCAGCCCCAGAAGGCGAGTCCGAGGGCCAAGGCGGCCGTGACAAGGGCGCAGATGAGTTGCAGTCGCCCTGGGGTGTTGCCCGGGGACGCAGCAGCCCGGAGAGAACCTCGGGCGGCTGACATCCGACTTTCAGCCGGTTGTTGCGTCGGGTGGTGCGCGTCGGACACCGAGCTTTCAGGGCCGTTCGAGTCCTGGTCCCATTCCGCGCTGCCGGCCAGCAAGGCGCGTGCGGGCTGGTCGGCCTGGCGTCTGAGGGCGAACCACATGGCCGCGATCGTGACCAGGGTCGATGCCGCCACGCCCAGCAGAATCGTGGGCGTCTGAAGATGGAAGCTCAGAGTGGCGCCGCCCACCGCCTGGTTCCAGACAGTCGAGAGGCCCTTCAACATGGCCTGGGCGTAGAGCGTCGCCCCTTTGGCGCCGAGCACAGCGCCCAGGAACGCCACCAGGCCGCCTTCCCACACGAGCAGACGCCGCACCTGGCCGGGCCGGAACCCGAGTGCGAGCAGGGTCCCGACTTCCGTTGCGCGCGTTTCGATGCCGAACGTGAAGAGCAATGCCACCAGCAGCAGCGCCGCCGCGATCAGGAAGAAGCTGAAACCGAGGAACAGTTGACCGAAATCCTGCGATTGCGCGCTGGCCGCCAACGCCTCGTCGAGCACGGGACGGAACGTCATCCCGAACGAGCCGGGCGCCAGCCCTTGAGACAAGACAGAACCGAGGTTGCCGATCGGGATCTGACCGGTGCCCGATCGCGTGACGCCGAGCCCGCCGGGGGCGTTGGCTGCCGCGCCGCTCTGCCGGGCCACCGCGAAGCGAATCGCGGTCAGGTCGCCGAAGCGATTCGCCCAGAGCTTCTGTCCGGATTCCAGGGTGATGAAGGCCTTGGGTGTGCCGCGGTGCAATCGCCAGTATTCCTCGTCTTCGGGGCGGATTCGGTCGTTCTGGATGGGCAGGCCAGTGTCCCAATCCCGGCAGTTGTCGGCGTCGGTCATGCCGGGGAAATCGGGCATGAGCGATTGATCGACGCCGGGTGCGTTCATCGCGTAGATGCCTTTGACCCGGAACTGCGCGGTCTGCTCGACCAGGTCACGCCGGGTGCCCATGACGTAGTAGGCCAGCGTGAGCATGTCGCCCGGTTTGGCTTCGAGATCGTCGGCCAGCCATCGGCTGATCAGGATCTCGTCGTCGGCCAACTCGCCCGGGAGCACCGGCCCTGCCGCCGCGGTGACCATCGAGTACGGCGTGGCGCGATCTCCAACCCGGAGTTCATTGACGAAGTAGGTGAGCAGGCCGGCCGATTCCATCTTCGGTATCAACCGGGCCGCGTTGGTGTTCGCGAGAATGGCGGGCACGGCCTCGCCGAGGGGCGGATCGAGAAACACGCGGCGGCTGCGCAGTTCGGCGACTCGGTTCCCGGCTGCCAAACGCAACTCCAACTCGGCGTCGTCCAGGCGCCAGCGTTGGCGCAGTCCGAGGTTCATGGCCCCGGTGACGTTGGTGAGGATGGTGGGGAGCGCGAACCCGCCGCCCGGCGCCATGGGCAGCGGCTGCGCTGAGGTGTCGAGAGATCCGGCCACGAACAGATTCGCCCGGCCAACGGCATCGACGCGCGTCTGGAGTTCGGCCAGGGACACAAACGCATTGAGCGGGGCCGTCTGGTTTGCGGCGAGGCTGAACCGGCCCAACTGGTCGTCCGAGAGAACCGCGTCGACCCGGAGACGCAGGGCGAGGGTCGCATCCTCCTCGGTCGTCATGGGGGCGTCGCGCGAGAGGGCCGAGGGTTTCTGGACGCGCAGGAGCAACTCGTCCCCTGCTTCCACGCGCAGTTGGCGGGCCAAGGGTTGGTTGAGCAGCACGCTGCCCCGCGGAATCTCGCCGGGAGCGAACGGTTTCCCCGCCAACTTCCAGAACCGGACATCGACGCCATGCACCCAGACCTGGTTGGCGCGCGCCGCGCCTTCGCCCGCCACGGCGATGGCCGGGAGCTGCAAAACCGGCGCGGCGACCACTTGCCGGCCGGGGAGGCCGAGGCGGTGCTGGATGGACGCGACAACACCCGGCCCCGAGCCGAACAGGTCGGCGCGACAAAGCCGGTCGCCGGTGGACATGGCCGTCTCGATTCGGCCCAGGCGCAGCAGCGCCAGTTGCCGGAGACTCGAGCGCACGGAATCGCCGACGATCAAGGCGCCGATGAGAACGGCGGTCGCGACGGCCGTGCCGGCCAGCGCGCCGAGGTGAGAGCGGGCGTGGTGGACGAAACTGCGGAGGATGAGGCGGCGCGCGGTCATGGGTCACGCGGGCGGTCCCAGGCGCCCGTCGCGCAATTCGAGCAGACGTTCCATCCTGCGGGCCAGGCTCAGGGCGTGGGTGACAACGATCAGAGTGACGCGCATTTCGCGGTTCAGATCGAGCAGCACCTGGCCCAGTTGATCGGCGGAAACCCGGTCCAGGGCGCCCGTCGGCTCGTCCGCCAGCAGGAGTTGAGGCTCGTTGATCAGCGCCCGCACAACCGCCACACGCTGGCGTTCGCCCCCGGACAATTGTCCCGGGCGATGTTTGAGGCGCTGGCCCAGGCCCACCCGTTCGAGCAGGCGCCAGGCGCGGTCCGGCGCCCCATCGCGGATGACCTCGTTGTTGGTGGCGAGGGTCGGCACCAGCACATTCTCGAACACGGTGCATTGCGGCAGGAGGTAATGCGCCTGAAAGACGAATCCGATGCGCCGGTTGCGCAGGGCCGCCAGCGCGGCGCCTCGCACCTGGCTCAGATCCTGTCCCTCGAGCTCGACGGTTCCCGAGGAGGGGGTGTCGAGCGTGCCGATGATGTTGAGCAGGGTGCTCTTGCCCGAGCCGGACGGCCCGACGATCGCCAGCGATTCGCCCCGCTCGACTGTCAGGTCGATGCCAGCCAGGACCGACACCGACGCGTCGCCGACGCCGGCATAGCGCTTGGTGACGTTGACCAGTTTGAGCAATGGATCGACAGGCGCCATACGGGGACTAAAGTAGTGGAGCGCGTTCGAGATTCAACCCCGTTCTGGTCTCGTTCCGGATCCGGGCACGGCTGTCGCGCTTTCCCTTTTGTTTTCGGCGCGGTTGGGGTACTCTGTGCGCTGCCGTATGGTCCTGGTCATCGACAACTACGATTCGTTCACCTACAACCTCGTCCAGTACCTGGGGGAGATGCAGGTCGAGCTTGCGGTCCATCGCAACGATCAGGTCACCCTGGATCAGATCCGGGCGCTGCGGCCCGAGCGCATCCTGATTTCGCCAGGCCCGTGCTCCCCTCGCGAATCGGGCCTGTCGAATGACATCATTCGAACCTTTGCGGGGCAGGTGCCGATCTTCGGCGTTTGCCTGGGGCATCAGTGCATCGGCCACGTGTTTGGGGCTAACGTCGTGGTGAACCATCGCATGATGCATGGCAAGACATCGCTCATTCACCATAACGGACGCGGCCTTTTCGACGGCATGCCCAATCCATTTCCGGCCACGCGCTATCATTCGCTCGTCATTCAACGGGAGGGCCTGCCGGCCTGCCTCGAAGTCACGGCTCAAACCGACGAGGGCGAGATCATGGGCGTGCGCCATCGCGAACTGCCCGTTCACGGCGTCCAGTTCCACCCCGAGAGCATCCTCACCGAGGGAGGCAGAACCATCCTGGTCAACTTCCTGCGCCTCGAGGTGTCTTGAAGACCCGGATGAATGCGCCCGGTTTTGTTGAACTCAAGCGGGCGGCGATCATCAATACCCTGCGCGCCTGCCGGTTGTTTGCCGATCTGCCGCCCTCGGATTTGCGCACCGTCGCCGACATCACCGTGTCGAAGCGATTGGCCAAGGGCGACTATCTGTTTCACGCGGGCGAACCCTCGCGCGGTTTCTACATCGTGCAGCAGGGCGCGATCAACGTCCACCGCGTCAGCACGGCGGGGAAGGAACAGGTCATTCGCGTCTTTCACTCGGGCGAGTCTTTCGCCGAGGCCACTCTTGCCACCGAAAGCGGCTATCCCGCCGACGGGCGGGCGGTCGAGTCCAGCCAGGTGTTGCTGGTGCAGAAGCAGGAGTTCGTCTCCCTCCTGCGGCGGCATCCGGAGTTGGCGCTGCGGATGCTCGGGGCCATGAGCCAGCACCTGCGGGCCCTCGTCGGTCTGCTGGACGATTTGACGCTCAAGGATGTCGAGACCCGGCTGGCCCATTGGCTGGTCAAACGGTGTCCGGATCCCCGCGGCCAGACGCCCTGTCGCATCGAGATCCCGGTGGCCAAGCGCGTGCTCGCCGCCGAGTTGGGCACTGTAAGCGAGACCTTCTCGCGCACCCTGGCCAAGTTCCGTCAGCAGGACCTCATCCAGGTCAAAGGCAAGACGATCACCGTGCTGTCGCCGCGGCGGCTCGACGCCCTGCTCCGCAGGAATCTCGGCGAATGATCCTCTCGGTCCCGCGTGGCGAATCAATGCCCCGATCTCCCATCTCCGATCTCCCATCTCCGATCTCCCATCTCCGATCTCCCATC
>CAYPUR010000175.1:0-10145 GCA_964413865.1 uncultured Verrucomicrobiota bacterium
CGATACTCGACCGACCGAGGAACGAAGCAGATGGCCCGGTGCCGCCCCGCCCCGCGGGGCTGGGGGGCTTTGGCTCGCTGGCTTCGTTGCTCCTCGGTCACGGACCGCCGCGGGTATGCTCCCTCGTCGCGCCTCGCATGCCGTCCACCTGCCTGTCGCTTATTCCTGCCCTCGACCAGGGTCTCGCGGCATGCCCAGCCGAACCCCGGGCTCGGGCGTAACCTGTACACCGAGGCGGCGCAGGCACAGGCGGGAGATCGCCTCTCCGACGCCTTTGCGCTTTGCTGCGGCGGCAGCCGCCACTAGAATCCTTGACCTGTGAAACGTGTTGTCGACAAGTCAAGTTTCTGTGCTGCGCTCAAGGGGTCAAGGATTCTAAGGAGCGAGGCGCGGGAGGAGAGAGCCCGGAGGGCATTGGGATTGCCTTTGAGGCTGAGGATTGAGATTTGCTCTGAGGCGCGCCCCGCTAGACTCTCCCCTCGATGAATGTCGTGGTCACCGGCGGCGCCGGCTATATCGGGTCGATCTGTGTCGAAGAACTCCTCGATGCGGGACACGCGGTGACGGTGTTTGACAATCTCACCGAGGGCCACCGCGCGGCCGTCGATCCGCGCGCGCGGTTCGTCTCCGGCTGTTTGAGCGATCGCGCCGCCATCGTGCGCACGCTGCGCGCGGCGCGCGCGGAGGGCGTGCTCCATTTCGCCGCCAACGCGCTCGTGGGCGAGTCGATGACGAACCCGACGAAGTATTTCCGGAACAACGTGGCGTATGGACTGAATCTGCTGGACGCCGCGGTCGAGAGCCAGGTGCCCAAGTTCGTGTTCAGTTCCACCTGCGCCACGTACGGTCCGCCCGAGCGGGTTCCGATGACCGAAGATTTGCCCCAGCGCCCCATCAACCCGTACGGCGAATCAAAACTGATGTTCGAAAAGATGCTCGAATGGTTCCGGCAGATTCACGGACTCGAGTTCGTCGCGTTTCGGTATTTTAATGCTGCCGGAGCCAGCGCCCGGTTCGGCGAACATCACCGGATCGAGACCCATCTGATCCCGAATGTGCTCCGGGTGCCGCTCGGCCAATCGACCCACTGCGAGATCTTCGGCACCGACTATCCCACACCCGACGGCACCTGCATCCGCGACTACATCCACATCGTCGATCTTGCCGACGCCCACATCCGGGCGCTCGAACCGGGCAGGAACGGCTTCTACAATCTCGGCAACGGCGAAGGCTACTCCGTCCGCCAGGTGATCCAGGCCTGCGAAAAGGTCGTCGGCCAATCCATCCCGGCTATCGAGAAGCCACGTCGGGCCGGCGATCCCCCGCGTCTGGTGGCCTCGGCCGCAAAGGCCGCCGTCGAGTTGGGCTGGAAACCGCGCTACCCGAAACTCGAAGATATCGTGGCCACGGCCTGGGCCTGGCATAAGGCCCATCCCAACGGATACCCGGATTGACCCCCAAGGCGGCACGTGAGACGGATTTCTCACCACCGGGACGATGACAACGAAATCCGGGCTCTGGCAAAACCGCGCCGGGACAGGGGGAAATGAGGGTCTGGTCGTGGAGGCAAACGCAATCGCGAACCAACACTCCGTTGCCTTCGTCCCTCCCTCTACCCCGGCGCGGTTTTGCTTGGCTAACGCGCATGAGTGCACCTTTCGATGTCATCGGCTCCGCGTTCTACAACCTGATGAGAAAGCCGCGCCAGAGTTACTCCCCAGATGAAATCTGTGCCAAATGAGTCAAGTTTTGGCGCCGCGCAGCGGCGCCACTTAGCGAGGCATCGGGTGCCGGTGATCGTGGTTGCCACCCGGCGGCCACGAGTTGTTCACGCGCCACCTCGGTCTGAGGCCAAGCCTCGCTAACGCCGACATCCACCACGACCGCCGGGTGATCCGATGCGCCGGCATCGAGACACTCCGCCCGGGCCACCGGCGCCTCGCGCGAAAGGAAGATGTGATCGATGCGGCGTTCGATGTCCTGATCCGGCGCATCGACGCGCCTCTCCCGGGCCGTCACCCACGCGTCGTCAAGGCGTTCCAACGTCACGCGATACGGTTCCGAGCCCGGTCGGAAATTGAAGTCGCCCATCAGAATCACATTCGTCTCGCCCGCCACCAAATCGAGCACTTCGCGCTGCTGGCTCGTCGGACCGCCATTGCCCAGGTGTGTCACGTAAACGTGATAGGCCTTCCCGTTGACCCTGATCTCCGCCTCGAGCACGGCAGTCTGCTCGCCTATCGAGTGCAGGTAGAACACGCGCGTCCGTTGGATCGGGAACCTCGATAACAGCGCAATCCCGAACGTCCCGGCGCTCGTGCGCGGCCCCGCGTGCGCGTGAAAGTCCAACCCGTCTCCGAGAAACCGCGCCAGATCGGCGTTCCCACCCGCAATACGGGCCGTGTCGGTCTCCTGCAAACCAACGATGTCCGGTCTCGCCTGGCGGATGAATTCAAGCTGGCCGCTGAAGTTCCTCGAACCGGTGGCGCTGTACCCCTGCTGGAGATTGAACGTCATCACTCGGATCGAGGCGCCCGGTGAAGGAAGACCGGGCCGCGCCTGGGTGTAGGCAACAGCCGCGAGCGATCCAAGCGCCAGAGCCACAGCCGTGACAATCGGCAGTCCAACCGCGCCTCTCATCCTGCCCGGGTCGGCCTCGCCGGCCCTGGCCCGCGCCAGCAACACCGGCAGAACCGCGCCAAGGCCGGCAACGAACTGAACCAGCCAGAAACGGTCCCGGAACCAGGGTCCAACCACCGGGACATAGTCGTAGGCGGTGGTGAACACCTGGCCCAGGATCAACAGCAGGAGCCACACCCCGCCGATTGTGAAACCGAAGCCGAGCATCCGCGTCGATGGGCCAGCGGCAGCCAACGCACCCGCGCAGCGCCCGAAATTCACATACAGAATCGGGGATAACAGCAGCATCAGATGCAATCCGAGTCGCTCCGAAGATCCCAGCGGCGGCTCTGGGAACGGGTAGGCGTTGCTCTCGGACGGAAACGCAATGCGACTCGACCAGAGCGTCACGCCCAGCGCCGACAGGAACAGGAGATTCCATGCGGCCAGCGCTCTCGGGCCCAACCTCGCAAGCAATCCGGGTGCGCCAATTGACAGGGCCACAAACAGCGCGGCAGCCCCGGCCGCCATCGCCGCGATCGCAAGGTGATCGCCGTCTGTCCAGCGGGCTGTCACGGCGGGAACTGTGACGCCGAGGTAGAGGATGGCCAGCACACCGATCATTCCCAGGCACAAACCGGCGATCCGCCATCCGCCCGAAGCTCGCGCGGTCGCCGGCGCGGGAGCATCCGCCTCGACCCTTGCCTGTCCCCAAGTCCACAACACCACCGCCGCGACGATCGCCAGCAGGCCGTCCAGAAACCACCGGGCGCTGAAGCTGATGATGGCATTCCCAGATTCAATCGCCCCGAGGAACACAGACACGAGGATTGTCAGCGCAAGTGCAAGGCCCAGTCTGTACCCATCAGCGCGCTCGCCTCTGTTGCCGATGCGCGCCAACAGTCCGGGCAGAAAGACCAGGAACGCGGCGGTCCCGATGCCGGCGGCCAGCATTCGGGCGGGCGTCTCGAGCGCCAGGCTGGCGAGCCGGCTCAACAACATCAGTTCGCCGATCAGCACCAGACATCGTCCGGAGATCGAGCGGCGGATCAGCAGGGTTGCCGGCGCAAGCAGCAGGACCACGCAGGCCACCTCGGGCGGGAACCTGATCTCGAGCAGGCCAAGGGCGTAGATCCCCGCCACGAACTCCGTAAGCGATTGCAGAAAGCACAGGAGGAGCAGCGCGAGAAGCAAGATCTCAGTCCAGTCTCTTGCACCGCATCTGTTGCTCGTCTTCATGGACCTCCCAAGATGATGTCCGCACAGGCAGTGGAGCGGGGACGTCCTCGTCCCCGACCAATGGGGTCGCAGAATGTGTTTGCGGGCGACGGGGATGTCGCCCCTCCCAAGATGATGTCCGCACACACAACAATGCCGGCTTGCAGCCGGCTTCGCAGGCGCCCTTTCCAGTCTTTGTCAGCCGCGTCGCGCACGGAACAGACGACCGATGATTCGGGACACGCCCACCATCAGTCGGGCGGAAATGCCAAGGCGATTGCGGCATTTCAGGGATGCGCCGCGGCAACGCAGTTGCTCGACCACGCGCGTGCGTCCGAACATGGCTGCAAACATGATGGGCGTCATCCCGGCGCCGTTGTCGGCGTCGATATCGGCCCCATGGTCAAGCAGCAGGGCCACGATCTCCTCGTAACCCTTGAACGCAACACCGCCGAGAGGGGTCTGGCCGTGGGCATTGCGGCGGTCCGCATCGGCCCCGTGCTCGAGCAGCATCCTCGCCGTATCCATCTGGCCATTGTAGGCGGCAAGCATCAGCAGGGTGTTGCCCTTCGCATCGGACAGGTTGACGGGCATTCCCGCATCGAGCATCGAGGCGAGCACCCCGGTCTCGCCTGTGCGGGCGAAATCCAGGGCCATCTGCTGCAACTCGGCGTATCGCGCCTCTTCAGCCTCGGTGAGGGTCGTTGACATGGACGCTGACTAAGGGTCTGTGCAAGAATTAATTCCGATTTTGCTGGAGGGGATTTGGCTCGCTGGCGAGGCGCGACGAAGGAGCATAGCCTTGACCTCTGTGACTGAGGAGCAACGAAGCCAGCGAGCCAAAGCCCCCCAGCCCTGCGGGGCGGGGCGGCACCGGGCCATCTGCTTCGTTCCTCGGTCGGTCGAGTATCGCTGCGGATACACTCCCTCCCTCGGGCCTCGCATCTGACCCGGTGGCGCTCCCGCCAAAACCGGAAGTAATTCTTGCACAGACCCTAAGCCGCGCGCCCGGGCCCGCTCTCCGATTGCGGCCCGCAGCCCGCGGCCGGCGCCCCTCGTACAGCACATCGGGGCGGGACCCGCGCCGGGCTCACTCGCCCGCCGCCCGATTCTTCACCCCCACGGCCTTCGCGACACCAGCTGCGTACCGCAGGTCGGCTTTGTGGAAATGGACAAGCTGGCGCTGAACGATGGCTTCGGGGACGCCGTCCATCGCGGCAGCCGTGTTCCGGAACAGCCGTTCCTGCTGGTCGGGCGTCATCAACCGGAACAGGTTGCCGGGCTGCGTGTAATTGTCGTTGCCGTCGTTGTGATCGTATCGGTCCGCGTCGCCGGAAACCTTCAGGGGCGGCTCGGCAAAGCGGGCGTCGGGCAGCGGCCCGCCGAAGCTGTTCGGCTCATAGTAGGCATCGGTGCTTTTCGGGACATCGTAACGCATCGGCCCATCGGCATGGTACGTGTTCACGGGCGATTTGGGCCGGTTGACCGGCAGCATCTCGTAATGGGTCCCGAGGCGGTAACGATGAGCGTCGCCGTACGAGAAGATCCGCGCCTGGAGCATCTTGTCGGGCGAAAAGCCGATGCCGGGCACGATATTGGACGGGCTGAACGCCGATTGCTCGACCTCGGCAAAGTAATTCTCCGGATTCCGGTTCAGTTCGAGGACGCCGACCTCGATGAGCGGGTAGTCCTTGTGCGGCCAGACTTTGGTGACATCGAACGGATGCCAGCGATAGGTCTCCGCCTCCAATTCGGGCATGATCTGGACAGAGAAACGCCACTTCGGGAATTCCCCCCGCTCGATCGCCCCGAACAGGTCGCGCTGCTGGCTTTCCCGATCCTTGGCAACGATCGCCTCCGCCTCCTCGTTCGTCAGGTATTGAATCCCCTGAAGGGTCTTGAAGTGGAACTTGACCCAATAACGCTCGTTCTTCGCGTTGATGAAGCTGTAGGTGTGGCTGCCGTAGCCGTTCACGTGACGCAGGGTCTTGGGCAGCCCGCGGTCGGACATCAGGATCGTCACCTGGTGCAGGGACTCCGGCGACAGCGACCAGAAATCCCAGGCCGCAGTGTTGCTGCGCAGGTTGCTCTTCGGATGCCGTTTCTGGGTATGGATGAAATCCGGGAACTTGTAGGGATCGCGGACGAAAAAAACCGGCGTATTGTTGCCCACCATGTCCCAGTTGCCTTCGTCCGTGTAAAACTTGATGGCAAAACCGCGCACATCGCGCTCGGCGTCCGCCGCCCCCCGCTCGCCGGCCACTGTCGAAAACCGCAGCAGGCAATCGGTCTTCCGGCCGACCTTGGCGAAGAGGCCCGCCTTGGTGTAACGGGTGATGTCCTGCGTGACGGTGAACACGCCGTACGCCGCCGAGCCTTTGGCGTGAACCGTGCGCTCGGGAATGCGCTCGCGATTCTGGTGGGCCAGCTTCTCGATGAGCTGATAGTCCTGCATCAACAACGGCCCGCGCGCACCAGACGTCAGGGAGTTCTGGTTGTCGGCGACCGGGTTTCCGCCCGTGGTGGTCAGTTGTGACTTTTTCATGGGTCTTTCAAATACTGAGCACGGCCTGCGCGCCGCATGCAAGCGCCTTTTTCGCAAGAATCCTTGACCGGTGACACTTGTTGTAGACACATCATGTTTTTGTGCCGCGTTCAAGGGGTCAAGGATTCTCTGGCGCCGCGCAGCGGCGCCACTTAGCCCGGATTGCTCACCACCGGGAAGATGACAACGAAATCCGGGCTGTGGCAAAACCGCGCCCGCACAGGGGAAAACGAGGTTCGGAGCGTTTCCGAAACCTCGCGAGTGCGGCGACACTCTGTTGCCCGATTCCATCCCTCCACTCGGGCGCGGTTTTGCTTTTCTAACCTGCATGCTTGCTTCTCTTGAGAACTCCGGCTTCGCGGTGGAAAAAGTGGTGAGAAATGCAGGTTAGCGAGGCGTCGGCCGCCGGTGATCATCGTTGCCACCCAGCGGCTACAAGCCGTTCACAAGCCTCCTCGGTTTGGGGCGGAGCCTCGCTAAGAATTGAGGCGCCACAGCGCGTGGTTCAGCGCGAGGGCAAAGGCGGTCCAGGCCAGATAGGGCAGCAACAACGCGGCTGCGATCGGCCGGGCTTTCCAAAAGGCGGCGACGGTCGCCAGCAAAGCCAGCCACAGCAACCCGAGACCGACGAGGCCGAGCCCGGGATTCCGCAGGCCGAAGAAGAGCGGAGACCAGAGGCCGTTGAACAGAAGTTGCGCGAGGAAAAGCCACAGGGCGGCCGCCTGCCTGGCAAACCCGCCTCGCATCCAGACCAGCCACGCGGCGATCGCCATCATCGTGTAAAGCGCCGTCCATACGGGCGCAAACACCCAGGCGGGCGGATTCCACGCCGGCTTTCTCAGGCCGGCATACCAGTCGCCCGGCTGGAACAGGCCGCCGATCGCCGCCACAGCGAAGCAGAGCAGCAGCCAACCCGCCAGGCCCAGAACAGAACGCGACCGCCAACGGCGGTTCGCGCCAGGGTTTTCGGACTTGTATGTCATGGCATTGCTCTTTGTGAACTACGCCCTGCCTTCGAACAGGTCCAACTGCGGCGGCGGCTCGAGCGCCTGCAGGGTCTCGCGCTCAGCCCGGTGGCGCGCAGGCCGGCGCACGTTGCCCTCGGGCGTCAGCTCCGATTCCTCGAGGTTTCTCAAAATGGCCTTGGCGCGATCCAGCACTTCCTTGGGCACACCCGCCAGCCGCGCCACCTGGATGCCGTAGCTCTTGTCCGTACCCCCCGGCACGATCTTGCGCAGGAACACGACCTGATCGTTCCATTCGCGCACGGCGACGTTGTAGTTCCGCAGCCGCTTGAGCCGGCCCGCAAGCTCCGTCAGCTCGTGATAGTGCGTGGCGAAGAGGGTCTTGGCGCCGACCTGGTTATGCAGGTGTTCGACGATGCTCCACGCCAGGCTCAGGCCATCGAAGGTGCTCGTCCCGCGCCCGATCTCATCCAGGATCACCAGGCTGCGAGCGGTGGCGCTGTTGAGGATGTTCGCCGTCTCGCTCATCTCGACCATGAACGTCGATTGGCCCCGGGCCAAATCGTCGCTGGCGCCGATGCGCGTGAAGATGCGGTCGACCAGATCAATGCGCGCCGAGGCGGCGGGCACGAACGAGCCGGCATGCGCCAACAGGGTGAGCAGCGCCACCTGCCGGATGTAGGTGCTCTTCCCCGCCATGTTCGGACCGGTGATCAGACCGATCTGCTGTGTCTCGCCGTCGAATTCCGTGTCGTTGGGCACGAACCGCTCCTCCGCCAGGCTCTGGTCCAACACCGGGTGCCGCCCGTCGCGAATCACCAAATGCCCCGCTTCACCCACGTCCGGACAGCAGTAGTTGTGAAGACGCGCGGTCTCGGCCAGCCCGGCCAGCACATCCAGTTCGCCCAGCGCCGTCGCCGTCTGCTGGATCTCCGCGACGCGCCCCAGCACCCGTTCCCGCACCCGGAGAAAGAGCTCGTACTCGAGCTTCACACCCCGCTCCTCGGCGCCGAGGATCTTGCTTTCCATCTCTTTCAAATCCGGGGTGATGAACCGTTCGCCGTTGGCAACGGTCTGCTTGCGGACATAGTCGGCGGGGACCTTGTCGAGATTGGCCTTCGTGACCTCGATGTAATAGCCGAACACCGAGTTGAACCTGATCTTGAGCGAACCGATGCCCGTCCGCTCGATTTCCTTTTGCTGAAGCTGCGCGATCCAATCCTTGCCCTCGCGGGCGGCGCGACGCAACTCGTCCAGCGCCGCATCGAAGCCGTCTCGAATCAGCCCCCCTTCCCTCAACGCCAAGGGCGCTTCGTCCACAATCGCGCGTCCGATGAGGTCGACAACCTCCGGACAGTCCGAGATCTGACCCGCCAGCTCGATCAGCCGGGGGCCTAGCTCATCGCCCGCGGCAGCCTGGGCGGAGCCGGCCACGCCCAGTTCCTTGAACACCGGGGCGGACGCTGGCGCCTCTTCGAGTGCCGTCATCAGGGTCGTGCGCACGTGCGGCACCTGCTGCAGGCCAAGGCGCAGCGCCACAAGGTCGCGCGCGTTGCCGGTCCCCACGCTCAGCCGGCTCAGCGTCCGCTCGAGATCGCGAACCTCGACAAGGGCGTGTCGAAACGACTCGAGCTGCGCAGCGTGATCCACCCACGCCCGAATCGCTTCCTGACGCCGCCGAATCGGGCGCGCGGCCGCCAACGGCTGCGAAAGCCATTCCCGCAGGCGGCGCGCCCCCATCGGAGTCACCGTCCGGTTGAGGGCGCCGTAGAGCGAGGCGTCGCGCGGGGCGTCCCGATGCAGCGGTTCGAGCACTTCGAGATTCCGAAGCGTCGCCGTATCGAGCACGAGGTAATCGCTGGTCTGGTAGAAACTCAGCCGCGTCAGATGGGCCACATCGCGGCGGAGCTGCTGACTCAGATAATGCAGCACCGCGCCGGCCGCACCCATCGCCGCGGCGCGCCCGCGCAGACCGAAGCCGTCCAGCGACGCGACTTTGAAATGATCGCGCAGCGTGTACTGGGCGGTCTCCGGCGCGAACACCCAATCGTCGTAACGGCTCAGGACCCAGCCGAATTCCGTCCTCGCACCGCCCGCGGCAAGCGGCTGCCCCGGGCTGGCGGACGGCCTCGCCCTCGACCGGCTGCTCAGAAGCGCTGCCAAATCGGCAGCCTCGGACGGCAGGAGAACCTCGGACGGCCGCACGCGCTCGAGTTCCGCCAACACCGATGTGTCCGTGTCCAGTTCAGTCGTCCTGAAATCGGCGGTCGTCAGATCGACCAGCGCCAGGCCGAAGGTCTTGCCGACGCGGCAAACGGTGGCGAGGTAATTCGGACGCTCGGCGGCGAGCATGCGCTCGTCGAAATGCGCGCCCGGACTGAGGATCTGGGTCACCTCGCGCTTGACGAGCTTGCCAGGCCTCGCGTCTTCAAGTTGGTCGCAAATCGCCACCTTGCGTCCGGCCTTCAGAATGCGCCCGATGTAGCCCGGGGCGGCATGATACGGGAGTCCGCACATCGGCACCCCGTTCCGGCTCGTCAGGGCCAGGTTCAGGAGTTGCGCGCCCGCCTGGGCGTCTTCGAAGAACATCTCGTAAAAGTCCCCCAGCCGAAACAACAGCAGCGCATCCGCCGGCAGTTCCCCTTTGATCCGGCGATACTGCGCCATCATGGGAGTCAGTTGCGGGTCACCCATAGCGTTCCCCGCGGCAACACGAGCGATCCGTTCCCTCCGACAATCCAGTCATGCCCCCAAAGTCAATGTCCCTCCCCCGCATTGTCAACACCAACAACACGTCG
>CAYPUR010000176.1:0-10140 GCA_964413865.1 uncultured Verrucomicrobiota bacterium
TAAGTCGTGCCGGTTCCTCCAAGATATCGAGGAGGGCTTTAGCGCAGAAGACTCGGTCGCGCTTGGCTTCAGTGGCCGCGGCGACAATGCCCTGCTCCTGCAAGAGGCCGACGGCGCGCATGACCGTGTTGTACGCGATGCCCAGTTTCTCTTCGGCGCCACGCGGGGTGACAAACGGGTTGGTTCCAAGCAGGTCGAGCATTTGGAGCGCGACGCGCGTGTTGGGCTTGCCGGCCAGGGTGGTGCGCCACGTCTCAAGAAGGCGGTTGATGCGTTCGGCCCTGCTCAGAGCGTCCTCGGACTGGCGGGCGACGCCGTTGAGGAAGTAACGCACCCAGGTTTCCCAATCGGCACGCTCAGTCACCTGTCGCAGCCCGTCATAGTAGTCGGCGCGCGTGGCCTCGAAGAAGGCGGAGATGTAGAGCAGCGGCGTGGGCAGGATGTGCCGCTCGCAGAGCAGCAGCGTGATGAGCAACCGCCCGACACGGCCGTTGCCATCGAGGAACGGATGAATGGCCTCGAACTGGTAGTGCATGAGCGCGGCGTGAACCAGTGGAGGCTGTGTGCGGTCGTGGAGGAAGCGTTCCCAGTTGGCGAGTTGCTCGCCCAGCGCGTCGGGCGGCGGCGGAACGTAGGAGGCTTGATTGAGCGTGTCGCCGGGTTTGCCAATCCAGTTCTGCGAGCGCCGGAACTCACCGGGCGTGGCGTGGCTGCCGCGCACGCCGGCCGTCAGTCGCTCGTGCAACTCGCGGACCAACCGCAAGGACAAGGGCAGTGTCCTGAGCCGCTCAATACCGTATTCAAGCGCGGTGACGTAATTGGCCACTTCGCGGAGGTCGTCCGGGCTTCGTTCGACCGCGGCGCCGGCCTCCGCCGCCAGCAACTCGCCGAGGGTGGTCCGGGTGCCCTCAATCTTGCTGGACAGCACCGCCTCACGACGGATGAAGGGCCGGATAAGAATGTGCGGATTCGGCAGCCGCTTGCCCTCGCCGGCGAGTCGGCCAATCAGCAGTGAGGCGTCGGCCAGCGCCGATGCCAACTGCGGCGACCAGTTCAAGACTGGCGGCAACGGGTCCGGGTGGAAGGCGCGATAGCCTTCCAAGGTGGTCATCCATCGGCCCGACTTGCGTTCGCCCCCCGGGGTGTCGGTGTTTTCGTTCACAACTGAAACAAGGAATAGCCTTGTTTCAATCTGGCAACAAGTAAAGAAACAAAGCGGTTTGCTGTTTCATCAGATAGAAATCTGATTAGAGATTGTTTCAGAAATCATGACTGGACGGAAACAAAACCACAGGGCCGAACCCTGGTAAGACCGATGCCAAGGCAAAGGCATGTCAGGCGTGTTCATTTGTCCGGCCAAGGAAGCGACTGCGGCTCAGAGAAAAGGCAACAGGGTCAGATCCGTATCATGTGATGTCTCAGTTTGAGAGCAGACCCCGCAGGAAACGCCCGGTATGCGAATGCGGATGGCGCGCCAACTGCTCGGGCGTGCCTTCGGCCACCACGCGTCCGCCGCCGTCGCCGCCCTCGGGCCCCAGATCGATCACCCAGTCGGCCTCGGCGATCAGGTCGAGATTGTGCTCGATCACAAGAACGGTATGGCCGCCATCCACCAGGCGCTGGAGCACGTCGACCAGCCGCCGCACATCCGCCATGTGCAGGCCGATGGTGGGTTCTTCGAGAATGAAGAGATTCCGTTTCCCGGCGCGGCCGGGCTGCGGCTCCCGCTCCCTCAATCCGGCGAGCAGGTGGGTGACGAGTTTGACCCGCTGGGCCTCTCCGCCGCTGAGGGTCGGGCTGGTCTGACCGAGCTTCAGGTAATCGAGTCCGGTGTCGCGGAGGGCGTCGAGGGAGCGGTGGATGCGCGGGTGTGCGGCGAAGAAGTCGAGGGCCTCGGAGACACTCAAGTCGAGCACCTGGGCGACGTTCTTGCCGTGGAGGGTGATGTCGAGCGTCTCGCGGTTGAATCGCAACCCGCCGCAGCTCTCGCAACGCACAAATGCCGGCGGCAGGAAGTTCATCTCGATTTTGACCACGCCCGCGCCTTCGCACTCCGGGCAGCGGCCCTGGGGGCTGTTGAACGAAAACCGTCCCGGCCCGTACCCGCGCAACCGCGCCTCGGGCAACTGGGCGTAGAGCCGGCGGATGTCGTCGAAGAAACCGACGTACGTTGCCGGGATCGAGCGGGGGGTGCGTCCGATCGGCGATTGATCCACCTCGTACACGGCATGGATGAACTGTTGGCCCCCTGCCAATCGCGCCCCCGATTTGAGATTCGAGCCGCGCGCCTTGAGATTGGCCTCGAGCGCGGGCAGGAGGCATTCGCGCACCAGCGTGCTCTTGCCGGATCCGCTCACGCCGGTGACCAGCACGAGGCGTCCGAGAGGGATGCGCACGGCGAGGTTCCGCAGGTTGTGCGCAGCCGCCCCTTCGAGCACCAGGAACTCGGGCAGGGCCGCCGCATCGCCGGTTGACGCAGCCGCGCCGGCAGGCGCGGGTTTCCGCGCGGGACGGGCGCCGCGGGGCGGTGTCGCGACCAGCCGGCGCGCGCCGCGGGCGGGGAACGCTTTTTGGGCGCGCAGGCATTGGCCGGTGATCGAGTCGCGATGCCGCATCAGGTCATCGAGCGAGCCGCTGGCGATGACGCGTCCGCCGTTGATCCCGGCGCCGGGCCCCAGGTCGATAACGTAGTCGGCGGAGCGCATGGTGGCCTCGTCGTGCTCGACGACGACCAGGGAGTTGCCGCGGGCCTTGAGTTTGGCCAGGGCGGCGAGCAGGCGCTGGTTGTCGCGGGCGTGCAGGCCGATCGTGGGCTCATCGAGGACGTAGAGGACACCGCTGAGATTCGAGCCCAACTGGGCCGCGAGGCGAATGCGCTGGGCTTCACCGCCGGAGAGGGTCGTGACGGCGCGGCCCAGTTGCAGGTAGCCCAAGCCGACCTCGTGGAGAAACCAGAGACGCGCCCGGATCTCCGACACGATGTCGCGGGCAATGAGCCCGGCGCGGCCGGTCACGCGCAAGGCGTCGAAATAGGCCCGCACACTGTCGACCGTCGCCGCGCCGAAGTCGTCGATGGTGGGCTTCTGGCGGAGGGAGGCGATTGGGCAGTGCGGAGCGTCAAAAGGGAGGCGCACGGCGCGGGCGATGGGGTTGAGGCGATGGCCGCCGCACTCGGGGCACATCTGGCGCTGGCCTTCCTGCCACCCGAACCAGGATTCCTCGATGGCGTCCGCCCGCGCGCCGCGATCCACATCCTCGGGGAGGTAGAAGAGCTCGCCGAAACCGCGGCAGCGCGGGCACCAGCCGGCGGCGGAGTTGTAGCTGAACAGCTTGGGATCGAGCGGCTGAAAGGACCGCCCGCAACCGGTGCAGGTCCGCTCTGTCGAGTGCGGGGTGACGTGGCCCGCGCGGTCCAGGGCCAGCAACGTGCCCTGGCCGAGCCGCAGGGTCTCGTCGACCACCTTTTGCAGGCTGGCCGCGGCCCCCGCCAGCGTGGCCTGGCGTCCGTCGCGGCGGACGGTGCCGACGAGGATCTCGACGTGATGCTCGCGGAACCGATCGAGCCGGAGCCCTTGCGCGCTGGGTCGAAGCTGGCCGTCGGCCCGAATCCGCTCGTAGCCGTGCCGCGCGGCCCAGTCGGCGACCTCGGAATGAAATCCCTTGCGTCCGCGCACCATGGGCGCCAGGAGCGAGAGCTCACCGCGCCGCCGCGCCTCGGCCCGCAGCGCCTCGCCGACCCGGTCGCGCGTCTGGGGCTCGACCGGCTGACGGCAGTCCGGACAGTGCTGGACGCCGAGACGGGCGAACAGGAGCCGGATGAAGTGGTGGATTTCGGTGATGGTGGCGACGGTGCTCTTGCCGCCGCCGCGGGAATTGCGCTGCTCGATGCTGACCGTGGGGGGGATCCCGGTGATGAGGTCGACATCGGGGCGGGCCAGTTGCTCGACGAACTGCCGGGCGTAGGCGTTCATGGAATCGAGGAACCGCCGCTGGCCCTCGGCGAAGAGGAGGTCGAAAGCGAGCGTGCTCTTGCCCGAGCCGCTCACGCCCGTGATCACCACGAACTGGCCCCGGGGGATGGTGACCGAGAGGTTCTTCAGATTGTGTTCGCGCGCGCCGTGGATGATGATGCCGTCCCGGCCCGCCGCGATCGCTCTAGAGACTTGCCGCACGCCCAACAATTAGCCTGCCTCGCCCGCGAAATCCAGGATGCGGATTATCTCGACATGCGAGATCGAGAGAATCCTTGACCCCGTCAACCCAACACACAGACTCGCCCTGTTTGTAGCAGATGTCACCGGTCATGGATTCGGGAGAGGGCGCGTCAGCCGCGTGCGGACCACCGATTGGCATTTGCTTCGAGCCGCTCCCATGCATCAAGTCGCGTTGAACATCGGTCAACTGACCATCACCTGGTACGGACTCCTGGTCGTTGCCGGGTTCGTCGCCGGCCTCTGGACGGCGAGTCGGCGCAGCCTGCGCAACGGCATATCGGGCGAGGTGGTTGCCGACCTGGGCGTCTGGCTCATGATCGGCGCCATTGTCGGCTCCCGCCTGTGGCATGTCGTCGTCTACTGGGAGGAGGATTTCGCCGGCAAACCGTGGTGGGAGATGTTCGCCATACGGCATGGCGGATTGGTTTTTTATGGCGGGCTCGTCGGGGCGTCGCTGGCGACGATCTTCTATGCCCGGCGCCATCAGGTGCCACTCTGGAAACTGGCCGACGCCCTCGCGCCCAGCATCGCGCTGGGGCATGTGTTCGGACGCATCGGCTGCCTGATGAACGGATGCTGCTTCGGCCTGCCGACCTCTCTGCCCTGGGCCATCCATTTCCCGCTCGAGCATTTCACCCAGGGCGCCGGGGTCCACCCGACCCAGATCTACGAGGCGGGGGCGAATCTCGCGCTCTACGCGGCCCTCGCCTGGCTGTACCGCCGCAAGGGATTCGACGGACGGGTCTTTGCGTCGTACCTGATCGCCTACGGCGCGTTGCGATTCCTGATCGAGTTTTTTCGCGGCGACTACGAGGTCTGGTATCTCGGCGGGTGGGCGACCGCGGGCCATCTGGTGAGCCTGGTGGTGATCGGGTGCGGTGTGAGCCTCTACCAGTGGCTGCGAAGGCCCGGTGCCGTCGCCGAGCATCCATGAGCGGCTCAGACGAGAATCCGGGAAAGCCGCCGCGGGTCGAGACGCTGGTCGTCGAGCCCGTGCTGGGGTTGCCGTCGACGCGGCTGGATGTGTATCTCCACGACCAGTTCCCCTGCGTGTCGCGCAACGCCCTGCAGCGGCTGATTCGCGAAGGGGCCATCCGACTCAACGGCCGAGTCGTCAAGCGCACGCATGCGCCGCGGGCGGGGGACACGATCGTGGTTGAATGGCCGGCGCCCAGGCCGGCGACAATCGAGGCCCGCGCGTTGCCCCTGGACATCCTGTATGAGGACGAGGGGCTGCTGGTGCTCAACAAGGCGGCGGGCATGGTTGTGCATCCCGCCGCGGGCACGGAGAACGACACCCTGGTCAACGCCCTCCTGCACCAATGCAAGGGCCAGCTCAGCGGCATCGGCGGCGTGGCGCGTCCGGGCATTGTCCACCGGCTGGATCAGGACACCAGCGGCGTCATGGTGGTCGCCAAGCGCGATGCCATCCATGTGGCGCTCTCCCGCCAGTTCGCGCATCGGCAGGTCGAGAAGGTCTACCACGCGATTGTCTGCGGCGAACTCGCGTCCGCGGCCGGGGAGATTGACGCCGCGATAGCCCGGCACCCGACGCACCGCAAGGTGATGGCTGTTCTTGCCGGCGGACGCTCCGCCCGGACGGCGTATCGCACGCTCGAACGCCTGGCGTCGGCGACGTGGGTCGAGGTGCGGCTGCACACGGGGCGGACGCATCAGATCCGGGTGCATTTCAAGCATCTTGGTTTTCCGATTGTGGGCGACGCGGTCTACGGCAAGCGCCAGAATCTCAGGCTCACGGAGCTCACCGGCTTCGCCGCGCCGCGCCAGCTCCTGCACGCCCGGCGCCCGGCCTTCACCCAGCCGGAGAGCGGCAAACGCGCCGCGTCCGAGGCGCCCTGGCCGGCGGACTTCCGGCACGCGCTCGAAGCTCTGCGGGCGGCGCGACAGCCGATGCCCGGTTGACTTGGCCGAAAGCCTCCGATACGGTCCTGCGTCACATGAAGCGCCGGGTCGTTCTCATCTCACTGATCGTGCTTGGTCTGTTGTCCGTGCCGTCGCGTTGTCCGGCGCCATTGGTTTACCGGCCGGGTGAAGGGTGGACGTACGAGTCGGTGGGCGGCGGCAAGTGGGTTCGGGCCCGGGCCAAAGACCAGCTCGATGTGGCCCAGGAGGCGTTCGACAACAAGCAGTACGGCGTCGCCAAGAAGGCCGCCCGGCGCACGGTCAAGCGCTGGCCCTTGTCGGATTACGCTCCCCAGGCCCAGTACCTTCTGGGCCGGGTGTACGAGGCGCGCAGGCATGACCAGCGGGCGTTCAAGGAGTACCAGAAGCTCATCGAGAAGTACCCGAAGGCGGCCGACTACGACGCGGTGCTCCAGCGCCAGTACGAGATCGCGAATCGGTTTTTAGGCGGGCAGTGGTTCAAGCTGTGGGGCTTCATCCCCTTCTTCCGGTCGATGGAGAAGACTGCGGACATGTTCGCGAAAGTGGTGCAGAGCGGGCCGCACAGCGCGATCGCCCCCGATGCCCAGCTCAAGATCGGCGCGGCGCGCGAGAAGCAGAAGGAGTACATCCTGGCCGTCAAGGCGTACGAGAAGGCGGCCGACATCTACCACAACCGCCCCAAGATTGCCGCCGACGCCATCTACCGCGCCGGCATGGCCTACAGGAAGGCGGCCCAAACCGCCGAATACGATCAAAGCGCCGCCGCCTCCGCCATCGCGACCTTCACCGACCTCATCACGCTCTATCCCGACGACTCGCGTGTGGCCGAGGTCCGGGGTCACATCCGCGCGCTCAAGACCGAGCAGGCCCGCGGCGCTTTCCAGACCGCCCGCTTTTACGAGAAGAAGCGCCAATGGGACGGCGCCAAGGTCTATTACAACGAGGCCGTGAGCTTCGATCCGGAATCGACCTATTCGGTCGAGGCGAAGCGCCGGCTCGAAGCTGTCGCGCGGCACTCGCGGGCCAAGACCGCGTCGGCACCCACGCCATGAACACGCGGCGCTTCCTCGGCCTTGGCTGGTGCGGCGCGGCGATCCTACTCGCCGGGTGCGCCGGCTACCGACTGGGCCCCACCAGCGGCATCGATGCCCGGTCGCGGAGCGTCCAGGTCAACTTCTTCCGCAATGAAGCGCCCGAACCGCGCCTGAGCGAGGCGGTGGCGCATGCCTTGCGGAAGCAGCTCCAGCAGGACGGCACCTACACGCTCGCAACACACAACGACGGCGATATCGTCGTCAACGGCACCCTGCTCGCCTACGAACGCACACCGGTCGCTTACCAACCTGGCGATGTGACCACCGTGCGCGACTACGAGCTCACCCTCCGCGCCCACGTGGTCGCCGAGGACCGGTCCACCGGACGCGTCGTTTTGGATGAGAAGGTCCGGGGCCGGGCCACGGTGCGCGTCGGCGCCCGGAACCCGCTGCCTGACGGGCAAATGCCCCCGGTTCTGGCCGGCGATCAGGCCAGCGTCGAGCGTCAGACGCTGCCTGTCATCGCCGCCGATCTCGCCCGGAATATCACCGCCCGCCTCGTCGACGGCGCCTGGTAGCGCTAGTGCGGCGAGTGCCCTTGAGGTTGAACTCGTTGTCGAAGTAGTTCCCCTGGCCCCGGTGGCTCATTCAATGGTCAAAGCCCGGGCGCTGTTCGTCGGTGAGGATGACCAGGACGTTGGGACGGGGCGCCCCGGACGGCGCGGCCGAGGCGATGGCCAGCGCCAGGGTCAAAGGCAGCAGCGCAATTGTGAGGTGTCCGATCTGCATGACATTCCGATTCATGCCGATTCCAGGTTGACAGGAAGCTGGTTTGCTGGAGGCCTGAGCACACGCTTCACCGTTCACGGCACGACATCGAGCACGGCCTCGGTCCATTCGCGCAGTTCGGCCTCGTCCCACACAACATCCGCCACGATCACCCGCGGGCCGGGAGCGGCGTCGGGAGGCACCCGGACCGTGATCGGGAGCGCGCCTTCCGAGTGTCGCGGGATGCGCACCGAGCCCGCGCTGGACACAGTGAAGGCCGCCGGGGCGCGCGCGACGGTGCGAAAGGTGCGTTCGCGAGGTGAATGGTTTGTGATGCGCAATGCCAACTCGACGGATTCGCCCGGGTGCACGGCGATCCAGTACGGATGCAGCACGGCCCAGCTCTCGTCCAGACCGTAATTCGGGTCGTCAAAGGGAAGCAACTCGGCCAGCAACGGCATGCGTTGCCGAAGCGTTTCGCGCATGCGTGCTCTCTGGGCCGAAGAAAACCGGAACGCGGGCTCGACGTGCTGATTGAGGATCAAGCAGCCGCCGGGCAGCGTGTCGAGTTGCTCGAGGCAGCGGAGCATTCCCTGGCCTTCATGAATGAAATTGCGGTTCTGGAGGCAGTAATCGTCGATTCCGGAGGGCGTGAAGGAATCGCCCACGAAACAGGCCGACCAGTCTCCGTCGCGTCGGACCAGCAAGGCGTTGTGATGGAGCGTTTGTCCGGGATGATCGAGAATCGTCAGCTCATACTCCTTCCAGCGCCAGGTGTCGCCCTCGCGGTGTTTCTCGGTGACCAGCGTCGGGTTCCTGGTCAAACAGGGCAACCGGTAGTCGCCTGGATGCTCGATCAGGTCGATCAGACTGCCGCATGCGTGCACGCGCGCGCCGAACTCGGCCACCAACGCCGGCAGCGCGTCCGTATGGTCGTCGTGATAATGGGTCACGAACACGTGTTCGATGGACCCCAGGGTTCCGGCGGCGCGCATTTTGCGCAACTGCTCGATGATTCCCATGCTCCCGCAATCGATCAGGAACCCCGAGCGATCCGCCGACAGGATCAGCCGCGCGTTGGCGATCGGGATGATCGTCGCGGGCAGCGGCACGGTCTCCGCCATCGGCATCCAATCAACCTGGACCGCGGGGCCCAGGACGCGGCGCGCCTTCACCCGGATGTGTTCGTCTTTGAAATACCAGCGCAGTGCGTCGATGGACAGGTAGTTGGCGTACACGGCGCGAATGCGGGTCCGCAGACGGGCGATCGCCACAGCCGGATCGCGAATGACGGGGCCACGCAGCGGGACCACCAAATCCGGCTTCTCGGCAGCCAGCCGGTCCAGGCTCGCCATAAGACCGCCCAAGCGCCCTGCCCAGCCGTGGTAACCGCCGATCTTCGCCTCCGGGATTGCGTCTTGAAGGCTGAAGAGGTCCTGCAACTTCCCGTCGTCGCGGATCAGGTCTCCAGTGAAGGCAACGGTCTTACCGTCGAGTTCGACGAGGAAACTCACCGCACCGCGCGTGTAGCCGGGAGTATCGATCACCCGGATGGGAAGGCCCGCCCACGTCAGCGTCTCGCCGCCCTTGACGACGCGGCTCACCGGGATCGGCTCGGTCGGGACCTTGGTGGTCTGTTGGGCGTAATCGTGGAAGCGTTTCTCCCGCAACTCTGCCCAGAACTTCTCGGGATGGGACAGCAGTTCGGCTTCCTTCTCCGGAGCGACGAGACTGGCGCCGCGTTGCGCGAGGCTGCGCGCCGCCCAAGTCACGTCCCGACGCGCCTCGGTGAGCAGCACGGTGTCCGGCAGCGGTCGCCGGCCTGACGGATCGCCGTAGACGGCGAGGGACTGTCCGCCCCGCTCGATGAAAGCGCCGTTCACCGGACCCGTGACGACCCTGAGGCCTGACGGAAGAGGATCATCGGCTCGAGCAGCCTCGGGCCTCCCGGATTCACCCGTGGCGATGCCAACGGTGTTGCGGACAGGAGTCAGCCGCGCGTTGTTTTCGGGCGCCTCTGACGGTCGCACAGGCGGTGCCAGGAGCAATCCACAGACCGAGAGCGTCAACAGCACAAGCCGGGCAGACCAGGGCGAAGATTCTCGAGCGGGCATGCCGAAATGCTGGCAGGAACAGCCGCGCCGCGCAAGAATACCGTAGTCCTTCAGCCCTGGACCCCAAAATTCGGACCACTAGGTAAGCTTGTCTTTTCGAGGTCT
>CAYPUR010000177.1:0-8207 GCA_964413865.1 uncultured Verrucomicrobiota bacterium
CATCGACAGCGACGCGCTGCAAGCCGGGCAGGTCTTGGGTCTTCGAGTCGGCGACAAACACGACATCGAGGTCTGAGCCATAGTTCAGCTCGGCCCCGCCCAGCTTGCCCAGGCCGATGATCGCGATGGATTCGGGGCGGAGGCGGTGTTTGCGCAGGGCAACTTCGAGCGCGTAGTCAAGACAGGCATCGGCCAGGGCCGACAGCTCGACGAGGTTTTGCTCGAAATCCGCCAGCCCGAGAATATCGCGCAAACCGATGCGCATCAGTTCGGTCTGGTGGTAGCGCCTGAGCCAGAGTTTCTGGTCGGGGTCGTCCAGTCCGTGGCGGAGGTCTCTGAGGATTTGGGCGGCGTTCTTGGCGCGGCGCAGGTAGCCGCTCAGTTCGAGTTCGTCGACCAGATCGGGGGTGCGGATGGCGGTCTCGGCCAGGAACTCCGAGCGATCGAACACGAGGATAATGAGCTCGAAGAGGGAGGGATTCGTCGCCCACGTCTCGAACAGCAGGGCCCGTCCCCCGTACGCGGCGACGAAAGTGTCCAGGCGCGCCAGGACGCGGTCGGGATCCGAGAGGCGCTTCGAGTGCGGGTCGCCATCGGGGAAGCGGACGGCGTCTTGCGAATCGGCGGCGCCGCGGGCCGGGCAAAGGTGCAGGAATTGAGCAAGCAGTTGGCGTCCGAACTTCGCGGTCCGGGCCGACAGATGACCGAAGCCGGGTCCCTGGACGAGGGCGCGGGCGAGGCGGAGCGCCTTCTCGGGATCGCGGAACGAGAGGTTGTGGAGGAGGCTCTTCCACTGGTCCTCCTGTGTGGTCAAGTCGGGGAGCAGGAGGGATGGCTCAGGCGCGTCGGTGTTGAGAAGGCGTTCGTAGATTGCGCGGACGCGTTCCCGATGATCGAGCAGCGCGATTTCGAAAGCGGCGAGGGTGTCATAGCCCAGAAGCCGGGCGAGCCGTTCCCGTTTCTCGCGTTCGGTGGGGATGGTGTGGGTCTGCAGGTTGTTGTCCATCTGCAGCCGGTGTTCGATGTCGCGCAGGAACAGATAAGCCGCTCCGAGCGCCTGCGCGTCGTCGGTGGAAAGCAGTTGGTACTCGGCCAGCTTGGACAGCGCCGGCAGTGTCTGCGAGTGCGCCAGGAACGGATGTCGTCCGGCGTGCATCATTTGCAGCGTTTGCGCCACGAACTCGATCTCCCGAATGCCGCCCCGTCCGAGCTTGACGTTCCGATCGATCTCGCCCGCGCGGACGATTTCGTTCTCGATGCGCTGTTTCATGACCGCCACATCGTCCAGCGCCTGGCGGCTGAGCGAGCGCGGGTAGCGAAACGGCTGGATCATCTCGATGAATTCGCCCGCCAACGCGGCGTCACCCGCCACGCGGCGCGCCTTGATCAGCATCATGCGCTCCCAGGTCTGGCCCCACTGCCAGTAGTAGTTCTCGCAACTGGCCAGGGAGCGCGCCAACGGGCCGCGGTCGCCCTCGGGCCGCACCCGCAGGTCGATGCGATAGAGCGTTCCCTCCGGCGTCATGCGGGCGACCTCGGCCACGATCGCCTCGGCCAGGCGCTGGAAATAGAGGTGGTTGGCCACTCCCTTGCCCGTCTCGCCGGGGGCTGGCGGCTCGCGAAAGACGAATCCCTCATCGCTGTAGAGGAACACCAGATCGACGTCCGAGCTGTAGTTGAGTTCCTGGCCGCCGAGCTTCCCCAGGCCAAGCATGCAGAAGGTCGTCGGACGCCAACCGCCCCCGGCATCCATGTGCCACGGCTTCCCCAGGCGCTCCTCGATCTGGCGCCGGCACAACGCGTACACCGTCTCGAGACAGAGGTCGGCGAGATCCGAAAGCTCGCGTGTGATCACCGCGGCCTGGCCCGGCCCGGACAGATCGCGAATGGCAATCCGCAGTGTCTCCCGCTGTTTGAAGAGCCTGAGCTGGGCAAAAGCCGCCGGGGCGTCGGCCCGTTTGATCAGCGGACCGATGGCTCTTTGGAGGTCTGCCCTCAGACGCGGCATGGGGCGGGCGCTGCTCAAGGTCTTCGCATCGAGGAGGGCGGGAACCCAATCCGGATGCGCGATGAGCGCCTCGCTCAAGGCTTGTGAACCGCTCAGCAGGGCGGCCAGCGTCCGGGCCGACCCGGCCTTGGCCGTTTGAAGCGCGGGTTTCGCCTCCGTCGCCCAGAGCAATCCCAGGGAGTGCTCCGCCCGCCTCGGGTCGGCGCATCCCGCAATCGCATCGGCCCAGGTCCGGCTTCGCATGTCTGGATTAGAGAGGACGGCGTGGGCGGTTTCAAGCCCGGGGATGGGTGGGCAGGTCTTGCACCCTTCTGGACAACTCCATATGACTGACCTTGCCGGTGCCGAGTTTCGGGATCTCGCGGAGGAACCGGACCTCCCGAGGCACGCACAGATTGGGGAGGCCCTTGGCGCGGATCACCGCCCGGATCTCGTCCAGCGTGAGCCGGGCTTCGTTGGTGACGGCGATGAGCGTTTCGCCTTTCTCCGCGTCCGGGCGGGCGACGATGGCGACTTCGAACCGGATGCCGTAGTGGGGGAATGCGCCGGCCAGGATGTCTTCGACCGCCGCCAGGCTGACCATTTCGCCGCTGACTTTGGCGAAGCGCTTCAGGCGTCCGAGGATGTGGACGAATCCGTCGGCATCGACGTTGACGATGTCGCCGGTATCGTACCAGCCGCCGAGGCTCTTGAAGCTGGCGTTCGCGTCGGGGTTGAGGTAGCCGCGCATGACGTTGGGGCCGCGCACGAGCAGGCGTCCGCCGTCGCTGACGCCTTCGACGGATTCGAGTTTGTATTCGACACCGGGCAGGAGACGTCCGGCCGATCCGTGCCGGGGCGCCTGGGGCAGGTTGACGCTGATGACAGGGCTGCATTCGGTGGCGCCATAACCCTCGAGGATCCGCACGCCGAACCGCTGCATCCAGAGGCGCGCCGTCTCGTCCTGCACCTTCTCGGCTCCGGCGAAGAGATAGCGCAAGGCGCGAAAGTCGTACGGATGGGCACGGCGGGCGTAGCCATTGAGGAACGTGTTCGTGGCGAGGAACACGGTGCAGTAGCGATCGTAGAGGACATTGGGTATGGCGCGGTAATGCAGCGGCGAGGGGTACATGAACACGCAGAGGCCGCGCACAAGGCCGAGCAAAGTCCCGACGGTCAATCCGAAGCTGTGAAACGACGGCAGGGCGTTGAAGACACGGTCCCGGTCTTCGAGATCGATCACCGCCAGCATCTGGCGGATATTCGCCAGGAGATTGCCATGGGTCAGCTCGACCCCTTTGGGCGCCCCCTCGGATCCGCTCGTGAACAGGATCACCGCGGGGCGGTCCGAGGCGCTGCAGCCACGCGCGGCGAGCCGATCGGGCGCGCGTGCGGGCCGGAGCGTCGACGCCGGCGCCAGGACCACGCGCGCCAGGCCCAGCAGCCGGTCTCCGCGCGAGACGCTGTTCCGCACGTCCTCGAGGTAGATCACCTTCAGACCCGCCGCGACAAACGGGTCGGCGCTCAGCTTCGCGCGCGCCAGAAAGGCGCGCGCAGTCACCAGCGCCTCGAGCCCGGCCAGCCGGGCGCACGCCAGCATGACCGGCACACCCGTTGAGAAATTCAGAATCGCGGGCACTTTGCCCAGAGACCAAAGCCCGAGCAGAAGGGCGGGCATGGCGTTGGCGTTTGGCAGCAGCACCCCCACCTGGTCGGTGTTGGGCGGGAGTTCGGCTTGGAGCTTCCGGCCCAACAGGTGCGCGCCAGCCAGAAGACGCCGGTACGTCAGAGACTGGGTGGTCGCATCCTGAAGAATGGTCTTGCCCGGCTGTGCCCGCGCCGCTTCGAGGACGGCATCGAGGACATGATTTGGTCCAAACGCCATCTCGGTCTCGAACTGCTGGAGCAGCATCTGGTCGCGGAGCCAGTTGCTGAGAAACGCGCGCGCCTCGGCGGTGCTCTGATACTGGCGCTGAGGGGGTGCGAGCAGAGGGCTGAAATGGATCGTGATCGTGGGCCACCAGCGCCGCCACCCGGGCTGCCGGGACCAGCGCAGCCGGTTGGCTCCCCGGATGTAGCACGTGATGAGCCGGGCGCGGGTCTTGTGCAGCAGGAAACCGGTCCCTTCATAGATCTTCATGAGCGAACCGGTGCGGGTGATTTGGCCCTCGGCAAAGAGCACCAGGCGCCCTCCGTGTTCGAGGCATTCGGCCATGCGCTTGGCCGCGTAGGGCGAGTTCGTATCGACGGGAAACGTCCGGCGGTTGAGCATGATCTTGCGATGGACCCAACTGTACTGGGCGGCGACGTTCGACACGACGCACTTCCAATCCAGGTCCAACAACACGTAGAGATAGAGCCAATCGAGCCAGGAGACGTGGTTCGGTATGAGGAGCACGGGGCCCGGCGTCTTCAGCACCTCCGTATTGTAGGCGCGAAAACCGAAACAGAGCCTCAGCAGGAAACAAAGGATCGTGCGCATGGGGAAAAGGGATGGGCAGAGGGTGTCAGGAAGCGCCGCGGACCGAATCCGCCCGGACGTCGTTGTCATTCGCTGCGAGAGCGGGCGCAGACGGCGCTGGCGTCTCATGGGCGCGGCGCCTGGGCGGGACCTTGAGCGCGGTCACCACCAGCGCCGCCAGGGCGCTGAGGAGGAGGAAAAGCCCCGACGCGGTGAGGCCTGCCTGGTTGCCCATGAACACAAGCGCTCCGGCGCCCAGCATGCCCAGATTATCGATGAAGTTCTGGGTGGCGATCGTCTTGCCCAGTTTGCCTTGATCGGACTCGGACTGCAGCGCGGCGTTGAGCGGGATGAGAAACAGGCCGGCGATGCCCCCGACCGCCAGGAGGATGCCGATCACCGACAACCGCCCGCGAATGAGCCCGATGTCCCGGAAGAACTCGATGCAGCCCAGGAGGGCGATGCTGCCGGCGAGGAACCATCCGTACTGCCGTGTGTGGCGCAAATCGCCGACGTGATGCAGTTGGCCGGCGAGCATGGCGCCGCCCATGATGCCGAGGCTGAGCCAGAGACCAAGCAGCGCGATCTGCCGATTCGTCTCGAATTCGAGAACGTCGAGGCCCCAGGGCTGGAAGTTCATCTTGATCACCGCGCCGCATGTCCAGAAAAGGCCGGTGCCGCAGAGAACCCGGACGAGGCGGCGGTTCTGGAGGAGCCGACCGAAGTTCGAGAAGAACTCGTCCACGCTGCGCCCGATCCTCAGCTCGGGGTGATCGGGCGTGGCCGCCATGCAGGCATTGAGGGCGAGAGCCAGGCTGAAGAGGGCCAGCAGGATCAGGTAACAAGTCGCCACGGGCAGGACATCGATCATGGTGGCGCCCCCGATATAGCCGGTCAGGATCGCGACAAGGGTGAGGAACTCGATTGCGCCGTTGGCCTTGACCAGGCGTCCGTGGGGAACGATCTCGGGCAGGATGCCGTATTTGGCGGGGGAGTAGAAGCAGGCGCCGATGCCCACGATGAGGTAGCCGAGCCCCTGCCAGAACGCCCCGTGCCAGACACTGAGCGTGGCCACCAGGGTGCCCGCCACCTTGAGGCCATTGCCGCCGAGCAGCCAGCGCGTCTTCGCGTCCCGGTCGTTGACAAAGCCGGCCAGGGGCGCCAGGAGAACGTATGGGATGAAGAGCAGACTGGTGTAGAGGGCGTTTGCGGCGCCGAGCTGGTTCTCGGTGATTGTGCCGGCCTGCTCTTGAAAGGTGAGTTGGCCGAGGATGACAGCTAGGATCGCGTTGTCGCCAAACGCGCCGATGAACTGGCTGGCCAGCAGCAAACGATAGTTCCGCGTACGGTTCATGAGAGGCGCGCATCGTGGCGGACATCCGGCACGTCCAACGGCGTCATCGAAGCTTCATTGCGCGGAACCAACTGGGGCGGGAAGGACCACACGGGGACTGTTTAGATGAGGAGAGTGTGGGTGTCAACAGGCGGCAGAGGCCGAAAACGCTTCCTATGACCGGGCCAGGTTCGCTAGACTGCATTGCATACATCTATGAAGACTGTTCCCCTTGGAAAGAGCGCCTTGCAATCTTCACGTCTGGCCTACGGCGGCTGGCGCCTGGCCAGCCCGAGTGAGACCGTGCAGGTCACCCCCGAGCGGGAGGAGCGCGGCAAGGCGGCGGTGATCGCCGCGTTCGAGGCCGGATTCACCCTGTTCGATCTGGCCGACATCTACAGCGACGGCGCATCCGAACGCATCTTCGGTTTGGCGCTCAAAGACGTGGCCGGCATGCGGGACAAGGTGTTGGTGGCCACCAAGTGCGGCATTCGCAAGGCGGGCCAGCCCGAGCCCAATGCGCCGCATCGGTACGATTTCTCGAAGGAGCACATCCTGCGTTCGTGCGAGGAATCGCTCGAACGCATGGGGATCGACACAATCGATCTGTATCAGCTCCACCGCCCCGACTTCCTCTGCGACCCCGCGGAGGTCGCCTCGGCCTTCAGTCAGTTGAAAGAGCAAGGCAAAGTGCGCGAGTTCGGCGTGAGCAATTTCCGCCCTTCGCAGGTCACGGCCCTGCAATCGGCCTGCCCCATGCCCCTAATCGCCAACCAGATCGAAATCAGCCTCGCCCAGATCGCCCCGTTCCTGGATGGCACGCTCGATCACTGCCTCCTGGCAGGCATGACGCCGATCGCCTGGAGCCCGCTCGCGGGCGGACGGTTGGGCACAGGGGCCCGCGTGAGCATGCAGGACAACGACCACGCGCACAGGCAGAAGGTGCATGACGCCATGGATCTGATGGCACGCGAACGGGGCGCCGATCGCAGCCAGATCGCCATCGCCTGGCTGCTCCGCCATCCGTCCGGAATCGTCCCGATCGTCGGCACGACGAATCCGGAGCGGATCGCGCTCGCGGCGAATGCGGACGACATCGAACTGACCCGCGAGGAATGGTATCGGCTGTTCGAGGCGGCTTATGGGCAGAGGCTGCCGTAGTGGCGCGCCCGGCACAATCGCGTGCATCGAGGTGTGTGGAGGGCGTTGACATACAACGGTTGAATGCGCACGGGGACCATGAACCGGGTTGTAGCCGTCCCGCATCGCGGGATGAGTCGGCGCTGATTCCTGCCTTCGACGGAGCGAGATGTCGCCGTCTGACGACGGCGGCTACGCAGCCACGGTTCCTGGGGAGTGCGCTGCGCCTGTTCGCCGCGCTGACGCTCCCCGAAGCGCTTGTTGACCGCCTGGTCTCGGTTCAGCGCGTTCTCGATGTCGACTGGCCCGCCCGCTCGGTCCACTGGGTGCGGCGCGAACAGATCCATCTGACCCTCCGTTTTTACGGCAACGTGCCGCCCGAACAAGCCCCTGTCCTGACTGAGGCCCTGCGTGCCGCGTGCGCCGACACCCGCCCGCTGTCGCTCGCGGTCGCCGGCTTGGGCGCGTTTCCCAATCCGCGCCGGCCTCGAGTCCTGTGGGCTGGCGTGACGGGCGATCTCGAACCGCTGGAGCGCCTCGAACAGCGGATCGAATCCGCCACGGCAGCATTTGGCAACCACCGGGAAACCCGCCCATTTCAACCGCACCTGACCCTCGGACGCATTGCGGGCGACCGGGACCGGCAAGCAGCACTGCCCGCGAACGCGCGCTGGGACCGGATCGAGAACGAACTCTTTGGCACCTGGACGGCGACGACCGTTCATCTCATCCGCAGCGAACTGGATCCTGCGGGCGCCCGCTACACGACTCTGGCCGTGGCGGCGTTTCTTCGAGTTTAGCCTTGAGCGGACCGCGCTGGCACCTACCTTGCGCGCATGGTCCAGACACGATTTCTGTCGATGGTTCTGACGGGCTGCCTGTTGGGCGGCATTTCCTGCACAGGCGGCCCGGCTGACGCTGCGCGCGCCGCGACGGCTTTGCCGCAGGATGCGGGTTCCGCGCGCGGGACGCAGGGGTTTTTTCGCGATCTGTTCAGCGACACCTGGGCGGCCACCGATGCGCTGGGGCGCGCCGTGCCCGCCCATGCCGAGGTCGGCCCGCCGCGGGCCGATCGCACGGTGGGCATCTTCTACTTTCTCTGGCATGGCCAGCACATCCAGGGCGGGCCATACGATGTCACGCGCATCCTCGAACAGGATCCCGGGGCGATGCTCAAGCCGGACAGTCCGCTCTGGGGCCCGCTGCACGCCCCGCATCATTGGGGGGAATCGATCTTCGGCTATTACCTGACCAACGACGAAGGCGTCCTGCGCAAACACGCCCAA
>CAYPUR010000177.1:8217-10128 GCA_964413865.1 uncultured Verrucomicrobiota bacterium
AATGCTCGCCGATACCGGCATCGATGTCGTGATCTTCGACGTCACCAACCAGATCACCTACCGCGACTGGTACCGCGCGCTGCTGCGGGTGTGGTCGGAGATGCGCGCCCTCGGCAACCGCACCCCCCAGGTGGCCTTCCTCACCCCGTTTTGGGATCCGCCCAAAGTGGTGCGCGAGCTTTGGCGCGATCTCTACGCTCCCGGACTCGCGCCCGAACTCTGGTTCCACTGGGACGGCAAGCCGCTCATCCTGGCGGATCCGGACCTGATCTTCGACCGGGGCGAGAACGCCGAGCAGAACACGCCGGCGCCGCTCGATCCCGGCCACACCCTGGCACAATCACTTCGGGTCGATCGCCCCATTCAGGCAGTGAGCGGGCGTTTCCCCACGTGGGGCGCCACCAACAGCGCGGTGACGCTGACGCTGCGGCGCGATGGGCCGCTGGGCGACTGCGTTGCCAGCCGCCGGTTCGAACATGTGCCGGACAATGCCTGGCTGCTGCTCCCGCTCCCCTCCTCCCAGCCGCCGGGATCCTACTGGATCGAGGCCTCCGAACCCGAGGGGCGCATCGGGTGGTGGAGCCACACCGACGACACCCTTGCGTCCGGCGAGGCGTTTGCGGACGGAAAGCCGGTGCCCGGGGACCGCACGCTCCGTTTCGTGCACGCCGATGGCGAGGCGGCCCGGATCCGCGAGTTCTTCACCTTTCGCAAGCCGCAGCCGGACTACTTCCAGGGGCCGACCCGGCCGGACATGTGGAGCTGGCTCGAGGTCTATCCGCAGCATGTGTTCGCCAACGCCCATGGCGAGAAAGAACAGATGTCTGTCGGTGTCGGTCAGAATGCCGTCGGCAATCGCCTGGCCACCATGAGCGAGCCGGGGGCGCGCGGGCGGAGCTACCATCGGGGCGCCACCGACACCCGGCGGGACGCGGTGCGCTGGGGCTTCAACGTGGCCGAGCAGTGGGAATGCGCCCTGAAGGAGGACCCGCGATTCGTCTTCATCACCGGCTGGAACGAGTGGATTGCGGGGCGCTTCAAGGAATTCAACGGTGTCCGTCTGCCGGTCATGTTCGTCGATCAGTTCGATCAGGAGCACAGCCGCGACATCGAGCCGATGCGGGGCGGTCACGGCGACGATTACTACTACCAGATGGCGGGGTACGTCCGCCGTTACAAGGGCGCCCGCGCCCTCACACCGGTCCGTCCGCAGCCGATCCGCATCGACGGCGAATTCGGCGATTGGGCCGGCGTCGCGCCCGAGTACCGCGACACCGTCGGCGATCCCGTGCGGCGGGAACACCGCGGCTGGGATCCGAGCGTTACCTACACCAACCGCACCGGACGCAACGACCTGATCGCCGCCCGGATCAGCCTCGATCCCGACCGCGCCTATTTCCACGTCCGCGCCCGCGAGCCGATCACGCCCGCGTGCGATGCCGAGTGGATGCTGCTGTTCATCGATGTGGACGCCGACGCCGCGACTGGCTGGCTGGGGTACGACTTCGTCGTGAACCGTTCGCGGCAGAATCCAAACGAGGCTTCACTCGAACGCAATGTCGAGGGGCGCTACGCATGGAGCCCGGCCGGCACGGCGCCATTCCGCGCGGCGGGCGCCGACCTCGAACTGGCTGTTTCGTGGTCTGCGCTGGGCCTGCGCAAGCCGCCGGTCCGGCTCGACTTCAAGTGGGCGGACGGCATCCGCCAGAGCGGCGACTGGAGCGATTTGACTCTCAATGGGGACGTTGCGCCAAACGACCGGTTCAACTACCGCGCGCTACTCACTCCCCCCGAGTCCCCCTGACCTCCGTGGGGCTCGAACCCGGATTTCTCACTGCCGGGAAGATGACAACGAAATCCGGGCTGTGGCAAAACCGCGCCGGGACAGGGAAGAATCAGGGTCTGGCCGCG
>CAYPUR010000178.1:0-2829 GCA_964413865.1 uncultured Verrucomicrobiota bacterium
CAACACGGTCCCCGTCGAACGCGACAGCGGCGGCGGCGCCGGCCTCAAGGCCATCTTCGAGCGATTGCGCGCCGGCGCCGGGATTCTGCTCTTTCCGGAGGGGACCCGCACGCGCGACGGACGCCTTCAGCCGGCCCGCTCCGGGATCGGCCTGGTCGTGATCAAATCCGATTGTCCGGTCGTGCCGGTCCGGGTCTTTGGCAGCTTCGAGGCCTACGGACGCCACATGCGCTTCCCCCTGCCCAAGCCGGTCGTTGTGAAGTTCGGGTCACCGCTCGATTTCACCGCCCTGCGCGCCGAGGCCCGGACCTGTTCCAAGGAACGACTCAAGGCCATCTACCAGCAGGTGGCGGACGGGATCATGCACGAGATCGCCCGGCTCGAACCGTGCGCCGACCGCACGCGGTTCCCGTGAACCGCCCCTCAATCGGGACGATTAGTCGACGCCGGGGCGGGGGACGGTGGCGCGGTCCTGGAGCCACGTCAGGTCGCGGTTGCCCGGATCCCAGAAGGTCCAGTGGTTCGGATTCCAGGGCAGCGCCGCTTCGGTGAGGGTCCGGCTCTCGATCCAACGGCGCGTCTCGACGTGGCCGTCTCCGAACGCCACCGTGCCCTGGCCCCCGTGCTGGATCGAGGGGAGGTGATAGAACTGCCCGCCTGCGCCCATGCGCACCACAAAGGCTGGCAGGCACACATTGCCCGGAGCAGCGTCAATGAAGGAAAACAGGGTGGCCGGCGAAGCCTCCGTCAGGGCTGACCACTTCTCGAATGTCCAGTGGCGCGAACTGTTATAGCCCGGAGGGACCCACTCGGCCCAGCCCAGGTAGCTGTTGAGGGCATAGGTGCGCACCTTGGGGTGGGCGCGGCCATTCAACTCGACCGTCGTGCGGTCCTCGGGACACCGGTAGGTCGCAACCGACGGGATGTAGGGGGCGAATGCGGTGTCCCGCGGATCGATCAGGTAATTCAGATTCGTGAAGGCGGGATTGGGTGAAGGCGGCGATGTGAACACGTAGTGTTCCTCGCCCAACACCCAGAGTTTTTGCCCATTCAGGACGTCCGGGGATCCAAAACCGTTGGGAGGCACATGGTCGTTGGCGTCTCCGGCGTAGAGCGTCCCGGCGATCGCCAGTTGCTTCAAGTTGTTGATGCAGGCAATCTGCCGGGCCTTGCCCTTCGCGCGCCCGAGAGCCGGCAGAAGCAGCGCCGCCAGAATCGCAATAACCGCAATGACCACCAGCAGTTCGACAAGTGTAAAACCAACCGCGGCCCGCCTCGGTCGCACCGTGTGTGCGGCGGGGTTGCATCGCTCGAGATCACGCAGGTCGAACATGGCCAACTCAATCCGGTGCGCACCGTACCACGAAAACGAGGGTGGCGAAAGGCGGTCGCGTCCGACAGCGCGAAGCGTTTGGAGTGCGTGTGCTTCTGCACCGCTCTGATATGGGAAAGCACCGAAGACCATCTCGAAAAGCGGCGGTCAACCGCCGCACTCCAGACGCTTCGCGACCCTGCAGCCGAACTGAGCACAGGCGACTCCCACAACGAACACCGGCCCAAGGAATTAGACACCCTCGACAGCGCTGCTCCGAGAAACCACTCAGGAGCTTTGCTTCGGTTGACGCGTATGCGGGGCTGTGCGACGGGTCTATGCGTTGAACCCGCCTCGCCCGAGGCGGACAATCCTCGCCGGGAGGCACCAGCCCGTTATGAGGCGGTGCTTCGCTAACCCGTTTTCAGCAACTCCTCGGCAATCTGCACCGTGTTGAGCGCGGCCCCCTTGAGCAACTGATCGCCTGAGACCCAAAAGCAAAGGCCGTTGTCGAGGGCGCAGTCCAGTCGAAGCCGCCCCACCTCGCAGTTGTCCTTCTCCGCCGTGAACAGCGGCATCGGGTATGCCTTGTTCGCCGGATCGTCAACCAGATCGAGTCCGGGCGCTTTCGCCAGGGCGGCCCGCGCGGCATCGAGCGTCACCGGTTTCTCGAATTCGGCGCTGACGGCGATCGAGTGGGCCCGGTAAACCGGCACACGGACACAGGTCACGCTGGCCCGGAAGGTGGGGTGATGCATGATCTTGCGCCCCTCGTTCTCCATCTTCATTTCCTCCTTCGTGTAGCCGGAAGGCAGGAACGAGTCGATGTGCGGCAGGACATTGAAGGCGATTTGATGCGGATAGACCTCCTTGGTCACCGGCTGGCCGTGAACGATGTGGTCCACCTGCCGCCGCAGTTCCTCGATCGCCTTCGCCCCGGTCCCCGACACCGCCTGATAACTCGATGCAAAAATGCGCTTGCAGAAGAACGCCTTGTGCAGCGGGTAAAGCGCCATCAGCGCAATCGCCGTCGTGCAATTCGGGTTGGCAATGATGCCTTTGTGACTTCGCACGTCCGACGCGTTGATCTCGGGGACCACCAGCGGAACCGCGTCGTCCATCCGAAATGCGCTCGAATTGTCGATCACCACGCACCCCGCGCGGGCGGCAAGGGGAGCGAACTCTCTCGAAATGGCCCCGCCGGCGCTGAAGAGCGCGATGTCGATCCCCGCAAACGATTGCGGTTTGAGTTCCTTCACCGCGAGTGTCTTGCCCTTGAACTCGAAGGTCTTTCCGACCGATCGGGCGGAGGCCAGCAGCGTGAGCTCGCGCACCGGGAAACGCCGGCGTTCGAGCGTTTTCATCATCTCGACGCCGACGGCGCCCGTCGCGCCGACAACGGCTACATGCGGTTGAGCGTGCATATATAAAGCGTAACGGACTATAGCGGCGTCAAGCGGCCTGTCAAACGCTCGAAACCGAGCACTGTATCCGGAGGTTGTCAGTGGGAATCGAGT
>CAYPUR010000178.1:2839-10067 GCA_964413865.1 uncultured Verrucomicrobiota bacterium
GGAACATGCGGACCCACCCCGATTCGCAGGGGCGCAGGCCTGGCGCGGCGTCGGCGCGTGCCGCACCCCCGCGTCGCGCATCTTGCGAATCGCCGCCTTGAGGTTCCTCTGTCCGAAGAGCGCTGTCCCGCTCACAAACGTGTCCGCTCCAGCCCGCGCGCATTCCGCAGCGGTCAACAGGTTGATCCCGCCGTCGACCTCGATGCGGAAGGGAAGACCCCGTTCGCGGCGCCATGCGTCCGCCTGTTGGATCTTTGGGATCATTTCCTCGATGAACGACTGTCCGCCGAAGCCCGGATTCACGGTCATGACAAGCAGCAGATCAATCTGCTTGAGCAGCGGCAGGGCATTGGCGATGGGCGTGGGCGGGTTGACGGCCAGGCCGACCTTTCGACCGAGGGCCCGGATCTTCCAGAGCAGATCGCCCACCCCGTTCCCCAACTCGACGTGCACGGTGATCAGTGACGCGCCCGCCCGGGCGAACGGTTCGAGCAAAGTGGCCGGGCGCGAACACATCAGGTGCACGTCCAGCGGCAGCCGCGTGAAACGCCGCGCCGTCTCCACCACGCCCGGCCCGAATGAAATGTTCGGCACAAAATGCCCGTCCATGATGTCGACATGGATCCAATCCGCCCCGGCCCGGTCGGCGCGTTGAATCTCCGATCCGAGCCGGCCAAAATCAGCCGCGAGCAGAGACGGTGCAATAATCATCGGCCACAGGTTAGCGAGGCTTCGTCTCAGACCAAGGAGGCGTGTGAAGAACTCGTGGCCGCCGGGTGGCAGCCACGATCACCGACGCCCGACGCCTCGCTGAGTGGCGCCGCTGCGCGGCGTTCAAACTTGACTCATTTGCCACGGATTTCATCTCGGGAGCAACTCTAGCGGATCACGCGGCTTCCCCGCAAGCGCGGGCCGCGCCAAAAGGGATCAGGCCCTCCGGCCCTCGGGTGTCCGACCTTTGCTTGCGGCTGCGACGCGCCGTGAAATGCCCCGGCTAGCCCCGATCGATCCCAGGCTTCGCGGTGGCAAAAAGTGGTGAGAAATGCAGGCTAGGCTCCGCCCAGCAGACGGCGCTGCATCGCTCTGGCCTCCCGAATCCAGACTGCATCCCGCTTCCGCTGGAATGCGGGTGCATGCGGATCGTCCGCGAGCACTTCATCGAGTTCCGCGCGCGCCCGCTCGACCTGGCCCGTGGCCATGAGAAGCTTTGCGAGTTGCACCCGGGCCCGGGCATAGGTGTGGCTGGCCAGCACCTGGCGCCAGGATTGGATCGCTTCATCGGTGCGACCGAGGGCGCCGTAAGCCTCCGCCAACGCCATCAGCGATTGGCCATAATCGTGGTCGGGATCCTGCCGGCAAGCCTTCTCGAGAAGGGGAAGAGCCTCGGCCGCGCGGTTCTGCAGGAGCAAACACTGCCCGGAGCGCGCCAGTGTGTCCAAGTCCTCCGGATCCCTCTCGATCGCGGCGCGATAGCACGCCTCCGCCTGGTCGAGCTTGCCATGCCGGAAGTAGATGTCCCCAAGTTGCGCGTGGTGGTGAGCCTTGTCGAGATGGTAAATCTGCTCCTGCAATTCCTTGATGCGACGGCGATCGCGGGCTCCCGGCAGCTCGAACCGCCGCATCGCCGGGGCAGCCTGCCGGTACACCAGAAAGAAGTAGAGCACCGCGTTGATTGGAGGAAAGAGAAAGATGAACACCGCCCACAGCCATTCCTGACGGCGAATCGCATCCACCAGCATCCACAAGGCAAACAGCCCAAAGAGCAGAATCAGCGGGTTGCGCCAATCCAGAAAGTTGGTGATGAAACCGAGCATCAGGTTAGCGAGGCTCTGCCTCATACGGACGAGGCGTGTGACCCATTCGTAAGCGCTGGGCTTCGCCGACGGTCTGCAAACTTCGACGCCTCGCCAAGCGGCGCCGCTGCGCGGCGCACCAACGTGATTTGTCGACGAGGAGTTTCACCGGTCGAGGATTCCAGACTGCCTTGGACGAACACAGGCCGACCGACAGACTTGCCGAGTTCGATTGGCTCGCCCGCTTCAAGTACTCGCGCCGATTGCTTCACAGCGAGGTGACCATAGGCCAGAGAGCGTCCCCTGCCAACATCCTTTCCGGGACGTTGGCAATTCCCATTTTGGCCGCGGAGCGCCGTACCTGCCGAGGCGGCAGAAGAGTCTGGACACAGCGGCTTTTTGCCCGGAGGTTTTGCGCCCGACACCTTGGCTATGAAGACCTGCTGTGCTTTGATCGCCGCCGCGTTGGGCCTTTCGTTCACACCGCTCGGCTATGCCCGGAGCGCGTCGCCCAACGTCATCCTGATCATCTCGGACGACCACGCCTGGGCCGATTATTCGTTTCTTGGACATCCCCACCCGGCCACGCCCAACCTCGACCGCCTGGCGGCGCAATCCTTGACCTTCACCCGCGGCTATGCCCCGGCTCCCCTCTGCCGCCCCTCGCTGGCCAGCATCGTCACCGGGTTGCCCCCGCACCGTCACGGGGTCGTCGGCAACGATCCCGATCTCCCGGACAAAGGCGTCAATGCAATGGCCGCGCGCGGCAATCCCCAGTACGCGCGCTACTATGACACAATCATCGACCACTTCCGCCGCCGCCCCAACCTCGTGCGCGACCTGACTTCGCGCGGCTATCTCGCGCTCCAGACCGGCAAATGGTGGGAAGGCGATCCCGTCAAGACTGCCGGTTTCACCCACGCGATGACCCAGGGTGAAGGAGGGGCTGGACGCCACGGCGACGCGGGTTTGACGATCGGACGCCAGGGGCTCGATCCCATCTATCGCTTCATCGAGGACGCGGGCTCGAGGCCGTTTCTCGTCTGGTACGCCCCGATGTTGCCCCATACGCCGCACACGCCGCCCGATGACCTGCTGCAAAAGTACCTTCCCTTGGCCCCCACGGAACCGGTCGCCCGCTACTGGGCGTGCGTCGAGTGGTTCGATCGGACCTGCGGTGATCTGCTGAGGTATCTCGATGAACGAGGACTGCGCGACAACACGATCGTTCTGTACACCGCCGACAACGGCTGGCTCCAGGACCCCGCCGCCGCCAATCGCTTCGCCCCGCGTTCGAAAACAACCCCCTACGAGGGCGGCGTCCGCACGCCCATCATGATCTCCTGGCCGGGGCGGCTCGAACCGCGCATGGACCGCGACCACCTGGCCAGCAACCTCGACCTCTGGCCCACGCTGGCCGCACTGCTGGAAACGCCCGCACCCCCCGGCCTGCCCGGCATCAACCTCGCCGACCCCAAGGCAGTCGCGCGGCGCGCCTGCCTCTATGGCGAGCAATACGCACACAACATAGCCGATGTGAATGTCCCCGCGCGCAGCCTCCAGCATCGCTGGATCATCGAGGACTGGTGGAAACTGATCGTCCCCGACCCGCACTACCGCCCCGCGGCGCAACCAGAACTCTACGACCTGCGCCGCGACCCGTGGGAAAAGACAGACCGCGCGGCAGAACAACCGCGCCGCGTCAGGAAGCTGCAACGTCGCCTCGATGCCTGGTGGACGCCGGATCCGCCGCCTACTTCTCGATGACCAACTGGTCGCGCAGGTCGCCGTCCACGTCGTAGGCCCGATAGACCAGCCGGTCGCCCTGCCTCTGGATGTCGATCACCTGGAATGTGGACACGTTGGTCAATCCAACCTCCGTGTACGGACGCGGGTCCTGCCGATACATCTTGGTCCCCGAGACCGAGACGACGTAGTGCGTCCCGTCCCCGGGATTCGATCTGCGCTGGCCCGCCCTCATCGGATACGTCCGCAAATAGGCATGGTCATGACCTTGAAGAGCCAGGTCGACCTGGTACCGGTCAAACAGCGGGGTCCACGCCTCCCGCAATGCAACATTGTCGCGATTGGGCGCGGACGAATAGGCGGGATGATGATAGGCCACAAACTTCCACTTGGCCTTGCTCCCCTCGAGTTGCGCCTCGAGCCAGGCCGTCTGAGCCCCCGGCTCCGTGTTCGAATCCAGCACGACCAGCAGAGCGTTGGCGTAATGAAACGCATAGGCCCGCTCCGCTTCGAGCCCGGGCGGCCCGTTGCGCGGCAGCGCGAATTGCTTCAGGTACAGCGTCGGATGGCCGGCCTGACAATCGTGGTTCCCAAGCGCCGGCACCACGGGGCGCCGGTTCAAAATGCCCGCGGCATTGGCGAACAGGCTGTCCCAGTCGTCCCGCTCCGCCCCGCGGTTCACCAGGTCGCCCGCCAACAGATAGAACGCCGCATCCGGACGCTGCCGGAATGCCGCGCGCGCGAGGGCTCCCCAACGTTCGAAACCGTTTTGCGGATCCCCCATGTAGACAAAACTGAACCCGGCCGCCCCGTCCGGCGCCGTGCTGAATTCAGCCAACTCGGACCACCCGCCTCCCGAACCGTCGCCCACGCAATAGACGTAGGCCGTGCCCGGTTCCAGACCCGTCAGCTCCGCGATGTGCCGATGCACAATCGGGTCGTTCGCCAATCGCCCGTCCACCAGCTTGTCCGTGACCGCCCGCACCCTCTCGAGTCGGCGCGGACGGATGGTTTTCAACTCGGCCCGCTTGCCATACGCCACCCAGCCGGACGCGACCGACGGAGCGGTCCGCCACTGAATCGCCTGGGTCGTTCGCGGATCCCCACTGCACGTCAGCACGACCTGGTCCGGACGCCGCGAGCTGGGGTGTGACGTCTCCCGAAAACCCCCGATGAGCCGGGCCTCGTCCCGGCTCTGCCGCAGCGTTTGGATGAGCCGCCAACCCCGCCATGCCTCGGGAATCTCATCGATCGTTTCATCGCGATCGGCGTACGGCTTCACTCCCGGCCCCATCTCGGTGACCCGCAGATGCATCGGATCAAGGCGATCGATTCGCAACGCCGCCCCCTCTTGCTGTGCTCGCACCAGCACTAAGTAATGCTCGCCGCTGCCGACCAGCGAGTTGACTCCCAGTCCAATCGCTCCGGACGGGAAGAACCGCTCCCAGGCCTCGAACCGCCGCTTCGCCACGCTGAGCACCGCACCCGCCGGCGTGAATCGACGCGATCGCAGCCAAAACGGCTCGTCTCCGGCGGTATCGCGCAGCACGGTCACGACCACCGGAACATTGACTTCAAACCGAATATGTTCCGCGCCCAACACGCGTTGTTCCGCCGGCGTCAACTCCTCGATCAGACGCGCCGTGCTATACGCGTTGAGCTCCCCCGCCGAATGCCGCTGGCTCAGGCGCAAGGCTATCCCTGTCACCGTGTCCTGTATCGACGAACTCGTCCCAGGCGCCGCCGCCCCGCTCGACCGGACGGCAAGACTCAGGACCAGGATGAGCCGTGCCAGCGCCAGGCCGGCGCTGGCCAGGGCTCCAAACGGCGCGCGCGCAGCTCGATCGTTATTCCGAAGAGGAGAATTCGTGGGCAGCGCATTCGTCGGCATACGAGCGCCATAAAAATCGAGGCGACGGGGCATGTCGAATGCGAATTCCGCGCTAGCCCGCATTTCTCACCACTTTTTGCCAACGCGAAGCCGGAGTTCACAAGAGAAGTCAGCATGCAGGCTAGCCCGGTTACGGTTCCTCGCGAAGCGTGTGAAATAACCGGGCTATCGCACCGCGCAATGGATGCTCATCGCTCCGCCAAGCAGGTTGATCACCCGCACGTCCAATGCGCCCAACTCCCGCAGCATCGCGCTCACCCCCTCCTGCGCCGCATAGCGTTCGAGCGATTCCAGGATGTACGCGTACGCCGCCGCGTCCCCGCAAACCAGACGTCCGAAGACCGGCACCAGGCAGCGCAGGTATGCGTAGTAGACACTGCGCCACCACCGGTTCGGCGGCTTCCCGAAATCCAGGATGACCAGCCGCCCCCCCGGCCTGGCCACCCGCCATATCTCCGTTAGCCCTCGCCGCGCATCCGCCAGATTGCGCAGCCCATAGCTGATCGTCACGGCGTCGAATTCAGCCCCGGAAAAGGGGAGCTGCAGCGCATCGCCCTCGATGAATTGCACGCGCCCGCCCCACTCACGCTGCGCCGACTCCCCCAGCCTCGCCGCCCGTCTCTCGGCGACGGCCAGCATCGCCCCGCTGAAATCGATCCCGATCGCCTCCGCCCCCGTCCGCGCCAGCGCGAAGGCGACGTCCCCCGTGCCGCAACAGACATCAAGCGCCCGCTGCCCGCACCCGACTCGAGCCAGACGCACAACCCGCCGCTTCCAGAACCGGTGGAGGCCCAGGCTCTGGATGTCATTGATGAAATCGTATCGGCTCGCCACCCCGGCGAAGAGATCGCCCACGCGCTCGGCCCGGCGATCGCCCGGGGCGAAGTACGAGTTGGAATGGACGTCTCTCAAGGGCGATGGGCGGCTGCGACAACGGCCGTTCGACGATGCGAACACCCCGCAATCTACTTCTTCCGCGCAGCCGTGCGCGCGGTGGCGATGGCGAGGTACTTCACGGCGAACTCGTTGTCGTAAGGCTTGATTTGCCAGGAACGCTCGAACCAGGCCTTGGACGCCTCAAAATCGCCTTTCTGCATCTCATGCCAGCCTCGAAGCATGACCAGATAGTGGTTGTTCGGATCCAAAGCCAGGGCCTGATCGAAATAGCGCTCGGCCTCCTCATGGCGCTTCTGCCAGTCGAGGCACATCCCGTACCGGGCCACGGGGAAGGGGTCAAAACGATTCAGCGCAATGGCCCTCTCGAACCAGCGCTTCGCCTCCTCGATCTGCTGCTCCCAGTCCTCTTCCCCTTCCCAACTGATGAGGCGATGACATTCGCCCACCTTCGCAATCGTCTCCGCGTTGTTCGGTTCCACCACGCTCGCCCCGCGCAGCAGCGCGACCCGGCGGATTCCAACGTTGGGCTCCTCGGACCTGGTCAACAAGCGCCCCTCGCGATACAGACACGCCAGCCGCGGCACCAGGTAGACGAACGTGCCGCACGCCAGCAGCGTGACCAAGATGCGCCCCGTCCAGCGCGGTGTGACCCAGTAACGGTCCGTGGTGAAGCGCAGGTGGCTGGTCAGGCTTGCCATCAGGGTCACGGCGACGATGGCGTTGGCCGGGATCTGCATGTTGAAATCCAGGAACGAATGCACCAGCAGGGCCAGCAGACCCAGACCAATCCCCAGCACGATCGCCGCCCGGTCACTCTTCTTCACGGTCAAATCGCTCTGGGCGCGCCGGACGTACTTCGTGGTCCTCACAAATCCGATCGCCAGGAATGTCAGAAAGGCGC
>CAYPUR010000179.1:0-959 GCA_964413865.1 uncultured Verrucomicrobiota bacterium
CCCTAAGGGGCCGGCGGCGGCGCGTTGGTGGTCGTAGCGGGCGGCGGGCCGGTGATGCCGAGTTGGCTTTGCAGAATCGCCTTGGCCTCCGGCCGAATGCCGCTTTCCGGATCGAGAAGGTACCGGAGGATCTCGGCCTGCATCTCCTTCAACGGCGGCAAGCCGACGCGTTGATCCGACGGCCCGCCGCCGATCTTGCTTTGGTAGCGAGCCCAGATGTTCCGGGCCAGAGCCTGGTAGCCGTTGAATGCGTCCTCATCTCCATCGACGAGGTTGAAATACGACTGCCGCAGAGCCCCCATGATGTTCGAGATCGTCCGGTTCATGTCGGTCTCGCCCACATCCTCGCCCACGCGTTTGAGGGCGTATTCGTCCAGCGTCATGGCCCGGGGATAATCCTTGGGATACTTCTCCTTGACGACATTGAACCACCGATCGGCATCGCGCGTCCGCCCGTGGACATAGAAGAAGTAGGTGGCGCTGAGGAGAAAGTTCTTGTGGGCGCGGCTGATGTGCTGGCGCATTTCCGCATCCTCCGCCATCGCCTCCTCGTACGCGGCGTGGACCTTGTCGGCGATGTCGAGATTGGGCTCGAAGCGAAAACCCGCGCCCAGCTTCGCATCGATCAGCCGGCCGCGGTGGAACGCCATGTCCATCGACTGATAGGTGACGCGCCGCAACTGGATGAGGTCGGTTGGGGTCTTGGCCTCCTGTTTGCCAACGTAGGCCCAGTAGAGCGCGTGGGTCTCGGGCAACCGCCAGTCCAGCGGCCCGTACAGTTCGTCCACCTTTTGCATGCGGGCCAGGTCCATCTTGTACACCTCGCGGAGCCGCCGGGCCCGGTCGCGTGCGTCGTCGGTTTGGGGATTGGCGAGCTCGTCCCAGGGCGGTCTGCCGCCCCCGAACAGCTCCTGCATCTGCGAGGCCCAGGCGCCTTTGAAGAAGAGGTGGGCATCGTC
>CAYPUR010000179.1:969-5644 GCA_964413865.1 uncultured Verrucomicrobiota bacterium
GTCGAGGTTGTGCCCCATCTTGTGTTGGAAGTGCCAGGCCAGTTCCCGGTACAGCAGCACCTCGTGCGGATTGTAGAGCAGGGCCTGATCCCGCAACAGCTCGATCCCTCGCGACACCCACAGCCAGCGGTCCCGCGGATCGCTGAACTTGATCGAGATGTTATAGGACATGTCCCACGCCTGGACGATCCAGACGGTCTTGTTGTGCGGCTGCAGCTTGGTGATCCAGTCCGCCAACTGGACCTTCTCGAAGTACTTGTCCTGGTCCTGCAACTCCATCGCGCGGATCCAAAGGGCGTTGGCGATCAGCCCCCGGAACCCGCCGAGCACAACCGTCGTCAGAGACAGAATGGGCGGAGCGTTCTTGAGCGGCTCGACGCGCGTCAGCCCCAGATCGCCACGCAACCGCGTCAGCGTCCGCTGCGCCCAGGAGGCCCCCACCAACAGCGCGACCGCCAGCCCGGCCAGCCCCGCCTTGTACCAGTGTGAGCGCGAGCGCGGCATCGCTAGCCTTTCCCCTGCGCCGTAGCCAGTTCGCGGCGCGTGAAGATCGCCATGCCGAAGGCGGCAAACAGCCCCCCCGTGAGCAGCACGATCTGGCTGATGGCCCGGGCCAACTGCGTCCACGACACCGAGCGCCCCGTGCTCAAGGAATCGATGGGGGAAAAGCCGCGCACCAGGTTGATGACCCCCAGCAGCCCTTTGAAAAACCCTACGGTCACGTGATCGAACACGTTGGCCCTGGCCACTTCGCCCGTGTTCGGGTTGACCTCCCGGATCGTCCCCTGCTCGATGACCAGGCTCATCGTGCCAGTCGAGAACGCGACAATGAGCAGGCCCAGGGCGAGAAAGGCGGCGACCGGGAACGACAGGAAGCTCGCCGCGGCCAGTCCAAGAGCGGCGAGCAGAGCGAGCCAGCAGAAGATGATCGCCACGCCGCGCACGTAGTTCAGGCCGAACCCGCCCGCGCGGTAAAGCACCTCGAAACCCTCGTCCAGAGGAAACAGCACCGCGGCGTCGTTCTGGTTTGTGTATTCCACCGTGAGCAGGCCCTCGGCGTCGAAGAGGTCCGGCGGCACCGGGAATTCGTAAAACGTCTCCGCCGCGTGATTCTTCACATCCTGAACACGCCGCGGCGATTCGGGCGGACCGACTTCCCAGAGGCCCCAGTACGTGCCGGACGGGCTCTTCTCGGACACGAAAAACTTGATCCTCAAATACAGCGGACGTCCGGCTAGCGCGCTCTTCACCGAGCCGAGGTCGATGCGCCAGACGCGCGTGTATGCGGGCGGGACGACCTGCAGTCCGGCCTTGAGCTGTTCGCGAATGACGCGGCGGGCTTCGGAGCGCGGCATTTCCGCGAAGGCCGGGTTCTTGAGCCGCTTCTGGTACTCCTCTTCGACGACGGGATCGAGGTTGGGCAGCCTCTCCCTGAACGAACTGCGGGCGACCAGGACTTCGTTGTTCAGGACCTCGAGCTGCTCCTGCGAGAGCCCCCGGGCCCGCCACAGCAATTGGGCGTAAATCGCCCCGGCGCACACCCCGAGCATCAGCCCGTTGAGCATCAGGATGCCTAGCCACTTGCCCAGCCAGATCTCCCAGCGCGCAATCGGTTTCACCGCGACCACCTGCATCTGGCATTCCTCGATGTCCCCAGCCAGGGTGCCGCACGCGAGCCAGAGCGTGGTCAACCCGAGCACCGCCGTCGTCAGCCCCAGCGTGTATGTGAGCACGATCTGCACAAACTCCTGCGCCTTTCCCGTGTGCTTGATGAACGCCGGCAGCAGGAAAACCGAAGCCACCAGAAGCACCGACAGCACGGGCACCAGCCGGAAACGAAAGCCCGCCCGAAACGTCAGCCGCGCCACAGCCAGCATCGGCCTCATGGCTTGTCCCCCAGCAGACTCGAGAGCTTCTCGTCCGCCCGTTCGAGGTCGGCCGGCGGAGGCGTCTGAACCTTCACCGGCAGCGGGCTTTTCTCCCCCCCATCCGCCAAGGCCGCCAGCCTGGCCTCGTCCACAGACGGCGCCGCGGGACTCTTGACTTCAGGGGCCGGCGCGGGCGCTTGAGGCAGGCTGAGACGTTCGAGTCGGCGCTCGACGCTCGAAGGCTGATCGGCTTCGCCCCGCAGATACGCCGCCACACGGGCACCCGATGTTGCGCCCGAGGTCGTCTCGCGTCGCTTGGCCTGCTCGACAACCTTGAGGAAGTAACTCTCCAGATTCTGCGTCGGCGTGTCGATCTGGACCCGGTTGGCCCCGACATCGCGTCGGATGATCTCCAGGACTCGTTCGAGGGTCTCGCGCGGCAATAATGGGGATGTGATGCGCACGGCGTCCGGCGTGGCCAGCAGTTCCTTGAGCGTGCCCATGGCCTGGATCCTCCCCCCATAGTACACCACGACGCGATCGCAAACGTCCTCGACGTCCGCCAGCAAATGGCTGCTCAGAATGACCGTCTTCCCGCGTTGCGCCAACGCAAGGATCAGGTCCTTCACCTCACGGCAGCCGATCGGATCGAGTCCCGATGTGGGCTCGTCGAGGATGATCATGTCGGGATCGTTGATCAGCGCCTGGGCAAGGCCGATGCGACGCTGCATCCCCTTGGAAAACTCGCCCACCGTCCGCCGACGCACCTGGCTCAACCCGACCATCTCGAGCAGTTGCTCGCTTCGGTTCCGCCTCTCCTTCGACGTCAGCTCGAAGAGATTGCCGAAGAAATCGAGCGTCTCCGCAGAGTCGAGATAACGATACAAATACGATTCCTCAGGCAAATAACCGATCCGCGCCTTCGTCTTCACGTGGCGCGGGGAATGACCAAACACCTCGATGTGGCCCCGCGTGGGATGCAGAAGCCCCAGCAGCAGCTTCACCGTCGTCGACTTGCCCGATCCGTTGGGACCCAGCAAACCGAACACCTCGCCCCGCCGGACTTCGAAGTCCACGGCATCGACCGCGCGCGCCTTGGGCCGTCCCCAGAAATCCTTGAAAACCTTCGTCAGACCGCGCACCACCACCACCGCCTCGGGCGCGGTCGGGATGACGCCGCCGACTTTCGGTTCCAAATCAGCAATTGCCATAAGGGTGTGTCACTCTAGCAGAGCGCCCACGCCCCGACAACTGGGCGTTTTGCGGCACAGAACTGGACGTGGCATCGGGTCGTTGTCGGTGTTCTGTCGCCCCGGTGAGGGCCCGGGCCTACAGCGGACGCGCGCTCCGATGGCGATAGTCCGGCCACAGAGGGCAGTTGAGATCGATCCAGGCCTTAAGCGCCCGGACATCCGCGGGTTCGAGCGCAACGGTCTTGTGCTGCTCTCCGTCCAGCGCCGTAAAAAGACGGCTCCGCCGCGTGCCGAACGTGAGCGGTTCCGCCTTGAAATGACGGGCCCCGTAATGCCAGTCAAAGTAATGCACCCATCCGCCCCGGATCAGCGAGCGATACGACTCCGGCACGCGTTCCGCATCCCGTGTGCCCCGCAAATCGAGCGGCGCCTCGGATTGGGTGTCGTGGCAGCGGACGCAGTGCGCATCGAGGACCGGCTGAACCATGCGTTCGTAATCGAATGCCACCGCGCCCCAGGGCGGCGGAGTGAGTGTTTGCCGCGCGGCCGCGAGCGGGCGTCGGGGCGGACGCAGCGGCGCGGCGTGCCGGTCCTCGTGGCAGCCGATGCAACTGCGCTGTTCGCCCGGCTGCAGTTGGACGACGCTGCGCATGCGCTGCAGCTCGTTAAAGTGCTCGTCCAGCAGGTGGAAATAAAGCACCTTGCCCGCCGGCGCCGTGAAGTTGGCCGAGCCGTCCTCCGCGACGCGCACGGTGCCCAGCACGGCCTTGGCAACGTAACTGGGCCAGCCGCCGTGTTCGGTGATCATCGCCGTTCCGTCCCCGGCCCGGGCCGCGCCACCCGCCCGAAAGGCATGCGGCTCCAGCGCGTTGGCAGTCCGCGTCGAGTAATCCTGGCGCGGGCCGGTCACCAGGTGAATCGGGGTTGCGTAATAGTCCGGATAACCCGGATGGGCGTTGCGATACTGGCCGTCGGCCAGCCGCTCCAAAGGGGAGGGCACTTCCTGCGAAACCTGGAGGTACTTCGCCTGGCCGCGGGCGACCGCCGGACCAAGCCCCTCGTACACGTCCTGGACCACAAACTGGCCAAGCCCCTCCCGCGCAAGATCCGGATTGTGCGTTTCAAACAACAGCGGCGGACGCGGCTGCACGCGCAGCAGGGAAGGACGCTTGCTGCTGATCGCCGGATCGAGATAGAGCAGTTCCCGGTTGCCGAAGCGGTCGATCACATAGAGGCCCCAATGCGATTGCCGCCCCGGATTGTGGGCCACCAGAAAGTGGTCGCGCGAGATCGCTTCGGGATCCCGGAAGGTCTCGTGGTGGGACCGGTCCATCTGGTATTGCGGACGGGTGTCGGGCGTGATGCTCGTCAGGGCGGCTGTGTCGAACACCCCCCGCGCCGGATCGATCAGCGCAATCGGCCCCTGGTGATCGCCGTGGGAAATGAGGGTGCAGACCAGTTCCTGGCTGCCGGGCACCTCGCGCGCATGCCCGTAGCAATAGGGCGTGTTGTTCCCAAAAACCAGCTCGGGATGGGTCCCGTCGGGCCGAATCGCCCACAGGGTGTGCCCAAAGTCCGCACCCTTGTCCAAATACTCCGACCGGGTCCAGAGAA
>CAYPUR010000179.1:5654-10063 GCA_964413865.1 uncultured Verrucomicrobiota bacterium
ATGCGCCCGTCGCGCATCACGACCGGATCCCACTCGCTGATGTTCGCGTAGGAAAGCCGGCGCAGATCCGTGCCGTCCGGACGCATCCGATACAACACGTACGCCTGCGGCTCCCAACAGAGATAACGCCCCTGGCAACGGGTCGACATGAACCCCAGCGCGCCGTCGGGCAGCGGGACCGGGTCAAAGTCGTGGAACGGACCCTCGGTCAACCGGCGCAGCCCGCTGCCGTCGGCTCGAACCGAATACAAATGCCAATACGATTGCCATCCCTCGACCTCCGGCCTGTCCGGACGATACGCAAAGTAAACGGTCCGCGCCTCGTAGTCGGCCACCGGGTGCCGCACAATCCCCCCGCTGCCATCGAAAAGCGTCTCCACCTCCGCCCGCGCCGGGTCCAGGCGCCCCGCGGCGTCGCGAGGGACATGCAGCACACAAATCCCCCCCCCGGGCGCAAACAGCGAATCCAAATGCTCGCTGTAGTTGTGCGAAGGTTGGAGTGGATGGTGTTTTGCGAACAGCACGCGCTCGAGCGCGCCAAGCCGCGGATCACGGAAAAAAAGCCGGCGCTTGGCGTGCCGCGCGCGCAGGAACAGATCATCCGAACCCGCAACCGCCGGATCCTCTGCCTCCCGGCGCAGCGCGGCCAGTTCGGCCCGCTCCGCGCCAACATCTAGCCCCAGCAGCCCCAGTCGCTCGATCATGCCCGAGTACTGCACCAGCGTGCGCTCGAGCGGATCAAGCCGCGCGAGCCGCCCCCAGTACGGCGGGCCGCCCGGCGACGCCGGACGGTCGTTGACCAGTGGCGAGAGGTAGTCCGTTGCATCCATCCGGCTCCACGTGTCCCGCTCCCGCAAGAACGCGTAGTCGACCGCACCCGCCCAGGTCGGCTCCGGCAACTCCCGCAGCGGCAGGGTCAGCGTCGGCATCGGCGGACGCAGATCGTTCGCCGAACGCCTCAACATGCCGACCGTCTCCCAGGTTCGACCGTCAAGGGAAAGCCGCGCCTCCGCTTCGAGGATCTGCCTGTCCGTGAACCTTCCGTCGCGGTCGCGCGAGAGGACCACACGCGCGATCCGGGCCGGCTCGGGCAACTCGATTTCGGCCCACTCCTCGCCCGCCGTGGCCGCGATCCAACTGTGGTCGTTGCCGTACAGACCATCGTTCAGATGCGCCACGGCATGAATCGCGTAGCCGGGGAGCAACGACGATGCCCGCGCCACGGCGCCGCGTCCGGCCAGGGCCAGGTTGGTGGCCGAGTCCGGCCCGTGCACCTCGATTTCGTCCAGGCACGGTTCGCCCGCATGCGGACGGACTATGACCAGCCGCACAACCCGCGCTTCCCGCGGCTCGAACTCGATCGTTGCGACCAACCGGTTGACCGCCGCCGCCGAGCCGATTCCCGCCGCATGCGCCGCAAACTCCTCCTCGACCGCCTGGCGACAGGAGGCGCTCGATCGGCCCGTCCGGTTCGCCGGCTCGAGGCCGCCGGAGAACAGCACGCCCCACGGCAGCGCCGCCGAAGTCATGTAGACGCCGTTTTGAGCGTAGCCGCCCGGGTGGATGCATTCCCACGGCGCCCCCTGGTCCGATCCTCGGCGGAAGTCGCTCCGGCGCGCATGATCGACATAGTCGGCGAGCACTTGGGCTGCGAGCTGCGGGTCTCGCCTCCGCAAGGCCGCAATCAGCCACCCCGAGGGCGTGTGCCAATACGCGCCGTTCTGGTACGTGTTGAAGCGGACAGCAGTCCGTTCCCACGCCGACGTGGGCGACGCGTCAAGATCCGTTGGCACATGCCGAACGGCGCCTTCAAAGACAATCGTCCGCCGTCGAACGGCGTCGACCACCGTTGCCAGGGCGCGCTCGGCCGCGGCCTCCGGCAGAACCCCCAGGTGCAGCGCATAGAGCGTTCCCCAGACGTCGGCCTGCCGTCCCACTTCGGTTGCCCCCATCAGCCAGCCTCCAATCCGCGGCGCATCGCTGAACGCCGGCGCCAGGCTCGCCGCGATCCGCGCCTGTATGCCACGGTATTCCCCGGCCCGATCCGCCCGCCCCAGCGCCTCGCACAGCTCTGCCAACTGACCCGCCGCCCGGTAGCGAAGCAGCGAAGGGAACAGCATCTTGCCCGTGAAAACAACCGCGTCGCAGAAGCCAAAACCGACCGCGCGCTGCGCCAAGTCGGTGGTCACCAATCCTGTCTCGGGATCGGTGCGCGGGGCCGCAAAGGCCGCCTCGATCCGATCCATCAGGCGCATCCCGTTGATGGCTTGATCGAGGAAGTCGGGCTTGCCTGTCGCCCGAAACAGGCACCAGGCCATGTGCGCGAATTCGTAATGGTCATCCACAGGCGGGAGAATCCCATAGGTCCCCGTCCCCTGATCCTCCCCGGACGCGTATGTGCCCGGGTAGAAGACCGCGCTGCCGTCGAAGTTGACGTGGTCGGGAATGGTAAACGGTGGAATCACCAGCCCGTGTTCGAGTTGCCGCGCCGTCGGCCCGTTCTGGCAGCGCGCCGTGAGCCGAAGGTGGTTCAGCATCTCCTCCGCCGTGATGAAGCCCGACTCGAGAGACATCGCAAAATCACGAATCCAGAATGCCGGGTAGCTGCCCCGCCCGCCCGGCATGATCAGCGTCACGCCGCAGGAATTCGCGGGCGCACCGCCGACCCGTTCCCCTGGCTTGACCCGCGAAGCCGCCACCACGTCACGGGTCAGCCCCCGCAGAAACTCGATGTCGGCAGACGCAGCCCCCGCCGCCGACGCCCCAGCCCGGAGGTGCGGATGACCTGCCCACAGGAGCCCGACGAGCAGCGCCTGTGCGAGCAGCCAACAGTTCTCCTTCATTCTCATTCAGTCAGCGCCTTTACCATGCGCCTCGCACCCAAGCCCGATAAGAGCTCTGGCTCGAGATGCGGTCTTCCCACACCACAACCCCGGCGTCTCAACCCGCGCGGAGCCTCGTGGAATACTCGTATCAGGTTGCCTGGACTGCACAGGCATTTCAATGCGAATCACAAGGCGAATCAGGATGTGATCGAGCGATGCGGGACCGTGCGGACCTTGCAGGTGTCCTCGCGCCGTTCAAGGCGCTGGACAGGAGAAGCAGCCAGGGCATTCTGCGTTCATGAAATCGCCCGCGATCCTTGCGCATCAGGCACCGGACCGGAATCCGCGACGAAAAGGCGCCTCTCGGATGTCAACGTGCGCGTCCGTATTGGCTGCCACCGGCTCTCTCCTCGCGCTGGTCTGCGGTCTTCGAGCCGGCGAGGCTTCCCGTCCGCCGGACATCGAACCCCAGACGATCAATGTCCTCGTGATCAACTTCGATCCGGTCCTGAAGACGCGTCAGAACCTCAGACTGCATGCCGCGATGAACTGGTCCGACCCCTGGGCACTGACTGATCGCATGGTCGAGGCCGCCCGGGACTGCAGCGGCGGCTACGTCAATTACCGCGTCGTCGAGAAAATCGAGCATGACGGGTTCACCACATTTCGCGACGGTTTCACCTACACCGAGAAGGCGTATCTTGAAATGTGGGAAAACGATCGCCAAAAGGCCAATCCCGGCATGACCAGTTTCAAATGGCTGTTTTGGCAGTTCGATCTGGCCGCGAAGATCAAAGACCACGACTTGCGCGAGATCTGGCTTTGGGGCGCGCCTTACATGGCGTGGGACGAACTCCATTGGAAGACGCCCGGCGACCGGATCCCTTACCAGACCGACAACCCCTGGTTCTATCGCCCCTATGACATTCCGGACGTCGGCCGGACTGTCTGGATTATGGGCTGGAACTACGAACGCGGCGAAGGCGAGATGCTCGAGAGCTATTGCCATCGCATTGAAAGCGTCCTATCCCTCACCGTCGGCCGCGGGTCGTGGGATCCGAAACGCCATCCGGACAATCCATGGAATCGCTTCACGCGGATCGACAGGGATTTCCCCGGCCAAGCGGAGGTCGGGACCGTGCACTACGCCCCCAACTCCGTCAGCGATTACGACTGGGGCAACACCAACGCGGTGTGGACCTACGCCGACGATTGGCTGACCTATCCCAATCTTCCGCGCCGGAACAAACTTCTCAATGCCATATCCGGCGGATGGGACGGCATCGCGAGGCATCATCTCTGGTGGATGAAACGCCTGCCGCGGCACGCGGGTGTGACCGATGGTTTTTACAGCAACTGGTGGCAGTACATCGTCAACTACGACCAGGCACTCGAGACCCTGCCGCCGCCCGGAGCGACGTTCGGGAAGGCCAAGTGCGCCACCTACGGCCAGTGACCAATCCTCGGCGAGGCGCCTGAGGCCAGAGCCATGGAGGGACCAAAACGGCAGCGCTGTCGCCCCCCACCCAAGTCCATCAGCACACAAATCATATAGAGTGACAGGTTCATAATTATTGACATATC
>CAYPUR010000180.1:0-9978 GCA_964413865.1 uncultured Verrucomicrobiota bacterium
TAAAGCGGTACGCGAGCTGGGTTCAGAACGTCGTGAGACAGTTCGGTCCTTATCCACTGTGGGCGGAGGAAACTTGAGGGGTTCATTCCCTAGTACGAGAGGACCGGGAATGACGCACTTCTGGTGTGGCAGTTGTTCCGTCAGGGGCATCGCTGCGTAGCCACGTGCGGACGAGATAAGCGCTGAAAGCATCTAAGTGCCAAGCTCTTCCCAAGATAGGGTTTCCCTGGGCAGGCAATTCGCAAGGATTGTTTTGCCCCTAAAGACCGCCGGTAGACTACCGGTTTGATAGGTCAGGCGTGTAAGCGCGGCAACGCGTTCAGCGGACTGATACTAATTGGTCGTGAGGCTTGATCGCTTAATCCTCCATGAGGATTGAGCAGTTTTAACCGACGCGCGAAGCGCAATTGCCTTTCGGCGGCCTGTATGTGGTTTTCAGAGATCAGCCCTGCGGATTCAACGGGCAGGCGAGCGAGATCTTTGTGATTTTTTTGGTGACCATAAAACGGTGGTCCGACCCGATCCCATCCCGAACTCGGCCGTCAAACACCGCTTTGCCGATGGTAGTGCTTGTATAGCTTGCGCGAGAGTAGGTTGTCGCCAAATTTTTCTTCCGCCGCTCAGTAGGTTATCGGCTTGACCCGGTCACCCGCACGAACCCGGTCACCGGGATACACGATCACCCGATCCCCCTCCTGTAGGCCTGCGAGAACCTCAGTCTCGATTCCGTTCGACCGTCCCACTTCCAGTCTCCTCTCCCGAGCCCGCCCGTTTGCGGCCACGAACGCAGCCCAGGTGTCCGCCTGCCTCCGGAGCAGGGCGCCCGACGGCACCTTCAGCGTGCGATTGGTCTCCCAAACGATGATCCGGGCCTCGACGTGGAAGTTGTCGCCAAGCTGGCCGCGGCGGGCCGCGGGCGTGATGAGATCGGCGATCACATTCACCCGCTGTTCCTCGACCCCCAGGGCGGAGACTTTCGTGAATGCCGCCGGTTCCACCAGGCGCAGCCGCGCTTCAAGGGTCTCCGGGCCGCCCCAGTGTTCGAGCTCAATCCGAGTGTCCGGATCGACAACCGCTCCGTCGCGCGAGAGCACGTCGATCACCACTTCGAGATCGTTCGGATCCCCAATCTCAAGAATCGGTGTCCCCGCCGACACAGCCCGGCTGCTTTCCTCGAACACCCGCAGCACGCGGCCTGTGGCCGGCGCCAGAACGGTCAACGGGGAGTTGGTCCCGGGATCGGATCCCGATCCCGCCGTGGCAAAGACCGCCAATTCAGCCTCGGCCACCCGCAGGGCGCTCTCCGCCGCGGATTCGTCCCGGCTCGCGGAGGCTTGGCGCCACTGGGCGGATTCGAGTTCCTGGGGTGAGATGGCCTGTTCGCGAGCCAGGGGTTCGGCGCGACGCAGTTCACTCGATGCAAAGCGGTGGGCCTCGCGCGCCTTTTCGAGGTTCGCAGCCGCCGTGTCACGCCGCGCTTCGGCCAGGGCGCGGCTGCGCGGATCCAAAAGAGCAGCGGCAAGCGGGTCAATGACCGCGATCTCCGTGACTCCCGCTTCGACCGCCGCGCCGGCCTTCAGAACCGTGCGCCGCAGGTGTCCGGCAACGGGGGCGGAGACCACATAGCGATGGCGAACCCGGGTCTTGCCCTCTTCGTTGACGCTGACGCGCAGCGGTCCCCAGACGGCGGGCGCGGCCTCGACGCGGACTGGCTGGGGCCACAGGGCGAAGAGCAGCGCCCCGACGAGAAGCAATCCGGCCAGATACGGCAGCCATTGGCGAGCGCGCTGGTTCGCGCGGTTGGCCCGGCTCGGGGTGGCGGATGCGGAGGCAGGACGGGAATCGGTTGACTTGGGAGGTTCCATTCGATGGGTTATTCAGGGGCTTTGAGCGCGCCAACAAGGTCAAGGCGGTGGAGTTGGCGTAAGACAAAGATGGCGGAAAGTGCCGAAGCGACCGAGACCACGAGCACCGCGAACCCGAAATTCCCCATCGTCAGCACCACGGGCAGACGGACGGTCTCGGTATTGATGGCCCTGACAATGCCGGCGGCGAAGCCCGAGCCGAGCAGGAGTCCGAACGGAACAGCGATCAGGGCGAGGAGGACGAGCTCGGTGACCAGGACGCCGCCCACTTCGCGGCGGGAGAAGCCGATCACTCGAAGCGTGGCCAGTTCGCGGGCGCGTTCGGCAAGCGAGATGCGGACGTTGTTGTAGACCACGCCGAAGGCTACCACCGTGGCAAACACCAGGTAAATCATCTGAAAGGTGTTGATGCTTGCCGCGGTCGTCTGCCGAAAGTTGGCGCGCATCGAGTCCTTGATCGCCACCCAGTTGACCCGCGGCGTCTCTTTCAGCGCGTGGAGAAACGCGGCGCGATGGCCGGGATCGACGCGGAAGGTGGCCCCATTGATCACGTCGCCCTCGCCCAACATGCGATTGAGGGCCGACCGTTCCATGTAGGCGGCCAGGCCCGCGAAGTCCTCCGCCAGTCGCACCAGCGGAACCGAGCGCACAGGGCGCCGTTCCTCGAGCACTTCGACTATGATCTGATCGCCGACCTTGGCGCCGAGAATCTGCGCCAGCTTCGCGGACAGCACCAGCCCCTGCGGTGGCAGGATGATGGTCTGGTAGTCGGGATTGATAATGCGGTCGTGCAGGCCTTTCGCCGGCAGGCCGCGCAGGACCAACTGCCGATGCCGGTGTCCGAAGCGAAGGCGGACCGCGACATTGCGAACGGGTTCGACGCTGACCGCGCCCGGCAATTGCCGCAGAGGATGGCGGGCGGCAAGGCTGGCAGGCTCGATCAGGCCGGCGCTCATGTCCTGGCGCTGGACGACGTGCCATTGGTAATCGAGGACCTCGGCCACAGCGTCTCGAAAACAATTGGGCACAATGAGTATGCCGGTGGCCAATGACAGGCCCGCGCATGTGAACAGCGCCCGCATCGGACGACGCTCGAGATTGCGCATCGCGATGCGGAAGGTCGTGGAAAGTTGCTGTGCCATCCCGCTGCGCTCGATCCAGGCGGGGCGGTACGAGGCGGGCGGTTGGGGACGCATGGCCTCCGCAGGAGGCAGGCGTGCCGCGCGCCGCACGGCGCCAAACACGCCCGTCACCGCCGCCGCCGCGCTCACGGCCAGCGCAGCCAGCAGAGCCGGGCGGTCCAGACGGAACGCCAGCTCAGGGAACCGGAAGAAGTTGTGGTAAAGTCCCACCAGCCAGTGGCCCAGAAGAGCCCCTCCGATCGCGCCGGTCACCGTGCCGCCGGCAACAATCACGAGCGCGAACTTGAAATAGTGGGCGGCGACCTGTCGGTTGGTGAAGCCGAAGGCCTTGAGAATCGCAATCTGCTCCCGCTGGAGATCGACCAGGCGCGAGAGGATGGCATTGGTCATGAAAGCCGCGACACCGAGAAAGACGATGGGAAAGGCGACGGCCATTGTGGCCAGCACCCGGATTTCGTCCAGGACTCGGATATGCGACGGATGCTCGGCGCGGCCAAAAGCCCCCCGTCCGCCGTAAGGTCTGAGCAGCCGATCCAATTCGGCAATGACAGCGCGTTCGGACGCGCCCGGTTCGAGAGCCAGGACCATGTAATTGAAGGCGCCATCGAGGCGAAAGGCGGCCGCCAAATCGGCGTACGGGAGCCAGAAGCTGCCGTAGGCGCGGCTGTCGGGCAGAGGGGTGCCCGGCCGCGATTCGAAGATGAACTCGGGCGAGAGAACGATTCCGGCGACGTCCAACACCTCGCGCCGGCCGTGCAGCACCATGATGATCGAATCGCCCGGACGAATCCGGTTGGCATTGGCGAACGCTTCGCCGACAAGGACCTCGCCATGCCGTCCCGGTCTCAGCCAGCGTCCGGCGCGCAGGAAAAGGCGGTTTAACTCAGGCTGGCCAACTGCCGGAAGCGAACGGACGGTGCCGCTGGCCGGTTCATCCAGGCCGGCAATGTCCAGGGTGACCTGCACGGAGATGTCCGCCTGCGCGCGGGCGACACCCGGAATCCTGGCTGCCAGGCCGGCGATGGAATGCGGGGCGCGTTTGAGATGCGCGAACACCTGCGCAAAGCGGTGGTCCTGATAGTAGTCGTCACGCGCCGCTTCAAGCGACCGTATCAGGCTGCGCGCCATGATCATCATCGCCAGCCCGCAGGCCATGACAAGCGCGACGGCCACGGCCTGGCCGCACAGCCGGTTCAGATCGCGGATCAGTTTGCGGTCAAGACACGGCAGCATCCCATCACCATTTCAGGCTGTTCACCGGGGCGCGCCTGGCGTTGCGCCGGATCTGCTGAACGCGTCCGTCCGACAGAAAGATCACCCGGTCCGCCATGTCCGCCATGACGGCATTGTGGGTGATGATGACGGTGAGAGTCCCCAGTTCGCGGTTGACCCGCGCAATCGCTTCGAGAACCACAACGCCGGTGCGCACATCGAGGGCGCCGGTCGGTTCGTCGCACAACAGGACGGCGGGACGCTTGGCGATGGCGCGGGCAATCGCCACACGCTGTTGCTCGCCGCCCGAGAGCTGCGCCGGGAAATGGTCCAGACGCGCCCCGAGGCTGACCAGTTCAAGGGCGGCCTCCGGCAGCATCGGATCGGTGGCGATCTCGGTGATGAGGGCGACGTTCTCGCGCGCCGTCAGACTCGGGATCAGGTTGTAGAACTGGAAAATGAAACCCACGCATTCGCGGCGGAAACGCGTGAGTTGCTGCTCGTCTGCCGCCGTCAGGTCGACGCCGCGATACTCGAGCGTGCGGGCCGTGGGCAGGTCAAGGCCGCCAAGGTTGTTGAGCAGTGTGGTCTTTCCGCTGCCTGACGGCCCAAGCAGCACCACCAACTCGCCTTCGAACAGGTCCAGATCGATCCCCGCCAGGGCACGCACCTCGGCGGGACCCGAGCCATAGACCTTGGTCACTTCGCGGGCTTGGTAGACACGTGCCCGGTCCGGCCCCGAAGGCGCGTGCGCCACTCGAGCCACCGCATCGGACGCTGGAGCCGTGCCATCCATCCTCTCGTTCGCTTGTTCGGATTGGTTGTGCCTGCCGATCATCGAACTCTGCGTTGCATCGGGCGGGTTGACGCCGCGCACCTTCGCGTTCCCGACGCCGTGCGTCGAGGCAAAACGCGGTCCCACTGCCACTGCCGGGCGCGCCAAACGGCGCGCTTTCCAGTCAGGAACTCCCGTTCCTGTTTTGCGCGCTGGCGGCGCGGGCAGGGATGTGGTATGAAACAGGTGTCTTGCCAATGACACTGCCACAAACAAAGCCTGACAAGAACACCATGAACCGTGCCTCGACCTTTCCGCAATTGTGCGCCTTGCTGCTCGGGTTTGGCCCCGTGTTGTTCCAGCCGCTGGCCCAAGTCGAACCACTCGCCTACCGCGCCGTCCGATCGAGCGCGTTCGAGGTGCAGCCGACTGACGATCCTTCGAACATTCAAGGGCCTTACCGCGTCCGTGGCAGGTTCTCGATGACCCCCCAGGTGTCGCCCTTGGACTGGGAAAACTACCGGATTTCAGACCTCCGACTCGAGATCCTGATGGACACGCCGCACCCGGCCATCCTGCGGGGCAGCGGGACTTTCGGGCGGAGTGCCCGGTTCAACCGGATGCGCATGGACCTCGACGTGCAGTTTGGCGAAACCACCCTGCATCTGGCCAGCGACGAGCTGCCGGCTGAACCGTGGACCCCTGACATTGACATGGTCCTGAAGGGCAAGGCTGCCGACGGGGCGATGCCCGGCACGTGCGTGCTGCGCCTGGCTGCCGTGCGGGAGTTGGCGCGCTGGCAGTATCGGTTGATCGACGGCAGTTCGTGGACGGACGATTGTGAGATGTGCGGGCGGCCTACGATCAGGTGGCCTTTGCACGGTGGTTTCGATCTGGTCCTGGTCGAGGAACATCCCATGTTCAACCGCTATCATCTCTTCGATATCCGGTTCTTCAGCGGCACGGATTACGAACTCAGCGGGGAAGGCGATTACCAGATGGGCGGCGAGGTTGCCTTGCGTCAGGAACTGCGGCTCGATGTGGACGCGAAAGGGACGTTCGGCGGACCGCGCACCATGAGCCTGACCAACATGCCGGGACCGCCAACGCGGCTTTGGCCGATGTGGGCCGCCGATGTGCAGGAGGCGGAAAGCACGCCGATGTCCAAGCTGCTGCTCGAACTGCGGGCGGCCCCCGTGCGCGAACTCTGGTTCTCGACGACGCATGGAATGACGCCCGGCCTTCAACCGGACATCCAACCTCGGATATCCGGCGGCGATGTCCTGGCCGACTCCGGACGCCGGGTGAAGACAAACGCCCAGTTGACCGCCGCTCTGGGATGGGCGGAACCGAAGGAAGCGCTTGCGCTTGACGCCCTCACGATCGCTCCCGGGGGCGAGGTCTGGTTCTCGTTCAGCGAGGCGCAGACGAGCCCGACGCTCGGGGCGATCGGCGATGGGGATCTGGTGTCGGACCACGGACGCATCGTCAGACGCAATGGCGACCTGATGGCTTCATTCGGCCTGATGCCGCTGCTGCCTGATCTCGGCCTGGACGGTGTCCAGGTGATGGACGATGGCGAGATCCTGTTTTCCATCCTCCGTGAGTCGTTCTCGGAGCGTCTGGGCGTCCTGCTGCGCCCCGGCGACATCCTCTCCAGTCGCGGGAACGTCACCCGCGCCGCCAAGGAGCTGCTGGCTGCTTTTGAGCCCGAAGAGCAGGCCGCCGACCCCGGACTCGATGCGTTCTTTGTCTGGCCGAGCGGCGAGGTGTGGTTTTCGACCGAATCCATGTTCACCAGCAGGACGATGGGACCGATCATGGACGGCGCGCTGCTGAGCGACCACGGCTATGTCGTCGCGCACAACCTCGATTTGGTCCAGCCCTTTCAACCCCTCGAAGACCTGGCCGATTTCGGCCTGGACGGGCTGTTCGTGGTGACGGACGTCGCGGCGCCGCCAAAACCGGATCGAGTGTCGCTGAGCCTGGAGCACGGAGAAGGCGGTGGAGTCCGGCTGATGTGGCCGGGGCAGGGGCGCGTGTTTCAGGTTGAGTCGACGCCGGCTGTGGGCGACCCGTTTGCCCCCGTCAGCCCGATCATCCCGGACATCGAGTGGACGGATTCATCCGCCTCAAGCTTGAAGCAAAGCTCCTACTATCGCCTGCGGCAGTGGTGAATGCCACTCTACGGCCCCGTGCGGGTTGATCCCATCGCTGGATCCAGCGTGCCTTCTTTCAGCGTCCGCACGCCTCGCCGCCCCATCCCGCTTGCGAGGTAGACCACGCTCTCCATCCGGTAATCGAGCGCACGGCCTTCGATCAACTCGCGCACGCGGGCTGCCATCGAGAGATTGCGCAGGTGAACCGTGATCGCATGCGTGGTTGAAGAGAGCCGCGGAATCTCCACGCGCTCGTTGCTGAGGCCCTTGCCGACGTAGCGCCCGTTGAGGAAGATCTTGTGGACCGCACCGTCCAATACCACGGGTTCGGGCGCTTCGTTATCGATCCTGACGACGAACTCGGCCGTGGTTTCCCAGAGCGTCGCACCGCTCACCCTGACGTCGACCAGGGCCACGTCCACGCCCGGGTCGTTGCTCATCGAGACGCACCCGGTGAGCACGACCATCAACACCAGCCAGCCGATCGCTCGCATAGGATGACGCCCAGCCTACCGCCCCGCACCACAATGTCCAGCCGGCAGTTAGTTCTCTTCGGAAGGATGGTTGGGACGCAGTTGGTCAGCCAGGCGGTCGGGGTCGGTCAGCGGCGACTGGCAGGCGTAGTTCTCGCAGACGTAGGCCGTGGCGGCATCGTTCAGCGGCTTGACGCCCTTCAGGAACTGAAGCCAGCCGGCCAACATCCGTTGTCCCTCGCCGCCATCGGCCAGCAACACGATCTTGTTCGGGACGAACGCGCGGTGAACGGCGCGGAGCATCGCCCGCGTGTCGTCCGCGTCGGCTTGGCCTGCGATGACAATCAGGCGCGGCCTGCTCAATTGAAAGTCGAGCGCCACGAGCATCTGCGGCATCGCGGACGGCGCCCGCTCGAGTCGCGCAAGACACGCGCTCGAGGTGGCGCACGCCCGAGCGCGGAAATCCGGATTGGCCGTCATCTCGGCCAGGCGCAGCAGGTTGAGCGCGGCGATTGAATTGGGCGATGGCTCGGCGCCGTCGTAGTCGTCCTTGATGCGCAGCAGAAGGTTCGGGTCGGCGTTCGTGGTGCTGAAGTAGCCCTTTCCAGTGGCATCCCAGAACAGTGTGTTCTGCCTCTCCTGGAGCGCCACAGCCCAGCGCAAGTGCGCTGGGTCGAATCCGGCCTCGTACAGATCCAACAAGCCCTGAATGAGGAACGCGTAGTCATCCAGAAAGCCATCGATGGCGGAGTCGCCTTGCCGATGCCGGCGCAGCAGCGTGCCGGTGTGGGCTCGATAGAGCTCGGCGCGGAGAAACGCCGCCGATTTCCGGGCCGCTTCGAGATAGCGCGGCTCGTCCAACACTTGCGCGGCCCGAGCGAACGCGGAGATCATCAAGCCGTTCCACGCGGTGAGCGTCTTGTCATCGAGGTGCGGACGCGGGCGTCTGGCGCGCAATTCAAAGAGCGTCTGACGCGCCGCGGCCAGGAGCGCCCGCACCGTGTCGGGCGGCAGGTGAAACCGTTTCGCGGTCTCGTCCAGATCCCGCGAAACCATCAGCACGTTCTTGTTGGGGAAGTCGCCGTGCGGATCGTTCCGCACGTTGCCTTGGGGCAGGACGCCGTAGTAATCGTTGAACACCCGCGAGGTTGTCTCGCCCAGCGCCTGGCGGATTTCGGCGGCCTCCCAGACGTAGAACGCGCCTTCGGCCTTCCGGGCGGGATCCTCCGGTTGGGGGCTGTCGGCGTCCTCGGCGGAATAGAACTGGCCGCGTTCACCGGTCAGGTCGCGCAGGACGTAATCGAGAATGTCGCGCGCAACGTCGGCATGGAATGCGTCCTGCGTGATCTGGCAGGCGTCGAGATAGGCGCAAGTCAGTTGCGCTTGATCGTAAAGCATCTTCTCGAAATGCGGCACGTGCCAGCGCTCGTCCACGGAATACCGGTGAAAGCCGCCGCCAATGTGATCGTGGAGACCGCCTCCGGCCATCTGGCGGAGCGTGAACAGCGTCATCTCGAGCGCGTCTCTCGATCCCGTCCGCGCATAGTGGCGCGTCAGAAAGTTCAACGCGACCGGCCGCGGGAACTTGGGCGCGCCGCCGAACCCGCCGTAGCGCGGTTCATGACTCGACCTGATTTCGGCATACCCGGCGTCGAGCAACGACGCTTCCAGCGGGCGCGATGTGGAGTCGCTTCGCGCAACAAGCGATTGCAGCCCGCGGGTGATGTCCGCGCTCGATGCCCGGACTTGTTCGCGCTGCGTTTTCCACGCCTCGACGATGGCGCCGAGGACGGGCAGGAACCCGCGCCGGCCATCGTGATCCTCGACGGGAAAATACGTTCCGCCGAAGAACGGTTTCAGATCGGGCGTTAGCCAGACGTTCATGGGCCAGCCGCCGCCGCCGGTGGTCGCCTGTACGAATGTCATGTAGACGCGGTCGATGTCCGGGCGTTCCTCGCGGTCCACTTTGATGCAGACGAAGTGGTCATTGAGGACTTTCGCGACGGCTTCGGTCTCGAACGACTCACGTTCCATCACGTGGCACCAGTGGCAGGTCGAGTAGCCGACCGAGAGGAAGACGACTTTGTCCTCCTGGCGCGCCTTGGTAAAGGCCTCGTCGCCCCACTCGAACCAGTCCACAGGATTGTGCGCGTGCTGGAGCAGGTAAGGCGACTGGGCGCGAGCCAGGCGATTGGTAAATGCGGGTGCGGCCTGATGTTCGTGCATAACGGTTCCTGGGCAGAGTGTTCCTTCCGATGGTGAGTGGACAGAAGAGAATTGCCAGCGGTTCTGAAGTTGTTGTTCCCTTTATGGCGGTTGTTTACATTCTCGCGGCCTTGGTCGTTGTATGCA
>CAYPUR010000181.1:0-7733 GCA_964413865.1 uncultured Verrucomicrobiota bacterium
GCGGCGACACTCTGTTGCCCGGTTCCCTCCCTCCGTTCGGGCGCGGTTTTGCTTTCTAACCCGCATAGCAGTCATCTGGCGAGGTCCGACCGCCCTGTGCCCTATCGGGGTGTGAAAGATGCGGGCTAGTGCTGGCATTCGACATCCGGCTGGCAGCCGCGGATCCCGAACCGGCGTGGCCTCGGCCCGAATGGCATGGTCTGGCGACCACGGCGCAACCCGGACCTGGGCCAACTGGAAGTTCACCACCCGCTTCGGCTGTCCGACCTTTCTGAACTTCGGACGCGCATACGCCGGGGCGCGCGACGACTTCGTCTACATCGATTCGCCCGATGGATGCAGCGCGTACGAGCCGGCTGACCGCATGATGCTTGCGCGCGCCCCGCGAGACGGGTTGCGCGAACGGATTGCCTGCGAGTTCTTTGTCGGCCTCGATGCCGAGGGACGGCCTGCGTGGTCGAAGGATATCGCCCGTCGCGGCGCCGTCTTCACGCATTCCAAACGATGTTATCGCTTGGGCGTCACCTACAACGCAGGGCTCCAACGGTACCTCTGGGTGCAGATCCTGCCCCAGAGCCTTCGCCCTTGACGGAAGGGCCGGTCTCCTTCGGAATCGCCGACGGTTCCTATGAAGACTTGTCGCTCCGTGTCAAACCCACGTTGCCAGGATGGTGTCGCGATCCTGCCAGCGCGGCGCGGCGGAGCCGGCATTGGCACGGCCCTTCGGTGTGTTTTGCTGCCGCTGCTGCTTGCGCTCGGCCTTGATCGAAGCCCGGTGTGCCGGCCAAGTCCACCCGTGGACGGCTCCGGATCGGCCTCGCGCGAGGCGGCGGGCAGATTCGGATCGGAAATCGACATGCCCAACCCGCTGGAACGGGCGCGCATCGAGCAGCGGCTCGAAGCGCAGAGGGCCCGGCGCGCCGCCCGCACGATGAGCGATTCGGCGCCGACGCGCGGCGAGGGGATTGATCTGTTCGGCAAGAGCGGCGAAGACCGTGTCCTGGTGATTCTGGTCGAGTTTGCGGGCACCAGCACCTACACGTGGACGCCCGGCGTCTCGACCTGGGATCCGCTGGGCCTATGCGACGACAGCGAGTTCGACGGAGTCGACGTGGCCAACAGCGCGGCGTCCCGGTTTTTCGCGGATAAGCATGGCCTCGCCGGCCCCACGGACTTCACCTATCAGGGCCCGCTGCACAATCAGATTCCCAGGCCGGCAGGCACGAACGATCCGTCCGCGACGATGATCTGGGTGCCCGACTTCTCGGCCAGCTACTACAGCAACATCATTTTCGGCAACGGCATTGTGCTCGATTTCGTCCGGCAGGACGGATCGGCCGTGCGTGAGGATTTCACCGCGATGTCCGTTCGCGATTATTACGAGGACCTTTCGGGCGGCGCGTACACGATCTCCGGCACTGTCCTGGGGTGGGTGCAGGTGCCGCACTCCATTTGGCATTACGGGGCCGACGCGCTGCCCGGGGCGAGGTCGTGCTCCCTGCGGCCCGCACACCATGGAGCGATTCCGGGCGCGGGCGATGTGCGCTCCCTTGTGGCCGACGCCCTCGAAAGCGCCAAAGCCGCTTACCCCGGCTTGGATTGGGCATCGTTCGACCAGGACGGCGACGGCGTCCTCGACCGTCTCTGGATCATCCACGCCGGCATGGGCGAGGAGGACCATCCCCGTCTGCTCAACCGGACCGGTTACGGCGAAGGGGGCATCTGGTCGCATTCCTGGACGCTGGCCTGGCCGTATCCAATCGTGCCGGGCGTGTCGGCTCATTCCTACATCATGATGCCGGAAAACGCGGGCATTGGCGTGCTTGCGCACGAGTTTGGCCACAACCTGGGCGCAATCGATCTCTACACCTATGGCGAAGGCCAGACCTCGGCCGGGTTCTGGACCCTGATGGCCGACAGTTGGGCGGGCTTTCCGTTGGGCTTTCGGCCGGGCGCGCTGGACCCGATGCACCTCGATCAATGGGGCTGGCTGCGTCCGCTCCTGGTGACCGATCCGCGGCAGGTTTATACAGCCAGAATCGGCCAGGCCAGCCGCTTCCCATCCGCGCCCGACCTCGTCCGCGGCGTGAAGATTGAACTGCCGGATATCCCGCTGTCGCCGCCTGGCCAGCCGCACGGCCGGCAGCGATACGGGCTCACGCACAATTATTACCTCCAGTGGCGCAACACCAGCGCTTCGGGAGGCTACGATGCGGCGCTTGGCGACACGCGGTTCCGCTTCGGCCCGGCGAACACGGGCCTGGTCGTCTGGTACCAAAACGACCGGTACTGGGACAACAGCATTGCGGATTACCTCCACGATCCGCCCTCCTTCGGCCCGAAGGGCAAGCTGCTCGTTGTCGATGCGCATCCGGAGCCCGATTTCGATCCCTATTGGCTCGAACGCGGCGTCTCCACCGAACGCGGCATTGTTTTCAGCAGGGGTTCGATGCGCGACGCGCCCTTCAGCCGATGGCCGACGACAGCCTACAAACTCGAACCGCCGTTCTGTTTCGAGTCCGCGGTGTTCGCCGGGCGGCCCGCGGTGACGCAGTTTTCCGATGGGCGGGGGTATTATCCGGGCGTCGAACGGCTTGACGCCAATCTCTGGGGCACACGGCACTGGGATGCGAGCGCGGTTCTGCCGTCGACCGAACCTTACGGCGTGCTCGGGCCGGGCTGCTCGGCGGGCACACCCCTCCAAACCGTCATCGCGACGCGCTCGTTCGTCGGCACCAACGAATTGATCGCCTATCGCACGAACTTCTTTGAATCCGGATTGGGCCTGGCAGGCGGGGACGGCGCACCGGGCAGCGTCGGTGGCGACTACGGCTGGAACGTCCGCATCGTCCATCAAACCGACTCATGGACCGAGGTTGTGATCTGGGACGTCCGGCACGGGTCGATCGATGACGACGGCGACGGCATGCCAAATTGGGCGGAAGCTGTGGCCGGGACGGATCCCGGAAATGCCGAGTCTCTTCTCCGTGTGAGCCGGGTGAGTTGCGCCGCATCGGATCGCGGTCTCGAACTCGAATGGCCTAGCGCGACCAACCGCACGTATCGCGTCCTCCGCGGCGATTCCCCGCGGACCGCCTTCACCGCCGTGGGCGCCAATCTCGCCGCCACGCCGCCGCTCAACACCTTTCACGACATCAGCCCGGGCCCAGGGCCGGAGGTGTTCTACCGAGTCGAGGTCGAGTAGGAGCGTTCAGCGAGGGAAACGAATAGGCCACGCGGCGCTGGAAGCCCTGCTGCGTGCGGGCAGGCGGCCTGCGTGCGGGCAGGCCAACTCATCCCGCTGCCAGGGTCGCGAAAATGCCGGTCAGAGTCAGAATGTCCTCGATCTCGACCCATTCATCCGGCGCGTGGAGATTGTCCCCGCGCGGGCCGAGCAGGATTGCCGGCATCCGACCCACCGCGCCGTAGATCCCGAGGTCGCACGAGAAGGCTGCGCCGCCGAGGCCCGGCTTGCGGTGCGAGTAGCGATCGAACGCCTCGACGACCGCCTTGACGGCGTCACTCGATACGGGCGTCTCCCAGGGCGCCACGAAATGATAGGTCCGTTCCAGTTCCACCTTGAACGGATGCAGAGCGGGATCCCGAGCGGACTCGCCTTTCCAGAACGCGCGGAACCGCCGCCACAACTCCTTCTCGGTCGTGCCGGGGTGGCACCAGACTATCCACGCGATCCTGGCGAGCAACGGCGTGCCCATCTGGGTGAATTCGCCCGGTTTCTCAGTCGTGATGTGCCACGGCAGGACGTTGAGTCGCTTGTCGGGCGCCGCGAAGAGCGGATGCCGGTTCTGGGCGCGCCACCGGGTTTGCCACTTCCGAAAGAGCGCAATCGCCCGGGATGCGCCGTTGAGAGGATTGGCGATCGCCTTGCCCATGTAGGCCATGCCGCCGCGGCCCGCAAGCGTCAGGTCACCCAAAAACGCCCCCAGACACGCCGGGCAAATCTCCATCCGCGTCGGCTCGCTCACCAGCGCAAGATCGGCATTGTATCCGCGCAAGCGGGCGGCGAGCGTCCCGTTGCCGCCGGCGAATTCCTCGTCGACCACGCTCTCGAACAGGATATCGCCTTTGGGCCGGCACCTGATTTCCTGCAGGATGCGCATGGCCCAGAACATGGCCGCCAGACCGCCCTTCATGTCCGCCGCCCCGCGCCCGTAAAGCCGCCCGTTCTTCACCACGGGCTTGTACGGACGACAGGTTTTCCATTGGGCAGGCTCGGACGGCGCCACGTCGGCGTGGCCACTGAGCAGAATGGACCGGCCCCGGTCTGACCCGCGCCAGCGGGCGACGACGTTGTCGCGGCCTTGCGGGTAATGGCGCCCCTCGATCCAAGACGGGTGCTTGCGGATCCCGCGCACCGCCAGAGGCGAGAACACATCCACATCCCATCCCCGCGCGCGGCATTCGGCGGCGATCCACTTCTGCGCCGCGGCCTCGAGGCCCTGAGGCGGCCGGTTCTCGCTCGGGAAACTGACGAACCTCCGCGTCCACGCGATGATCTCGTCCGCGCGCCGGTTGACCGCGGCACGGATGGCCGACACAGACGGGTCGTGTTGCGGATGCGGATTCACGGCAAGACAATCACCTCGCGCCGGTGGCTGTTGAGTTGGCGCAGGCCGGTCCTGGTGACCAGGACGCCGTCTTCGTAGCGCAGGCCGTATCTGCCGTCGGAGAGCCAGATATCCACGTTGAACAGCATGTTCGGCTCGATGACGAAATCCGCGCTCTTCGAGAGCCAGAGTCCTTCGACCTCCGAGCTGCCGGTTCCGTGGGCGGGGCCGTACAAGGTGAACTCCTCGCAGCCGTGCCGGGCAAGAATGCTTTGGTACCCGTCAAACATGTCGCATCCGCGCACGCCCGGACGGATGTTATCCAGGGCGTAGTTCATGGCCTCGAGCGCCACCTCGGCCAGCCGTCGCGCCCCCTTGGGCATGGTCCCGATGGCGAACGGACGGCACATGTTGCCGCAGTAGCCCATGTATTTCGCTCCCAATGTCAATTGCACCAACTCGCCCGCCCGGATCGCGCGGTCGGTCGAGCGGCACAAGCTCAGCGGCGTGTTCGGTCCCGAACACACCCAGGCGGGATAGGACATCCCCTCGGCGCCGCTCAGCACCATCTTCGAACGCGCGATGGCTTCGAGTTCCCACTCGCGCACGCCCGGTTTCGCGGCGCGCAGCGCGGCCTTCATCGCCGCTTCCGTGATGCGATACGCATCGAGGATGTAAGGGATCTCCGCGTCGCTCTTGATCATCTGCACCCGAAGCAAGAGATCGTCCGCCGGCACAAACTCCGCCTTCGGCGCCGCCGACTTGAGGTCCTCGAAAACGACCCGCGGGAAGATGTTCCAGTTGGCCAGGCCGACCCGCTTGGGCACCCCTCCGCACGCGGCCGGCAAAAGGGTCTTGAAGCTCTCGCCGTGCACCTTGGGCACCCACTCCGGGGCGGAGGTCTCGACCAGCAGCGGATTGATCCCGATGCGGGCCGACTTCGAGAATCGCCGGGCAAACTCGAATGACTCCGGACCCCCCGTGACGAGCAAGGCCTGCCCCTCCGAAGGCACAACGATCGCCGCGAAATCGAAGAAGGGCCAGAAGCCCGCCAGATACCGCGTGGCCCCGGGTTCGCTCTCGCTGCTGTAGCCGACCAGACAATCGAGGCCGGCTCGCTTCAATTCGATCTGCAGCTTGCTGACGCGCTTGGCGTATTCTGCGGACGGGAGTGGTTTGAGTCTCATAGTCATCAATGTGCTCGTTTCTCTGCAATGCAATGGCCCGGAATCAGCCCGGCCAGCGACGAATCCCCGAGGGCCGCGCAGGGCCGTGCGGCGCCACACGGCGCGGTTTCTTTCACTTGCCCCACTCCGCGGCGCCGGGTCCACCGGCGAATTCCATGAACTCGAACACGGCGCCGTCCTTTTCCACAAAAACGACCCTCAATCCGGGCATGGCTTCAAACGGGCCGAGCGCCACCTTCTCGCCCGCGATGGCCGCTTCGAGGCTGTCGACGCGAAAGGCGATGTGCGGCAAATCCCGCACAACGCCCTTGACGGGCGAGTCCGGCTCGTAGCGCAGGAACTCGACCCTGTACTTGTGCTTAAGCGGGTCGGTGACCCAGACCTTGCTTGCCGGCACGTAAGTTTCGCCCGCCTGGCGTTCGTCGGTGGGCAGTCCGATGTGATGGAATTGGCGCATGGGAGTGAGGAGTGATGAGTGGTGAGTGAAAAGTGGCAAGCAACGCGTTGCTTCGTGAATTGGTTGGTATACGTGAACGCCGCAGCCGCCGACGTGAGTCGGCGCCAATCTCTCTGTTGGACGGAGCGCGAGGGCACGATCTCATCCTGCGGCCGCGCATACGCGTCAACCTTATGTCACGTCTCCCAATCACTTCAACCTGACAATCCTGCCTGTGGCCGCGGAGGCCTCCGCCGCCAGACAGGCGCGCACCGCGGCCGCCGATTCCTCCGGGGTGATCACGGTCGGCTTGCGGTCCTCAAGCACGCACTGAAGGAAATAGCTCAACTCGTCGCGCAGCGCGCCGGCACGCACCCCGTGCAGAGACGGCCAGTACGTTGTGTCGGGCGAATGCCACCCTGTCGCGTCACAGATTGATAAGTTCGGATGCGTCTCGTGGATGTGGATCGAGCCTTCCGTGCCGATGATTTCCATTCGTTCGTCGATCTGGAAGGCTGTCGTGTCCGGCAGGAACCAGGTGTCTTCAAGTACGCCAATCGCTCCCGTGTCGAAACGATACATCGTCCAGCCCAGATCGGGGTTCTTGAGCTTGCGGACATTGACGGTCTGCGCGTACGCCGACACGACTTTCGCCCCCGAGTACCAAAGCATCAGGTCAGTGTCATGAACGCCGTCGCCGATGATCGGGCCGATCTTTGGGAGCACGGATTGCCCCACGCAGGCCGGGATGTTCCGACGCGCGTACATCGACACGATTCTTCCGATTTTGCCTGCCGCGATGGCCTCCTTCGCAGCCGCGTACCGCGGGTTGAACCGGCAGATGTGGCCGACCATGAAATGCTTCGACGAGGCTTTGGCGGCCTTTGCGATCCGCTCGCAATCGGCGTTGGTCGAGGCCATCGGCTTCTCGAGGAAAACGTGCTTGCCCGCTTTGAGGGCCGCCAGGGTCGGCGCCGCGTGCTGATCCCACATCGTCACCACACTCACCGCGTCCACGTCGGGATCCGCGAGCAACGCCCGGTAGTCGGTGTAGGTCTTGCGCACGCCGAACGTCCTCGCCAGCGCCTTGAGCCGCGGCTCGGTCCGGGTGCAGAGCGCATGCAGTTCCGCGTGCGGAATGCCCGACAGGGCCTCGCAATGCTTCTCCCCGAACCAGCCCAATCCGATCACTGCGATTCGTACTCTGTTCATGGTGTGCCTATGGAATCGGGATTGACCGTGCTTGTTCAAATGCCCCACGGGGCCCGCGGCTCGCGCCAGAGCATCCGGTTGGCTTCCTCGTTGTCGAATCGTTCCCGGACCGGATCCCAGCGCAGGGTCCGTCCGAGGCGCAGGCCGATGTTGATGGCCTGGCAGATGGTCTGGGCACGATGAGCCGCCTCGGGATGACAGATCGTCGGACGCCGGCTGCGAATGCACGCGAGCAGGTTGCGGACGTGATCGCCCGCATCGACCCAGTCGCTGCCGCCCGCGGCGCGCAGGTTGAGGATGGACTCGGGTTTGGCGGTGACGGCGTCGGTT
>CAYPUR010000181.1:7755-9969 GCA_964413865.1 uncultured Verrucomicrobiota bacterium
ATACATCGCGCCAACAACGCCGTCGGCGTAGCGGCAGCGGACCTCGGCGGTCACCGGCGTCTCGCTCATGAACTGCGCCGGGTCGGGCCAGGTGCACTGCCCTTCGAATTCCACCGGACCTGTGTGATCGCGATCGAGCGCCCATTGCATCTGGTCGGTGTAATGACAGCCCATGCCGATCACCGGTCCCTCGCCCGTGTCCCAGAAGTAGTTCCAGTTCGCCCCTTCGACGCGGCCCGGCACGTACGGACGCCACTGCACCGGGCCGAGCCAACGGTCGTAATCCCAGCCTTGCGGCACCGGCGCCGGCTTGTCGTGCGGCACGGTCGGACCTGTCCAAACCTGCATTTCGACGGTGTGGACGCGCCCGATCCGGCCCTGTCGAACCATCTCGGCGGCGAACCGGTACGAACCGGTCGAACGCCGTTGCGTCCCAGCCTGATAGACCGTGCCGTAACGACGGCAGGCATCGACCAGTGCGCGTCCCTCGCGCACCGTCATCGAGATTGGCTTTTCGCAGTAGATGTCTTTGCCGGCGCGCGCCGCGTACACGGAGGCGGCCGTGTGCCAGCGATCCCCCATCGCAATGAACACCGCGTCAATGCCCTTCCGCCCCAGCAATTCCATGAAATCCGGGTACATGCGGCAGTCCTGATTGCCGTAGTGCGTATCCATGATCGCCTTGGCCGACTTGAGCCGGTCTTCGCGGCAATCGCTCACCGCGGCGAAGACGATGTCCTTCTGCGCCAGGAAACTCGGCATCACGTGCCGCGCCCGGGAACCGACACCGATGCAGCCAAAGACGATCCGATTGCTCGGGGCGACGGTGCCATTCAGGCCGAGCACGGAGGCCGGGAGGATCAACGGCGTCGCCATCACGGTCATGGCGCGTCGGCAGAACTGACGGCGTGTGAGTTTCCTTCCGGTTCCTGAAAGCGGCTTGGGCTCGAAGACGGAGATAGGCATAGGCGTGTTGTCAGTGCGCAGGTTACAGAACCGGGAGTTCCTCGCAAGCAAAGGTTGCCCACAGCAAATCAAATCGACATCCGGCGTTCGTCGATTTAGGGTCGTGCTTTCCGATGAAGGTCTTATTCTTGAACGGTCCGAACTTGAACCTGTTGGGGCAACGGGAGCCGGAGGTCTACGGGAACACAACTCTGGCGGACATTGAATCCATGGTGAAGCGGAAAGGGGCGGACCGGGGGATTGATGTCGAGTTCCGCCAGTCAAACTCGGAGGGTGAGTTGGTGGACATCATCCAGTCGGCGAAAGGGAGGATCGATGTGATTGTATTCAATCCGGCGGGGTACACTCACACGAGTGTGGCTTTGCGGGACTGCATCGTGGCGACGGGGGTACCGACCATTGAGATTCACATTTCTAACGTTCACGCGAGGGAGGGATTCCGTCGGCGTTCGCTTCTGGCACCGGTTTGTCGGGGTCAGATCTCGGGATTTGGTGTGGGATCGTACTTATTGGGTCTGGAGGCGGCCAATATCGTTAACGCAAACAAACAGGGCCTTGTTTTCAGTTGAAACATGCGGTTTGTCCAGGCCGCAGACCGTCTGAACTCGACTGAGAGTTTGCTTGACGTGCCGCAGGACGCTGATTAATCTCGCGGCCCACATAAGAAACTGGTGAGGCAGGGTCGAGTTTCGACTGCTGCTTTTTTGCTTGATAGGTTTTCCAACCGCGAGGCTGCTGTGGATCTAAAAGACATCAAGACCGTCATCGAGATAATGCGGAAGAACTCCATTTCAGAGTTTGAGATGGAGAATCAGGGCTTCAAGATCAGGTTGAAGCGAGGCGCCAACGTTATCGGCCTGCCGCCCACCTGCGATGAGTCGGCTCCCGCGCCTGTGTACGCCGCGATTCCCAGTGCCGTTCCGACCTCTCTTCCCGCCGCTGCTCCCGTCCTCAACGCAGACGCGGAAATCAAGTCGCCCATGATCGGGACATTCTATCGGGCGCCATCGCCCGAGTCAGCGCCTTATGTCGAGGTGGGGACTGAGGTTGGGCCGGATACGGTGGTGTGCATCATCGAGGCGATGAAGGTGATGAACGAGATCAAGGCTGAGGTCAAGGGGGTGATCAGCAAGGTCCTGGTCGACAACGCCAAGCCGGTTGAATACGGCCAACCCATGTTCAAGGTGCGGCCGGGCTAGCGCGCATTTCTCACCAACTTCTGAAGAACGCGGAGCCGATGTCATCGAA
>CAYPUR010000182.1:0-9909 GCA_964413865.1 uncultured Verrucomicrobiota bacterium
TGCCGTGCTGCCGCTTAAGGCCATCCAGAAAGTCCTGCCGTGCCCTGCAGATCGGGACGAGGTGCGCGTTGGTTTGTCGGGCATAAGTCTCGATTACATCCTGAAGAGACTTCGACTTGTTGGTGGCATCTCCATTCCGAAGGTAACTGAACTTGTCCAGTTGTAGCTGCCACGCGGCACAGCCCCTGCTGAGCGCTGCTTCGACAGCTTTGGTGACTGCAAGCATAGGTCAGGCGACGAAGCGTTTGAGGTAGTTGAGAAAGGCCAGGGCCTCGGCGGTGGCACGGCGGAGTTGGGAGGCGTCAGCGGCTGAAGCGAGTTCGTCCACGAGATCGCTCGCTACGGTGGCTTCGCAGATTTCCACTGCCGCGAGATGTTCGGCCACGGCATCCATGATTAACCGGGCGCCCTCCTGTTTGGGCTGCCTCCTGGAGTTCAATTCCACAGCAAACGCGGTTGCGGCCAGGAGGCCGTCGGTCTTGATCAACATCGGGAAACCGCTCAAGGCGTTCCCGCCTTTCTGACCAAGGCCCATGCCTGTTACGCGGCTGGCTTTGAGTGCGTTTGCGGCTCGGATTTGCGCGAGGGTCTTCATTTCAGTTCCTCCCGTTTGGTGTCACAGAGACCGTGGCCGGTGGTTTCGTCACCGCCTATCTGCAGGATGCGTGATGGCTGGTTGGGGTTTGTGCCGTCCGGCAAGAGCTCGACCAGTTTGGCGTTGCCAAGATCGAGCGCCTTTGCTGGGTCTTTCTCTTCGGTCTCGCGGTGCGGCAGCAGCACAGTGAGGACGCTGTAGAACAGCGCTTCGCACGGGACGTCTTCCTGGTTGAACAGCGCACCGCCGTCCACAGTGCGGCTGGCCGGGTCCACTTTGATCCGCGCGACGACTTCGGTGCAGGTGGTGACGAAGTGCTGGAAGTTTTCGTCGTGGACGATGGCAAGGCGGGCTGCGAGATTGTCGGTCCAGAGCGGGTCGAATGTCAGCACCTTCATCACCCTCACGAGCTTGCTGTTGTCGGTTTCCGGCTTGAGTGCGGCCTCCAGAGCCAGCGCGTACTCTTCAAGGATGACCTGCCCGTTGACGACTAGGTCGGCACCGGCGACTGCTCTATCCTTGGGCGGTTGCGGAATCGGAAGCGGTTTTCCGTCGGCGTGTCTGAGCAAACCTGTGTCGCGATGGAACCGGTCCAAGGCGGCTGGGCACGTGAGCCACGCGAAGCAGCCGGCCAGTGAACGAACGGGGAAGGCGAGGATCTTGGCCTCCATGATCTGGACGCAGCCGGCGTTGGAAACCTGCCGCTTGGTGCCGTCGGCGTTCTTGATCTCTTCCACGGCGCCGAAAAGGAGCTTGGCCTCTTCGGGGATCTTATCGTTGCGCGGGCTACCCCATTTCTCCCGCGCCTGTTGCAGCAGGACGCCCTTTAGGCTGCTGGCGGGGATGACGGGGAAGCCGGTGATGCGCTCGCGCATGATGGGGAGGTCGACCACGTCCACTGACGTGCCGGACCCGACATGCAGCGGCGTTCGGGTGTAAAGGGTGAGGAGGTGTCGTTTCATTGTGTTCGTCATAACTTAGTCTTAGAGGATAAGGCGATCTTGAGCGCTGGTCAGGACGTCCAGCGACGTCGGTTGGTCAGGCCCTCGGCCCGACGGTTGCTGCTCATTCAGCAAACCTGGCTCAGCTTCGGACTGTGCGGGCTGCCTGGGAGAGGCGGAAGTCCCCGCGGCTCGCAGACGATGAGTCTGCCCGAGATCGTCTTGACCGTTCATCCAAACACCTCCTTCGCCAGCCCGGCGAGAGGGGGCGAGTTCGGGTGCATTTGGACATCAAAGCTGACTAGGCCGTAGCCACAACCTTTCTCGCCGTAGAAATCGGAGCGTGGCTGCCAATGCAACTTTTGCGCCAGGGCGCACGCGGTCGCGCGGTTCTCGCACAAGAAGTAGTAAACGCCACCTTCGGGCACGGCGAGCAGGGTGGGCTTGGCCCGGCCCTCGACCACATCGAAACCCGAAACAGTGCGGGGACGTCCGATACACCAGGAGATCAACTGGGCGCGTCCGGGGAGGGATTCGTGTTTGGGCTTGCGCTTTGAAGCAGCGAGCCGTACCTCGCCCGCGGGACGGCCATCAGTTTCATTCCAGCACCAACCGGGGAGGCTGCCGTGGGCGAAGATCGCGGGGGTGATAAGCACCCACTTGAGCAGGCAAGGGCCTTCACCTGGAGGCGCCGTCGGAGCTTGTCGCAGCCGCGCGAAACAGTCGGGCAGGGGCTGGCCCGTTTCCGTCTGGTGCCAGAGGCGGGCGAGGCGGAACTCGCCGCCGAGAAGCAGCCAGGGAAGGGACCTCAGTTCCTGGTCTTCAGTCCCGCGTGGGTCGCCGAGGTGCGTGCCGGCGACGAAACGCACATCAGGCTTCGGGCGCAGGTAGCTACCGACATAGAGCTGGCCGCGGGCAGCGGCAAAGCTGCCGGGGTCGATCTGGACGCCAATGCGGTGCTCGGGTTGCCAGAGGCACTCGGTTGGGGTGGGGCGGAATCGGTCGCCGTTGTTGGCGAGTTCGCCGCTGAGGTAATCGTGAAACTGGGCTACGCTCCACCAGCCGTGGAGTTGCGCGTGCTTGTCCGGCGGCGTGACAGCCACCGGCAGACAAATCGGGGATAGGTCTGCGAGTGCAATGTGCCGATGGGCGACCACATCGGGATCCGGCGAAAGTTGCAGCCGGGCCAGTTCGCTGCGATCGGGCGACAAGGCGACATCGAGCGGAACAGGGAGCAGGAGCTTCTTCTCGGGGTGCCACGGGAAGGGCCCGAGACTGCGGAGCGAACAAAAGGCCTTGGTGGCAATTCTCACATCGGTCTCATCATTCGCTTCGTGCCAGTTACCCTTGCGCATCGCGTCGCGGGGCCGCCCGGCCACTCGCTTATCCGGAGTGACTTCGCCGCGCGCCCGGAGAAGGCTGGCGCGAAACGCCTCGTGCAAGGTGCTGGGGAATGGCAGTCGGCAGCCGGCGCCTTTGCCCTGTCCGGCGGACATGGGGATGGCGTCGCGGAAGAACAGGACGTCGGTGGGTTCGATCAGAACGGTGTTCATTGGTCGGCCTCCGGTTGTTGGTCCAGGCGGTTGACGAACGCCCAGGCCATCCAGAAATGGACAAAGCCGCGCGGCGCAAGCACAGGGCTTTCGAGGTCATCACCGATCAGCGCGTCGGTCCAGCGGCCAGCGTTGGTCTGCGCCGAGGCGGCGTCTTGTCCCGCCTGTTGTTTGAGGACATGCCGCAGCTCCGCCATGACAGCCTGCTTCAGGTCCTCGGTCCAATCCCTCTCCCAGCCTCCATCGTTGCCCTTGGCTGTGGACGCGAGCAGTGGTCGGATCAACTGCAGGTAGCGATAGGCGAAGCGGCTCGTCTGATTCAGGACGTCGCTGCGGAGTTCGTCCCAGACACCCACAACCCCGTGCCGCCATTGCGAGGCGAACTGGACGGCTTCGCCAGAGCGTTTGAGGATGCTGAGGCAGAAGGCGCCTTTGCCGCGGATGGCTTTGGCAGTTTTCTCGGCGTCGCGGGCGGCCTGGATGGTGTCCTGCATGGGCGAATGCACGTGGCCGATGGCGATGCCGACGGAAGCCGTGGTCTCGGTGCCGGGCACCATGAGAGGCCAACTGGGGCGAACGGATTCGTCTTTGCCCGAGTGCCGGCAGATCAGGAAGCCGGGCGCCTCGGGAAGGAACTTGAACAACGCAGTCAGCAGATCACGAACCCGCTGTGGAGCGTCTTCTGGAAGTTCGCCGCGGAATGCGCATTCGAGGGCGAGAGCGCAGTCAAGGGCGTTGGATGCCGGAACCATGGCGAGCACATCGTCACCACCCGAGTAGAGCAACTGTCCATCGAAGCCGCCCTCGAAGCGTTTCGTTTCAGGGCTGCAATTCCCCTCGACGATCTGACGCGCGCAATAGAGTCCGAAGTTGCTGAGGGCTTCGGATAGAGTGGCGTGGAAGCTTGGGCTAAGGGGGCGGCGGACGGATGCTGCGTCTGCGGGCAGCCCGTCGGAGGCCGGTTCCGATGGCAGTCTCCATCCGCCCAGGCCATCTCTGCCGTGATTGAAGTACTGCCAAGCCTTCTCAGCGAGCACGCGCTCAAGAAGGGGCGTCTTGTTGCCCGCCACCCACTGGCCCATGTCATCGCCGTCCATGCACAGAACGGCGTAGTACTTCCGATCACTCTGGGCGAGTAATTCATCGGGTTCGGACTCGATGGCGTGAGCTATGGCTGCAACGGAGGACTGTGTGGCCGCGACATCCTGAACCGACTCGAAGTCGGGCTTCCAATGGTGCCAGCTCAAGTGGTCGCGGAGGAAAGCAGCCGGCCAAAGGCGTTTAACGACACTGATGGCGCCGTAAAGTTGGGCACCCTTGAAATCGCCGCGGTCGGCGCCGCCATAGGCCTTACGAATTGCGTCCCAGAAGACGTCGCGGCTGCCACCACCGAGCACTTCGTCGCGTCCGTTGAGGTGGTCCTTGGGCGAGGAATCGACCCCGGGTTCGAGATTCGGCCACTGCGCGAACAGGCGGGCGTTCTTGCGGGCGGCGAATTTCCAGTCCGTGGCGGAGTAGTGTAACGGCCAGGCGAAGGCGTCATTGCGCCCGCCGTGCCACGATTCGCGATGCGATTGAGGGATCGTGTCACGCCATGCAACCGCATGGCGGAGCGGGTGGTTTACCCAGCCACCAAACAAAGGTGGCGTGTTCGAGCATTGCGCTTGCCGTAACGCATCTGGTTCAGGTAGCCAGTCGTGCAGGACCCAGTCGATGGCGGGAAACCGCGCGACCTGCTCATTCCAGTGGGCATCCCAGCCGCGGAACTCATCGCGCGCGAGCCAATCTTGAAGTCGGGCGCAGATGTCCGCATGAACCGCGTCGGTGATCTGGCGCCACAAGTCACGGACGGCCTGTGCGGCAGCTTCGGCAATGGCCCCGGCCTTCACGCCCGCCAGGAACCAGCGCGAGAAACCGGTTAGGCAGGCTGGGGGTAAGCAATTCGTTGGGGTGCAGTCGACCTTTGCCCAGTTCGAAGCAGACGTCCGGGAAGAGCCCCGGCTCATTCTTCCACCACCAATCGAGCAGCGGCATGCCGCGAAGACTCGGGTAGACGATCGTGTCGGGTCCGCTGCACAGCGCGACGGTTGCAAGCGCCTTCGAGATAAGGAAACTCAGCAGATAGCTGGCAGACCATAGGTCCTGCATCTTGCGAGCTTGAGCGATGAAGTCCTGAACGGGGCCGATCTGGAAGAGCAGGAACGCCGGCTGTCCGCAGGTGGACTCGAGGGCGCTGACCAGTCCATTGTGGTGCCACAGGGTGTGGTCGGGGATGCGCGTATCGGCGACGAGGTAGGCGAGCAACGGGTTCTTCTCCCGAGCGGCACGCTCGGGCCAGAACCGCCACAGGCGAAAGAACTTCTCCCTCCAGCCGGCGTCGCCCAGAGGCAGACCACGCAACACATCCTCGAGCCAGCTTTCGGCGGTTGCCGAGCGTTGGCGAGGCTGGTTGGGTGGCACGAGCCTCGATCCGCACAGAGGGTGACGAAACTCGAGATGGCCATCGGTCTTCCAGTCAACGACATAAACCCCGCTGCGCGGGAACGGGAATCGGTCGGCTGCGGCAGCCCACCAGTCGGGCTGATGCTGCCAAGCGTCGATGTCCGCTTCGGAGAGGCCGACCTGTCTCAACAACGGCCCTCGAGCGTCTTCATGGCCGGCGATGCGGAAGGGCTTGTGCGGCGGGTCGTGGAGGAAGGCCAAGAGCTTCCTGCGCCAAAGGTCATCGTTCATTGGGGATTAGGAATCGGCTGCGAATCACCACCATGCAGGTAGGCGGCGAGTTTGCGTTTCCAGAAGTTGGGTTCAGTCATGGCGACAGGACGGTTGATCGCGTTCGGCCGATGGCGGCCACGACGGACGAGCGTGCTGATTGCGGTTGCGCACGGGGGCAGTCTCGCCGGGAAGGCGGATGAAGCCAAACCGGAGGACGTCGGCGGACGTCCCGGGGACAGCGGCGCACACGGCGCAGGGGGCGGTGATGATACAGTAGTCGCGGAGCTCAGCCCGGTCGGATGACACAGGGGCGCTTCGAGCCGAGCCGGTTCGAACCTTAGGCGGTGCGGCTTCCACGAACAAACGTGGTGACCATGCGGACAATCGTGTAGTCTTGCCAACCGAAAAAGAAACTTTGTCGCTGGACACGCGGGCGGTCGACAAAGGTCCCGACAAGGGTAGTGCTGCGTGAAGCGCATCCCCTGCGCGGCGGGGCGGTCGATGTTCGGCGTTGGGATCTTCTGCTGACTCCTCGTGCCGAATGCGATAGACTCAGCCCGAATATGACTCAATCGATGAAATCATGTCATTTGCTCTTCGCGTCCGTGCTCGCCGCTGCGGCTTCAGCCGCGATGATCGGTGCCGCGGGCGAGCCGTCGGCGCCCGATCAGATTGTCGTCAAACCCCAAGACAACGGTGCCGCGCTGGTCAATCCAGACATGGGCTGGACCCTGATGTTTTACTCGAACATCCCGAAGAACTACGGCTCGAAGCTCGATCCCGTCGACATTGTGGATGAATGGCCCGGGCTGTCCGTCGTCTATCTGCGCATCCCCTGGGCGTTCGTTGAACCGGAGGAGGGCAAGTTCAACTGGCCGATCCTGGATACGCCCGCGCAACGCTGGATCGCCAAAGGCAAGCGCGTGGCCTTTCGCCTGACCTGTTCCGAGAACTGGACCCGGTTCGCCACGCCCGAGTGGGTGAAGAACGCCGGGGCCAAAGGCCTGTTCTACGAATGGGGCAGGGGACCGAAACCGGACGGCCCCTTCTGGGACCCCGACTTTGCGGATCCGGTTTTCCTGGCCAAGCTCGAAAACTTCCTGCGCGCGCTGGCCGAGCGTTACGACGGGCGGCCGCAGGTGGCCTTCCTCGATATCGGCACCTACGGCATGTGGGGCGAAGGTCACACCGGCGGCAGCAGCCAGATTCCGCAGGAGCGCGCCGACGAGATCATGCGTCAGCACATCGATCTGCACCTGAAGTATTTCAAGCGCACCCGGCTGGCCATCATCGATGACGTGACTGGCCCGCAAGCTAAGGGCGCGCATCAACCGCTCACGGATTACGCGCTCTCGAAAGGGATCACACTGCGCGACGACAGCATCTGCGTGCAGCCGCCCCCCAACTCGTGGTATCACGCGGACATGGCCGGTCTCTTCTGGCCCACGCTCCCGGTCATCGTCGAGCATGAACACTATGGCCCATCCAAAGGGCGCGGCGCCTGGGGGGATGGCTCCCTGTTGATCAAGGCGGTCGAGGACTACCACGCGAGCTACCTCACCGTCCATTGGTGGCCGCATGAGATGCTCGCCGAAACCCGGACGACCGTGGACGAAATCAACCTTCGGCTGGGCTACCGGCTGCGGTTGCGCGAGATGTCCTGGCCCAGCCGCATTGCCATCGGGAAGCCGTTTGTGGTGGACAGCCAGTGGGCCAACGCCGGTGTGGCCCCCTGCTACCCGGGCGGGTTCATGGCCCTGACGCTCAAGGATGCCAAGGGCGGCATCGTCGCTGTGCTGGCCGACGGGACCTTCAACCTGCGCGACATCGAGCCCGGTCCCAAGGGACAGGCCCCTGTCACCTCGCACCGCAGCCGCTTTACGGCCGGTCTGATCGCCCCGGCGACCGCGCCGGGCGTCTGCGATGTTTTCGTGTCGGTTGGCGAACGCGACGGCACCCCGGTCATCGCCCTGCCCCTCGACAACGACGACGGGCAGCGGCGCTACCGATTGGGCTCGATCTCACTCGAACCATAACCATGTTATTCCATTGTTGTGGTTTGACCCCTTACACGGCGAGCATCGTTCCCTGGTGAATCAGCCGGTCGTCTATGGCCGGCGAGGAGGGTCAAAGGCCAAACGTGCGGAGCGCAAAGGCCGCCAAACCAAGGAACACCAGGAATCCGAGGATGTCGGTCAAGGTCGTGACGAAAATGCTCGAGGCCATGGCCGGATCGATCTTGCAGTACCTCAAACCGAACGGGACGAGCACGCCTGAAAGGACACCGACGACTTGGTTGAGGCCCATCGCCGCGCCGGCCACGATTCCCAACACGAGGCTTCCCTTCCAAAGGTAACCGATGAGGCCGAGGGCCAGGCCGAGGCCGACACCGTTGACCAGGCCAATGGACAGCTCCTTGCGCAGGACGCGCGCCGCATCACCACGCACCACGTCGCCAAGCGCCAGGCCCCGGATGATCACAGTCAGGGCCTGAACCCCGGCATTGCCGGCAACCGCGGAGATGAGAGGCAGGAAAACGACCAGGGCGGTCCATCGACTGATTGTGTCCTCGAAGCGGCTCACCACGGTGGCGGCGAGCAGCGCGGCACCGAGATTCACGCCCAGCCAGGGCAGCCGCTTGCCAATGGCCGCGGACCAGCGGGTGTTCACCTGCTCCTCGCCGGACATGCCGACCATCAACTGCATGTCCTCGGTGGCCTCGGCCTCGGCCACGCGCAGCGCATCGGTGATTCGCACGACTCCCACCAGCCGTTGCCGGGCATCGACCACTGGCAGGGCGGAGTAGCGGTAGCGCTCGATTTGCCGGGTGATGGCCTCCTGGTCGTCGGTCACGCGGAGGTGGTGCACCTGCGGATCCATGATCTCGTGCACGCGCCGGTCCGAGGCCGCAAACAGCAAATCCCGCACCCCGACCACGCCCACCAACCTGCCCGCCTCGTCCGTCACGTAGATGTAGGCGACGTCGGCGCTCTTGCGAGGTGGACTCGTGCGCAGTCGGTCCAGTCCCTCGGCCACGGTCTGCTCGGCTCGGACCGACAGGAAACGGTCGTCCATGATGCCGCCGGCGGAATCGGGCGGGTGGCGCAGGAGGGCCGACACGGCGGCGGCGGCGGCCAGCGGCAATCCGGCCAGGACCTCGCGGCCCCGTTCCGGCGCGAGCCGGGCAACCAGGTCGGCGGCGCCGTTTGGGGCAAGCGCCTCGACCCAGGCGGCGATCTGATCCGGGCTCGAGCGTTCGAGCAGCCGGGTCGCCCGTTCCGCTTCGAGCTCGATCAGAACATGCGCTGCTTCCGCGGCAGCCATCTGGCTGAGAACCGCATGCGCCGCTTCCGGTCGCAACCGCTCGAGCCCGTCGGCCAGATCCGCGGGAAGAGCCTCGGCCGCGCTCCGCTGCCTGGTGGAATCGTTCGCCATACCGCAAGGTCTGATAGGCGGAATGGCGCTCTGCGTCAACGAGAGCCGAGCGGACGCTCGAGGTGCATGCCGACGCCGATCAGCAGTTCGCCGTCGCCTTTCACGTGCGGTCGGGCGATCATGTGATCGCGCCCTACGAATAGCATGGCATGTGAAGCGGATCGCTCACTCCCGGCTGACCGGGAACTTGGAGTGCGAATGAAACGGCCTCATCGGCTCCTCTCCCTCTTCGTGTTCTTCGTGGTAGTTTGTCCTCACAACACAAAGCGTTTGATGCCGTCCTCGAGCAACCGGACATTGGAGTTGATCAACAGGCCGATCTTGACGGCTCCCTTACAGTCCTTCGCTGTCGGTAAACCACCAGTTGTCAAACCAGATACGACCCTCTCTGGCCTTTGCGCCGAAACCACCTCGCCGCGCCGAGCGCTCCCAGACCAACAAGCAACAGCGCCCCGGTAGTCGGCTCGGGCACGACGATCCCCTCTTGAAACCAGTAGTCGCTCTCGGGCCAGGGCGCGCCCCTATAGGCAATCCCCCCTGCGTGCGGCGGGTGTTTTGTTCACCACCATTGGTTTCGCGAGGCTCCCGGCCCGTTTCAATACGGGGCTGGACGAGACGCGCGAGTTCAGCCACACGGCGTACAACTTCCCGCGGCTCCTCGATGTGTGCG
>CAYPUR010000183.1:0-9759 GCA_964413865.1 uncultured Verrucomicrobiota bacterium
GAGCAGCGGCAACGCGATCGAGGTCAGCAAGAGCGGATTCGCTACGTACTCCGGCGCTGTGGCTGCACCTGCCGGGGCAACAACCGTCACCGTTCCGGACGTGCTGCTGGTTGAGAACAATGTGATTAAGCCGGTGATCACCGCAGTGAAACCACGACTCGAAGGGTTGTTTCTGTCGGGGCCAGCGTTGGATAATGAGTTTACGGCCTCGGTGGACTGGAATGGAATCACGCCGGGCTTTGTGCGTTTCTCAGTGAATGGTGTGGCGCTCGCGGAGCAAGCGGGCAATGGGCCGGAGTACACGATTTCGCTGAATATGGGGGGCCCTCCATTCCACCCCAGCTTCGACATTGCTGGGAATCAAATCACCGTCCAGGCGGTGGGCAGTGGCGGCCAATCCTCCGATACGGTCACAGTTGACGTGGCGGTTCTGCCCCTCCCAGACCCCATCAAGGTCCTCACCGGACAAGGCTGGCCGTTCACGACCTATTTGGAGGGGCACGTTGCTCTCGACTACGACTTCCCCAATCCTCCGATCAAAACCGTTGTGACGTTCCCCGTGATTGGTCGTTTTGGTTTCGAGGTCGCCGCAAATGCCAGCTTCGACTACACGGTGACAGACGGCGATTGGGAGGCCGCCTTGGGAATCGGGGCGGAAGGCAAGCAGGGCAAGCGGGGGCGCCGTCCGACCATTCCTGGCCTGACGCGCTACCCGAGAATGAAGCTCTATCTGGGCAACAAAGAGATTTCCGGTAAGATCGAGGCTGGTGCGCGCGGCACCGCGACAATCCGGAGCGGAATCACCTTTGACGAGGTGTTTGGGCATGGGGAGATCGAGGCCAAACTCGAACTTGGTCGAGTTGGTCTGCTGGACATCGTTCCTGGCTTGGGGACGGCGGCGGGGTGGGTGCCGGGCCTGAGCGACATCACCAAAGGGATTTCGGTGATCATCTACGCGATTCCGGGAATAGATGGCGAGATCACCCTTGCGACACAGCCAGAATTCAGGTTCGAGACCCTGGAATTGACGGGCAAGGTGGGACTCGAGGCGGCCTATGAGCCGAGAATGTCGGACAACTTCGAGCTGCGGGTCTATGTGGGGGGTGAACCGAGCGTCACGTTTGGAATCCCCGGCGACCTGTTTAAGGAGATTCGGTTCAGAGCTTACGCAGGGGCTGAGCTCAGGGTGTGGCTCTTACGTGTTGGCCCCGTGGAGAGCGTGTTCGTTGACGTGTCCTACCCGGGAGCCCAGAGGGTCGCTCTGAGCGTGCAAGCTGCCGATGGCACGACCGGGGTGGCCATGTTGCGGGTGGCGTCAAGAGAGCCCAACGCGGTTGGCCTGATCTCGCGCCACTACCTCGAATCCGGCCCGGAACGGTTCGTCGCCCTCGATGGGGCGGTATCGTCTGCCGAACCGCATGGCGTAATGCTCGCCACAGATACGACCTCTCGACCGAGTTCGACTCTCGAAGCGTTCCGGCAGATCGGGCGCGCAGCGCCGGGCAAGGTCGGCAACCAGTCAAGCAGCGCTCAACCGCATGGCAACCCGCCTCCAGTGGCGACTTCAAGCGTGGGCCAGGCGGATTTGCCGATTCTCGAGAATGTCTTTCCGAATTCCGATCCTGCTCTCGCCGGGCGTGCGCAAGAGTTGATGCTGCTGTACGTGGCGGATAACGGGTCGTCCAACGCGCTTCAGTTCACCGACATTCGCTGGACGCGCTTCGACGGCACCAACTGGAGCACGCCGGCAACGATCCAGACGAATACACAGGCTGAGTTCGCGCCTCGAGTGGCCTATGACGGAAACGGGGACGCCCTTGCCGTGTGGGAACGGGTCGCCGATCCGGATTTCAACCAGACCAATCTCACCGCCATGGCGGCGCAGATGGAAGTGGTCTGGTCGAAGTGGAATCACTCGACCGGGCAATGGGCCATCCCACAGCCGCTGACGGCCAACAGTCACCTTGACCATGCGCCGCTGATTTGCGGGCCGATGAGCGATGGCTCGGTGCTCGCCACCTGGACGGCCAACACCGCCAACCTCCTGATGGGCACGAACGGAGCCGGCAGCCAGGTGTTCTGGGCGCAGTGGAGTCCGGTCAGCCAGACGTGGTCGGCGCCACAGGCCTTGCTGGCGGATTTGCCCAACCGCCTTTCCCAATCGCTCGCCGGTGTGGGAAACCTGGCGGTGTACGCGTGGACGCGCGATCTTGATGGGGTTCTGGCCAATGGCAACGACCAGCAAGTGTTCTACTCGAAGTGGAGCAATGGCGCTTGGACGCCGTCGACCCAGTTTACGACAGACACGGCGGGCAACCACAACGCCCGGGTTTCGGTCGGGTCGGATGGGCGCACCTACATCGTCTGGCAAAGCGCAACCAATCTCGTGTTGAGCCAGAATTTCTCGGCGACGTCGACCCTGGTGCGGGCGGATTCGCAGACGGCGGGCTTTGCGGACTACGCGATGACCATCGGCCCGGGCGGGAACCTGGCGTTGCTGTGGCAGGAGATGAGCCAGGCCGGCTCGGATGCCCGCTACCGCGTGCTCGATCCGGCCTCGGTCACCTGGGGCAAAGACGCGCAACTGTTCGAGGACGCGCCGCTCGAACGGTCGTTTGCGCCGGTTTGGGATGATGTGGGCAACCTGACTGTGGCCTACAACAAGGTGCAAATCCTCCATACCAATCTCACCGTGACCCTTGAAGGCGGCGGGACTGTGACGATCACCAATGTTCCGCAAGCCGGTCGGGTGGACCTGTACGTGAGCAAGCGGCAACTCATCAAGGACATCGCGCTGAACTCGGGCGACTTCACCGTCAGCGCGGAGAACTACCTGCCCGGCGCGCCCGTGACACTGTCCGCCAAGTTGCGCAACAGCGGTGACCTGGCCGTGAATGACGCCGCGATGGGGTTCTATGACGGCAACCCAAGCGAGGGCGGGGTGCTGATCACCAACATCGTGATCGAAGGCTGGCTCGAGGGTGCTGCGACCAGCACGGTCAGCACCGTGTGGATTGTGCCGGAACCGGCTAATAGCCATCGGCTTTTTGCCGTCGCTGACCCTGCCGGAGCACTCACCGAGTTTGACGAGGGCAACAATCAATTGTCCTTGAGCATCGGCGGGACTGATCTGGCCGTCTCTCTGGTTAGCCGGGTGGCTGAGACCAACGGGGCGGTGCGCGTGATTGCCCAGGTGCAGAATCTCGGCGCGCCCAAGGCGTCAGCTTCGGTGCTAGGGATTCGCCGCGCGGGCGAAACGAATGCGCCGCTGGCCACTGCGGCGACCCCCGAACTCGAGCCCGGCCGGTTGGCGCAAGTAGCGCTCGATTTGCCGCCGGGCACCCAACCCGAGGGCGAAGTCATCTATGAACTCACCGCCGATGACACACTGGCGACCTCCGACGTCGACCGCAGCAACAACACGGCGCGGTTTGCAGTGAACCTGTGGATCGACTCCGATCGGGACGGCATGCCCGATGGTTGGGAGTTGGCGCAGGAGTTCGACCCCGGCAATCGGGCGGACGCATTCGAGGATAAGGACGGGGACGGTGTCAGCAACCTGGCCGAGTACCTGGCGGGGACCGACCCGGGCGATCCGCACTCCTATCTCCGGATTAACGCGGTGGCTGTGGGTGAAGGGACCGGGGGGATCGAGTTGCGGTGGGGTCCGGTGGGGAACCGGCTCTACACGGTGCTGCGTTCGGCGGCAGTGCCGGGCGGGTTCGTCCCGGTGGCGGAGCATGTGCTGTCGACACCGCCGGAGAACGTCTGGGTGGATGCGGAGGTGACGAACGCGACGAACTCGTTCTACCGCATCCAGGTTGAGTAGCTGACTCGATGGCGGGCTTGGGTTGCGACACTCGCCGACCATCCCGGACGTGATGTGCCAGACGCAGCGTCATGAGTCACCAAAGCCGGGTGAAGGCATCCGACCTGCAGAGGATTGTGTTCTTGAACCGCAATGAGGGGGAGGAGATTGGCCGCAAAGAACGCAAAGAACACAAAGAAGGCCGAGCCGGATCCGGTTCAGCGCGGAGCGTGTGAACGATCCGGGCTAAAGCGCTTGGACCGCCGTGCGGATGCGGTCTTTGAACTCGTCGATGCCCTCGTCAAACGCCGCGGCCATGCGAAGGACCTCGGTGCGCGGGATGCGTCTTTTGAACGAGCGCAGGTTGGCTGCGGCGGCGGGTTCGTCCATCTTGTTGGCGACCACCAGGCGCGGACGCTTCAACAGGTCCGGGTTGTGCAGTTCGAGTTCTTTGAGCAATTGGCGGCAATCGTCCCAAGGATGGCGTCCGTCTGTGCCGGCCATGTCGACCACCAGAACGATCACCTTACAGCGCTCGATGTGGCGCAGGAAAGCATGGCCCAGGCCCAGGTTGCGATGCGCCCCCTCGATCAGGCCGGGGATGTCACAGACCGTGAGCCGGCCCCAATCCGGGTACTCGACGATTCCGATTTTCGGGGTGAGCGTGGTGAAGGGGTAGGAGGCGATCCGAGGCCGCGCTTTCGAGATGGCGGTCAGGAGAGTCGACTTGCCGGCGTTGGGAAAGCCGACTAAGCCGGCATCGGCGATCAGTCGGAGTTCGAGTCGGAACTCGCCCGACTCGCCCGGCTCGCCCGGCTGGGCGAACCGGGGTGTCTGGCGACGGGCGGTCGCGAAATTCCGGTTGCCCAGGCCACCGCGCCCGCCACGACAAAGCACGAAACGCTGTTGATGTTCGGTGAGATCGGCGACCAGATCCCCTTTTGGGGTCTCTTTCGGCTCAGACGAGACCTGAGGACCAGCCGCCTCGAGGTCGATCTCCATGGCTCGACCGGCTGGGCCGTCGAGGATCCGGGGATTCGCAAAGGCCTCCTCAGGCTCGAGGCTGTCTTCCGGGGGCGGTGAATCGACAGGTCTGGCAGTGGGCAGTCCGGCTTCGGTCGGTGTGGGGGGCAATCGCCAGACCAGGGTGCCGCAGGGCACCTTCACGACAAGGTCCTTCCCGGCGTGACCATCCATGCCCTTGCCCAGGCCGTGCTCGCCACTCTCGGCGGTCAAATGAGGCTGATAGTACTGGGCGATGAGGTTGTTCAGATCGTGGTCGGCTTCGAGAATGATATGACCGCCGGCGCCGCCGTTGCCGCCGCTGGGTCCTCCCTTGGGTCGGTAGGCCTCGCGCAGGAAAGCGACGCAGCCGCGTCCGCCTCGACCGGCTTGGGCGCGGATTCTAACTTCGTCGACGAACATAACAAAAGAAAAAAGGCGAGGTTGCGCACCTCGCCTCGAATGCGGGAAAAAGCCGCTAATTCTTCGCCGGAGTCGCGTTTGCAGGTTCAACGTTGATGCGGCGTCCGGCGCGGTCGAATCGCACCTTGCCATCGACCAGCGCGAAGAGTGTCCAGTCGCGTCCGACGCCGACGTTAGTTCCTGCGACGAACTTGGTGCCGCGCTGTCGCACGAGGATGCTGCCGGCGCGCACGGATTCGCCGCCGTACTCTTTCACACCGAGCCGCTTGCCATGACTGTCGCGGCCGTTTCGAACGCTGCCGCCGCCTTTCTTGTGTGCCATAAGCCTGAACCTAGAGCTTGATTTCCTTGATCTTGACGACCGTCAGTTCCTGGCGGTGTCCGACCTTGCGGTGGTAACCCTTGCGACGCTTCATCTTCCACGCGATGAGTTTCGGCCCCCGCTTGTGCTCGATCACGTCGCCCAAAACGCTCGCCCCGGCGACGGTCGGCGAACCGACCGACACCTGGCCGTCGCGATTGACCAACAGGACCTGGTCAAAAGTGACCGGTTGCCCCGCCTCGGTCTCGAGACGCTCAATTTCGAGTTTGTCGCCAGCGGCGACACGATACTGTTTGCCACCTGTTTGCAGGACTGCGTACATAGCTAAACCTGTCGAAAGCAGCACAGTTCATCAGAAGACCTGGAAGGTGTCAATCCTCGTTTTCAGCATCTTTTTCTTGTGTCTCGCTATCCCGCATGTTTCATCAAGTCATGACCACAGCGAAGCCGAAAGCTCCAAACCTTGCACCCATCCGGGCTGGCGCCCACTGAAGATCTGGGCTGAACGCACACTGAATTGAGCAGATTCACAGTCACATGAACACTCGAGTCCAAGCCCTGTCACGTCGCCGCTTCCTGCGCACTGCAGGCGCCGCAGCCGCCGGCGCGGGTGTTGTCGGCCTGCCCACTCTCATTCCGGGGCGGGTCTTGGCCGCCGCCGGACGGCCCGGGGCGAATGAACGGTTTGTTGTCGCGCACATCGGCGTGGGGGGGATGGGGATGACCCATGTGGCGAACATGCTGCGTTTTCAGAAGGAGGGCAAAGTGCGCATCGCCGCCCTGTGCGATGCGGATGACAACCACCTGGAAGCGGCGGTGACCAACGTCCAAGGGGGCGCGGCTGTTGTTCCCTACCGGGATTACCGCTACATCATTGAGCGGAAGGACATTGACGCGGTCCTGATCGCGACGCCGGACCATTGGCATGCGGTGCAGACCGTCCACGCCTGCCAGAGCGGAAAGCACGTGTACGTCGAGAAGCCTTCATCGGTCACCGTTCGGGAAGGCGAGGCGATGGTCAGGGCGGCGCGGGACAACAAGGTCGCCGTCCAGGTCGGCGCGCAGGCGCGCACGGCGAAAGGCGCGTGGCACACCTGCCGCGCCATCCGCAACGGGATCGTTGGAACGGTTCGCAAGGTAACCTGCTGGCACTACCCGAACCCGGTCGACGACAAGCCGCTTCCGGACGCCGAGCCGCCGGAGGGCCTGGACTGGGATCTGTGGTTGGGGCCGCTGCCCTGGCGGCCTTTCAACCGTCGCTATCATCCGGCCAATTTCCGCTGGCTGCTGGAATCGGGCGGCGGGAACATCCGCGATCGCGGCGCGCATCAGTTCAGCACCGTGCTGTGGTGCATGGACGCGGACCGCCAGAAGTCGTTCACGGTCGAAGCGACCGGCCGCGCCCCAAACGGCGGCTTGTGGGACAACCCGGTCGAGATGCACGTTGTCTACCAGTTCAGGAATCCGGATTGGACGCTCGAATGGGGCCAGCCGGGCAACAAGGTCGGCCAGACCGAATTCGGCAATGTCTTCTGGGGCGACACGGGCCGCCTGGTTCTCGAATGGGAAGGCGGGTATCGCCCGGCCAACCCGGAGGCGATCGCCTTTCAACTGCCGCCCGGCGGCAAGGAGGTGTATCGGACGGACGAGTACGAGGATTTCAACATGAATCACAAGGCCGACTGGTTGAAGTCGATTCGCGACGGGCACCTGCGTCCGGCGGTCGATATCGAGATTGCGCATCACACGGCCAACCTCTGCAACCTGGGCAACCTGTCGTACATCCTTGGCCGCAAGCTCGTCTGGGACGGCGAGAAGCAGGAAGTCGTCGGCGACCCGGATGCCAACCGCCTGCTTGCCAAACCGCAGAGGCATCCGTACTGCCTCTAGCCTGCATTGCTCACCACTTTTTGCCACCGCGAAGCCGGGGTTCTCAAGAGAAGTCAGCATGCAGGCTAGGAAAGCAAAACCGCGCCCGAGGGCAGGGCGGCAACCGGGCAACAGAGTGTCGCCGCACCCGCGAGGTTTCGGAAACGCTCAGATCCTCATTTTCCCCCGTGTGGGCGCGGTTTTGCCGCAGCCCGGATTTCGTTGTCATCTTCCCGGTGGTGAGAAATCCGGGCTAGCCCGCGCATCGACACACGTGTCCGATATGATCAACCGCCGCCAATTCCTCTCCGGCAGTGCCTTGACCCTTGCGGCCTCGGCGCTCGATGTTCGTGGCCATCCCGCCGAGCCCGGCCCGAGCGCCAGCCATCCTCTCCGCCTGGCGACGTCCTCGATTCTCTTCAAAGACCTCCCGATCGAGCAGGCGTGCCAGCGCATCGCCGCGCTCGGGTTCGAGGCCATCGACATCTGGTGCGCCTACGACAACTGCCCGCACCTCGATGATGTTCTGCAGCGACTCGGGCCGGACGGCCTCAGGGAGACTCTCGACAAGCACAAACTCAAGCTCTACGCCTTCTCGACCTACGTCGGCGGTTACGCCAAGTACGCGCAACTGCTGGGCAAGGCCGGCGGGGGCGTCGCCATTCAAGGGAGCGCCGGTCCCTGCAAACCCGAGGAACTGACGGCGCGCATGCAGTCCTTCCTCGAGAGCCTCAAGCCGTTGGTCGAACTCGCCGAGACGAACAACTCGTATCTTGCCATCGAGAACCACGGCGACGCCCTGCTCGATGGGCTCGATTCCTTCAAGGCCTTTGTCGACTTGAACCGCTCCTCGCGGCTCGGCATCGCCCTGGCCCCCTATCACCTTCAGGCGCAAAACGCGTCGGTCGATGAGGCGATCCGCATTTGCGGGCCGCAGTTGTTGTTTTTCTATGCCTGGCAGAAGGCAGACGGCTTGGGCCAATTGCCCGGTCATGGGCCCGCGGATTTCAAGCCGTGGCTGGGGGCTTTGGCCGAACAGAAGTACCGTTGGTACGTGAATCCGTTCATGCACGGACACGTCCAACCCGAAATCATGGATGCCGCCTTGGCCAAATCGCGCGACTATTTGCGTGCATTGGCCCGGGCGGTGTGAGATGGAACAACCCGCACAATTGATGACAATGAACCGCATCCACCGTCGCAGTTTCCTCCAACGCACTGGCGCCGCCGCGATCGGCGCAACGGCCCTGGGCCTGCCGCAAATCCTGCCGGCGCGTGTCCTGGGCGCAAGCTACACCCAGCCGAGCGCCAAGGATCGCCTCAACATTGCCCACATCGGGGTGGGGGGCATGGGCGGCGGCCACCTGGGTTACATGCTCGCCCGGCAGTCGCGCGGCGATGTCAACGTGGTGGCTGTGTGTGACGTGGATGAGAACCGCCTGGCTTCGGCGGTGAAGAGCACCGGCGGCAAGGCGACTCCGTACCGGGATTACCGCTACATCCTCGAACGGAAGGACGTCGATGCCGTCGTGATCGCCACGCCGGACCATTGGCACGCCTGCCAGACGGTTCATGCCTGCCAAACAGGCAAGCACGTTTATGTCGAGAAGCCCGCATGTTGCACCATCGAGGAAGGCAAGGCCATGGTCCGCGCCGCCCGCGGGAACAAGATTTGCGTGCAGGTCGGTTCCCAGGGCCGGTCGCAGCGCGAGGCCTTTCTCGCGCACCAGTACATTGCCAACGGCATGATCGGCAAGGTCCACACCGTCAAGTGCTGGCACTACGCCACGCCCTCCGATGACAACCCGGTGCCCGACAGCGAACCGCCCGCCGATCTCGATTGGGATCTCTGGCTGGGCCCCCTCCCGTGGCGCCCTTACAACCAGCGTTACCTGCACGGGGTGTTCCGCTGGCTGCTCGAGTCCGGCGGCGGTCAGATCCGCGACCGCGGGGCGCATGTCATGAGCAACGCCCTGCACTTCATGAACGCCGATGCCACCGGCCCGGTCTCGATCGAAACCAAGGGCCGCATCCCGACGCGCGGGCTCTGGGACAGCGCGATCGACATGGAGGTGACCTACGAGTTCAAGGATCCGGACTGGACCCTTGTTTGGGCGCAGCCGGGCGAAATGGTGCCTTACTTCGACCGTGACCGCGTCAAGCGGGAAGGCATTCGCGAAGGCTACGGCGCGGTGTATTACGGCGACAAAGACAAGCTCGTCGTCTGGGGGGGCGACGGCCAGGTCTACACCGAAAAGAAGGCGGTGGAGTTCCATAAGCCGGCCGGGGGCGTCGATGTCTCCAAGAGCCCCCGATTCGAGCACCACGGTGACGG
>CAYPUR010000184.1:0-7985 GCA_964413865.1 uncultured Verrucomicrobiota bacterium
ATGCCCAGGGTGAGGTTGAGGGCCTGGAGTTTCTCTTTGATTTCGTTGAGCGATTTCTTGCCGAAGTTGCGATACTTGAGCATCTCCTGTTCGGACTTCATGGCCAACTGCCCAACGGTGGTGATGTTGGCGTTGTTGAGGCAGTTCGCCGCGCGCACGCTCAACTCGATTTCGTTGACGCTCATGTTCAGGAGCTTGCGCATCCGCGTCCGCTCCTCATCCTGGCCGTCCGTCACTTCCTCGAACTCGATCGCGTTCTTGTCGTAACCGACAAACACATCGAGGTGGCGCTGGAGGATGGCCGAGGTCTGGACCAACGCGTCGTCCGGCGAGATCCGTCCGTCGGTCCAGATTTCCAGCAAAAGCCGGTCGTAATCGGTCTTCTGGCCCACGCGCGCGTTTTCGACGGCGTAGCGGACCCGCTCGACTGGGGAGAAGAGCGAATCGATGGCGATCACGCCGATGGCTTGGTCGACCTTCTTATTCTCATCGCCCGGGCAAAAGCCGCGTCCGACCTTCACATCGATCTCCATCTCGAACTTCTTCTTGCGATCGATGGTGCAGATGAGCTGCGAAGGATTGACCAACTCGATATGCTGGTTGAGCTGGATATCGCCCGCTGTGATCGGGCCTTCCTTGTTGACGGAGAGCAGGAGCGTCTGCGGCTCGCGGCTGTGCGCCTTGAACTTGACCTTCTTCAGGTTCAGGACGATGTCGGTCACATCCTCGACAACCCCATCGACCGCGGTGAACTCGTGCTGGGCCCCGGCGATCTTGACCGAGGTGATCGCCGCCCCCTCGAGAGAGGAGAGGAGCACACGGCGCAGCGAGTTGCCGATGGTATGGCCGTAGCCGGTCTCAAACGGCTCGGCGATGAACTTGGCGTATGTTGCCGTCGCGGTGCCCTCTTCCTTCGACAACCGCTTCGGCATTTCAAACCGACCTAGACGTACTGGCATGGCTGGATATGTGGCAATTGTAAACTGACCCGCCCGAGATCTTCCCGCAATCCGGGCAGACCCATATAATTGCGTCCGGCATCCCACACGGGAGCCGGCGGGATCTCAAACCTATCGGGAATAAAACTCGACCACCGCCTGCTCATTTGCAATGGGCTGAATGTCCTCCCGGGTGGGCATGCGCACCACCGTCCCACGAAAGGCCTCACGATTCAGCGAAACCCAGTCGGGCACGGTGCGCGATGTGGCGGACTCGAGGTTCTTGGTGGCCATCTGCCGGGACACGCTCCGGTCCTGCACCTCGATGACATCGTTGACACGCACGGCGCTCGATGGGATGCCGACCTTGCGTCCGTTGACGCGGATATGTCCATGGCTGACCATCTGCCGGGCGGACGCTCGGGTGTTGGCGAACCCGAGATGATAGACGATGCTGTCCAGACGCGTCTCGAGAATCTGGAGCATTGTCTCGCCTGTGACGCCGCGCTTGCGCAGCGCCCGCTCATAAACCCCTCGAAACTGGCGTTCGAGCAAGCCGTAGTAATAGCGCAGCTTCTGCTTCTCGATGAGACCCTGACCGTAATCGGTCGTCTTGCGGCGCGATTTCGGGCCGTGAACGCCGGGGCCATAGTTGCGGCGCTCGAAGTACTTCGAGGGGCCAAAGATCGGGATGCCGAAACGGCGACTAATGCGAACGCGCGGTCCAGTGTAACGAGCCATGAATTAAATCGGATTTGAGGTTCGAGATTCGAGAATTGGGGGTGTCACACACGACGCTTCTTGCGGGGGCGGCATCCGTTGTGCGGAATCGGCGTCCGGTCCTTGATCACACTGATCTCGAGGCCGATCGCCTGCAGAGCGCGGATCGCTGATTCGCGTCCGGAGCCGGGGCCCTTCACGTGCACCTCGACCTCCCGCATCCCGTGCGACATCGCCTGACGGGCCGCGTCCTGGGCAACCTGCTGGGCGGCAAAGGCCGTGCTCTTCCGCGAACCGCGGAAGCCGACCTTGCCCGCAGTCGACCATCCGATCAGGTTCCCCTGCATGTCGGTAATGCTCACCTGGGTGTTGTTGAACGTGGCCAGGATGTGCGCAACGCCCGCGGAAATGTTCTTTGCCCCTTTGGCCCGGACAATCTTCTTGCCGGCCATGTCGTCCGCCAGCAGATCGGCCGCCGTCGGAGCGGTGCCCGCCACCGGCCCTGCCGGTGCAGCCGCGCCCGCGGCCTTCTGATCCGGCGCAGCGGCTGGGGCTCCTGCGGCTTTGGATGCGTCCGTCTTGCCCCCCGCCTCGGCATCGGGCTTGGCAGCGCCTTTGGCCGGCGCGGACGCCTTGGCCGCCGCCTTTTCCGACGCTGCGGGCTCGGTTTTGGCCTTGGCCTCTTTTTTGACGGTGGCTTTTTGCGGTTTGGTCTCTTCAGCCATAGCAATGACTCTGAATCAGTGGGTTAGTGAATGCCGGTCTTCGCCTTCGGATTGCGGACTACGCCGACGGTCTTGCGCGGTCCCTTGCGCGTCCGCGCGTTTGTCTGAGTGCGCTGGCCGCGGACCGGCAAGCCGCGGATGTGCCGGATCCCGCGGTAGCACTTGATGCCTTGCAGGCGTTTGAGGTTTAAGCCGATCTCCCGCCGCAGGTCGCCCTCGATCACGTACTTGCCTTCCTGGATCGCGCGAACGATTTGCGAAAGCTGCTGTTCGGTCAGATTCTTGGCGCGCACACCCGGATCAATCTGGGCATGCTGCAGGATCTGTTTCGCGTTCGACGGTCCGATGCCGTAAACGTACCGGAGGGCGACGTCGATCCGCTTCTCTCCGGGAATATCCACTCCGAGAATTCGTGCCATAGCGCGCTTTGCAGTTTAACCTTGCCGTTGTTTGTGCCGGGCGTTGGTACAAATGACTCGAACCACGCCCTTGCGACGCACCACCTTGCAGTGCTCGCAGAGCCTCTTGACCGATGCACGTACTTTCATTGCTTTCCTTCGCTGTCTACTATGTACCAGCCCTTCGACAAATCACAGGGCGAAAACCGCGCCCGAATCCGGTCGCCAACCGCCAGGCCGGCAACCGCGCGCCGCGCCGACCGCGTCGCGCAGACGACAAACTGATGTCCATTTGCCAGCCGAGCCCGAACGGCCGACCCGCCGCCCGCGGCCACAATCAGGCCAGGGGCTTCAATGGCATCTCTGGACAACATGTCAGGATCTCGGCCGGCCCTTCGCCCACCAGGACGGTATGCTCAAAATGGGCGGAAGGAAGGCCGTCTTCGCTGACCACCGTCCATCCGTCACTCAACACCCGCACACCAGGCCCACCCGCATTGACCATCGGCTCAATCGCCAGGGTCATGCCCGGACGCAGCCGAGGCGACGACTTCCCATCCACGTAATTGGGCACCTGCGGTTCCTCGTGCACGGACCGTCCCACACCGTGTCCGACGAACTCCCGCACCACGCTGAATCCACTGGCTTCGACGAATCGCTGGATGGCGCGCGACACATCCACGACGCGGTTGCCCGCCACGGCCTGGGCGATCCCCTCGTACAGGGCCCGCTCGGTCACGTCCATGAGCTTCTGGGCGCGCGCGTCGCAGCCGCCGACCGGAACAGTTCGAGCCGTGTCGCCCACAAAGCCGTGATAGTACACGCCCACGTCGATGCTGGCCAGATCCCCGAACTCGAGTCGTCTGCTGCCGGCGATCCCGTGCACGACTTCGTCGTTGACGGACACACAGACATGGCACGGATACTTGTGGTAGCCGAGAAAAGCGCTGCGCGCGCCGTGACACCGGATGCGCGCGGCCGCGTATTCGTCCACGTCGAGCGTCGTCAGGCCGGGCGCGACAAAACGCGAGACCTCGTCCAGAACGAGCGCGGCGATGGCGCCCGCTTCGCGCATTGCCTTCTGATCACGCTCGCCTTTGAGGATGATCATGCTCTGTTCCGCCGATGCCACGTGCTGCTGGCAAAGATCAATAGTACCATAGAACAACCAAAACGTGAGCGCCTGAAGCGCCCGCTCCATTGGGCGGCGCGGCGCTCGATGCGGGCCTAAAACCGCCCTTTGACCCGCCCCTTCTTCAAAAAGCCATCGTAATGCCGCATGAGCAGATGAGACTCCATCTGCCGCATCGTGTCGAGCATCACACCGACCGTGATCAGAAGGCTCGTCCCGCCGAAGAACTGGCCGATCTCGAACGGCACGTCGACCCACTTGTACAGGAGGGTTGGGATAATTGCGATCACGGCCAGAAAGATGCCTCCTGCCAGTGTGATGCGGCTCATGGCCCGATGGAGGAAATCGCTGGTGTGTTGGCCGGGCCGGACACCGGGGACATACCCGCCGTACTTCTTGAGATCATCGGCGATCTGAATCTCATTGAACTGGGTGGCCACCCAAAAGTAGGTGAAAAACAGGATCATCAGGCCTTCGAGCGTGAGATACGTGAAGTTGCCGTACTGCAGTTGGACGTAGATCGCCTCGCACACCTTCGAGAAGCCCGGCGACCCGGCCCGAGTCAGCCCCGCAAGGGTCGAGAAGATCTTCTCCGGAAACATCAGGATCGCCTGCGCGAAAATGATCGGCATGACGCCCGCGTAGTTGACGCGCAGCGGCATGAACGACGTTCCGCCCGCGTAGACCTTTCGCCCGACCGCCCGCTGGGCGTACTGGACGGGGATCTTGCGCTGCGCCTGGATGACGGCGATCACGGCTGCGACCACGGCCAACATGAGGAGGAGCAGCAATACCGCATGGAAGAAATTCCAATTCGAAGGCACGCCCCTGGGCGGGAAGAACTTGATCCAGGTGGCCGTCACGGCCATCGGAAGGCGCGAAATAATGCCAATCGTAATGATCAGGGAGACGCCGTTGCCGATCCCGCGGTCGGTGATCTGCTCGCCGAGCCACATCAGGACAAGCGTGCCTGCGGTCAGGAAGATCACCGTCTGGATGCGGTAGATCCACGCGTTCTTCATCAGGACCAGATCGCCCGCAAATCCTTCGCCGAACACCTTCTCGGGGTGTTCCCAACTCAGGGCCATGAAGAACCCCTGTCCCAGACACAACAGCACGGTGAGGTAGCGTCCGTACTGGACGATCTTAACGCGGCCTCCCTCCTCCCGGACAAGCTTGCTGAGTTGGGGGATGACGGCGCTGAGCAATTGGATGATAATGGTGGCGCTGATGTAAGGCATGATGCCGAGCGACCCGATCGCGCATCGTTCCAAGGCGCCTCCCGTGAAGAGGCTGTACATCCCCAACAGACCGCCGCTCTTGTTGGCGTTATCCTCGAAGAACTGGGCCAGGCTTGCGCCATCCAGCCCAGGCAGCGGGATCAAGGCCACCATACGGCAAACCGCCAGGACCATAACTGTGAAGATGATCCGGGACTTGAGCTCCGGGATCTTGAAACAGTTTGCTAAGGTATTGAAGATCGCCTTGATCATAGAATGCTGCGCCTCCCTCAGGCGGAGGTTGCCGGTTGCGCCAACTCGCACGTGCCGCCGGCGCTTTCGATCTTGGCCCGGGCCGATCCGCTGAAGGCGCTCACGCACACCGTGAGCTTGCGTTTCAGTTCGCCGTCGCCGAGAAGCTTGATGCCGTCGCCCCGGCCCTTCGCCAACCCGGCAGCGCGCAGACCCGCTTCGTCCACCCGGGCGCCGTCCTCAAATCGGTTGAGCGACTCGATATTCACCGGGATGTACCGCGTCCCATGACGCACGTTGTTGAATCCGCGCTTGGGGATGCGCCGAATCAGGGGCATCTGCCCCCCTTCGAAGGAGGGGCGAATGGAACTGCCGGACCGCGCGCTTTGGCCTTTGCCGCCGCGACCGCTCGTCCGGCCTTGTCCGCTCGATTCCCCCCGGCCGACCCGCTTGCGCGAGTGTTTGGCCCCAGGACGAGGTTTGAGAGTGTGCAGGCGCATAGCAGGTTATTGGGTTGAGGGCTGCGGCGCAGGCGCTTCCTGTTTGGATGGAAGCGACAAGCCGCGCCGCCTGTAAATGTCCTCGCGAAGGCGCAACTGACTCAGGGCGCCGAGGGTGGCCTTGGCGACATTCGCCGCGTTCTTCGATCCGAGCGATTTGCTCAGCACATCGCGCACGCCGACGGATTCGAGCACGGCACGGACTGTCTTGCCGGCAATGATCCCTGTTCCCGGCGACGCGGGCCGAAGCAACACGCGCGCGCCGTCGAAGACGAAATAGACGTCATGGGGAATGGTCGCCGCGAACAAAGCCACCGGAGTCATGGTGTGCTTGGCGTTCTCCCCGCCCTTGCGGATGGCGTCGGCGACCTCGCCGGCCTTCCCAAGCCCCAACCCGACCCTGCCCTTCTTGTCCCCGACAACCACCAGGGCGCTGAAGCTGAATCGCCGTCCGCCCTTGACCACCTTCGCCGAGCGATTGATGTAAACAATCTTCTCGGTCAACTCATCGCCGCTTCGGCCGCCGCCAGACCCGTCGCCATGCTCGCCCCCGCCCCGCCCCCGGCGTCCCATCCGTCCGGGGCCGCGTCCGGGTCCCCGGCCTACGCCCATATTCGGTTTGCTCGTCTCAGCCACAATAGGTCTCCTTGGATGATTTAGAACTGCAATCCGCCTTCGCGCGCCGCCTCGGCGAGAGCCTTGACCTTGCCATGATAGCGCGCCCCGCTGCGATCGAACACCACCTGGCTGATCCCGCGGGCTTTGGCCACCTCAGCCGCGACCGTTCCCAACCGCTTGGCACTGTCCACATTGGCTTTCCACGGGCCGCCCTCGGGCAACCCTTTCACGCGTGTCGAGGTCGCCGCCAGGGTGACGCGATTCTCGTCGTCGATGAACTGGACGTAAACGTGCTGGCCGGTGAACCGCACGCTCATGCGCGGGCGGGCGGCCGTGCCGGTCACGCGCCAACGCATCCGGCGCCGCCGGCGTTTCTCAAGTTGCTGTTTCTTTTCGATTCTCATGCTCTGCGAGCCCCATCTGGTTGAGCCGTGCTGCTTCCGTCAGTCTTCGACCGGCGCTTACTGGACGGTCTTGCCTTCCTTGCGGAGGATCTTCTCGCCGGCGTAACGGACTCCCTTGCCCTTATAAGGCTCGGGCGGGTAGAACCCGCGCAGTTCGGAAGCCACCTGGCCGACCGCTTGTTTGTCGGGGCCTTCGATCGTGAGCTTGGTGTTCTCGTCGACGGTGACCTTGATCTGCTCGGGCAAAGGGTAATTGATCTGGTGCGAGTAGCCCAGCGTCATGTTGACCTGCCTGCCCTGCACTGCCGCTTTGAAACCGACCCCGTGGATTTCGAGCTTCTTGACGTAGCCCTCGTGGACGCCCTTGACCGCGTTCTGAATGAGGGACCGGCTCAGTCCGTGCAGCGCTTTGGCCGCCGCGTCCTCGCCATCGCGCGACACCTTGATCTGGGCGCCTTCGAGGGCCACCTGGGTTCGCGGCGGCAACTCGACGCGCAGTTTGCCTTTCGGCCCCTCGACTTGGAGTGTGCGCCCCTGGACCTCCACCTTCACCTTCGGAGGCACCACCACGGGTAAACGGCCAATCCTTGACATAAAAACCTCGCTCTACCAAACGTAACACAACACCTCGCCACCGACGTTCTGCCGGCGCGCCTCGCTCCCCGTCAACACGCCTCGAGGCGTCGAGAGGATCGCAATGCCCATCCCGCCCAGGACGCGCGGAATCTCACCCGCACCCACGTAGCGCCGCAGCCCGGGCGTGCTGACCCGGCGCAGTCCCTCGATGACGCCTTTGCGGCCCTGGTACTTGAGCTTGAGCTTGAGTTTCTTGACGATCGTCCCCTCGGCGGAATAATCGGCGAGGTAACCTTCCTGCTTGAGCAGCCGGGCGATGCTCTCCTTGAGGGCGGAGTGCGGCACCTCGAGGGTCGGGAGCAACGCGTGGTTCGCGTTGCGAATGCGGGTGAGCAAATCAGCGATGGGATCAGTCATACGCTTACCAACTGGCTTTGGTGACGCCGGGGATGAGGCCTGACAGGGCCATTTCGCGGAAGGTCAAGCGCGAGACACCGAACTT
>CAYPUR010000184.1:7995-9708 GCA_964413865.1 uncultured Verrucomicrobiota bacterium
TGCCGGCGTCCGGTCACCTTGCAGCGGTTGACGACGCGGGAGGGACTGGCATCGCGCGGCAGTTGTGCCAGGGCGGCGTAGTCCTTTTTGGCTTTGAGTTCGGCGCGCAGCGCCGCGTACTTCTTCACCGTGGCCCGCTTTCGTTTGTCACGCTCAATCCAGGCGAGTTTCGACATATCATTTTCCTTCCGCGAACGGCATTCCCATCAGTTTCAGCAGGTCAAGCGCCTCGGCATCGGTCTGCGCGGTGGTCACGATCGTGACGTCCATTCCCTGATGCCGCTTGATCTTATCGAGATCGATCTCGGGAAAAATGGTCTGGTCATCCAGACCCAACGAGTAGTTGCCGCGTCCGTCAAACGCCCGCGGCGACAAGCCGCGGAAATCGCGAATGCGGGGCAGGGCCGTGGACACCAGGCGATCGAAAAACTCGTACATCACCTCGCGACGGAGCGTGACGTGGCATCCGATGGGCTGGCCCTGGCGCAGCTTGAAGTTGGCGACGCTCTTGCGCGACTTGTCGATCACCGATTTGCGTCCGGTGATCGATCCGAGATCCTTGGCGGCGTCATCGAGGGCGGCCTTCTCGAGGGCGGAGCTGACGCCCATGTGGATGACGATCTTCACCATCCGGGGGACTTGGTGGACATTGGTGTACGCGCGCTTCTGCTGGAGCGCCGGGCGCACTTCGTCCGTGTATTTCTGTTGCAGTCTTGGCTTCATGGCTGGTCTCAGGCGGCCGAGCCCGCCGTCCGCTTGGCGGCCCGGGCGTCGAACACATCACGGCGCATCACATTCGAGATGTGCAGGGACCCTTCCCGCTTGACAATGGCCCCTTCCGGATGCTGCTGGTTCTTGCGGGTGTGGCGTTTGATGATCTTGATCCCTTCAACGATCACCCGCTGCTTGCGGGGCAGCACGGCGATCACTTTGCCCTGCTTGCCCTTCTCTGTTCCGGCGATCACCATCACCTGATCGCCCCGCTTGACGTGAAATCGTTGCATAATCGCTAGATGACCTCCGGCGCCAGGGAGATGATCTTCATGAACTTCCGGTCGCGCAACTCGCGCGCCACCGGCCCGAAGATGCGGGTCCCGCGCGGGTTTTGCTCCTTGTCGATGATCACAATGGCGTTGCTGTCGAAACGGAGGGACGAGCCGTCGCTGCGGTGAATGGCCTTGCGCGTGCGCACCACGACCGCCTCGACCACCTCTCCCTTCTTCACCGTCCCATCGGGAGAGGCTTCCTTGACATGGGCCTTGATGACATCGCCGACCCGCGCATAGCGCTGGTTGCGGCCGAGCACGCCGATGGCAGCGGCCCGCCGCGCTCCGGTATTGTCGGCCACATCGAGAATGGAACGTACTTGCAGCATAACACCTCACACTTCAGCCGCCGAACCCACGCCGGGGTCAATCGGCTCGTGGCGCTCCAGGATTTCCACCAGGCGCCAGTTTTTGAGCTTTGAGAGCGGCCGGGTCTCGGCAATTCGCACACGGTCGCCCAACCGGGCCGCGCTCTGTTCGTCGTGCGCGTACAACTTTTTGAAGCGCGTGAGCACTTTCTTGAAACGCGGATGGCGAAAGCGGCGCTCGACGCGCACGACGATCGTCTTGGCCATCCGGTTGCTGATGACCTGGCCCACACGCTCTTTCCGATGATTCCGACTGGCAATCGTCTCAGGCATACATCCCCACTTACGCTGACTTCTTT
>CAYPUR010000185.1:0-9662 GCA_964413865.1 uncultured Verrucomicrobiota bacterium
GTGAGCAAGGTACATAAGGGCTGGGCCGAAGTCTCATGCGCAATCCCTGAGCCGCGAGGCGAGGCTGGAACGGTCCCCGCTTCGGGCCTCATGCCCGGCGGTTCCCGCCTCGAGGATCGGACCGTCATTTCCTCTTCGGCATGACTGCGTCCACATCCGGGTGCGGACGCGCGATGACATGGACGCTGACCAGTTCGCCCTGGATCGATTTCACCGCCTGGGCTCCGGCGTCCACCGCGGCCTTCACGGCGGCGACATCGCCGACCACGACGGCTGTGACCAGAGCGTTGCCGACCTGTGTCATCGGTCCGGCGAGTTCAACATTCGCGGCTTTGAGCATTGCATCGGTGCCCTCGACAAGGGCGACCAGGCCGCGGGTTTCAAGGAGTCCTATGGCTTGTGGCATGTGGAGTTCTTTCGAGATTTGAGATTTGAGATTTGAGATTTGAGATTTGTGAAGGATGGGTCTGCGGCGGCGGCTCCGCTGTTGCTGAAGCACGATGATCCAGCCAGCGCTTGACCTCGCGGGCCACCACGAGTTCCTCGTTGGTCGGGATGACCAGCACGCGCACGCGGGATTCCGGCGCGCTGATGACAGCTTCCTGGGCGCGCACCCTCACGTTCGCGTCCGCATCCAGAACGATGCCCAACTGATCCAGGCCGGCGCAGATGGCCGCACGAAGCTCGGATCGGTTCTCGCCAATACCCGCTGTAAAGACCAGGGCGTCCGTCCCGTTGAGTTGGGCGAAATAGCCGCCGATCCAGCGGCGGACCTCGTGCACGAACACCTCGAGCGCCAGGCCCGCCTGGGCGCTGCCCCCCTGCGCCGCGGTCCAGACGTCGCGCACGTCGTTCGACACGCCGCTCAGGCCCTTGATCCCGCCCTCGTTGCAGAGCTGCCGCTCGGCTTCGTCGACGGTCAAGCCAAGCACCCGAATGGCAAAGGGAAAAGCCATCGCGTCCAGGTCGCCCACCCGGTTGTTGTGCGGCACACCCGATTGCGGGCTCATCCCCAGACTGTTGCCAACCGCCACGCCATTGCGGATGCCGCTGATGCTCGAGCTCCCGCCCAAATGGCAGGAGATGACCCGCAAGGCAGGCTCGCGCACCGGCGCGCTGCCGCCGTCAACGTAAAGACGCCGGGCCCGTTCGGCCACGTCGTCGCGTCCGAGCAACTCGGCGCTGCGCTCGGCGATGAACTTGTGGCTGGCGCCATGGAAGCCCCAGCGACGCACCCCCGCCTCGCACCACGACGCCGGCACCGCGTGGCGCATCGCCGCCTCGGGCGCCCATTGGTAAAACGCGGTTTCGAACAAGCCCACCAGCGGAACCTCGGGCAGGCGTTGCGCGAACAGGCGGATGCCGCGCACATACGCGGGATTGTGGGCCGGGGCGAGCTGATTGAACGCCTCCATCGCCGCAACCACCGAATCGTCCAGTCGCACGCAGCCGCTCACGCCCTTGGCCACAACGGTCTTGAAACCCACCGCGGCGATCTCGCGCTCGGACGCAACGGCGCCGGAGCGTTTGAGATCGGCCAGACAATCCTCGATCGCCCGTGCGTAATCGCCCACCCGCTCGAAGCCGCCCTTGTGAAGCAGCCGCTCCCCATCCGCGAAGTCAAAGAGCCGCCACTTCAGCGAGGTCGAGCCGATGTTCGCGACAAGGATCTTCATTCAGGAAGAGGTCCGGTCGGCAGCGACCCGCGCCGCCGGTTTTCCCCTCACGCGCGCGCTTACTGGAGCCACTTGCCGAGCGCGCTCAGACCCTCGTGCGGTCGGGGGATCACCTGGACACTGATGACCTGGCCGACTTGCGCGGCCGCGGCCGCGCCAGCGTCGGTGGCCGCTTTCACGGCCGCCACGTCGCCGCGGAAGATCGATGTCACGTAACCGCTCCCGATCTTCTCCCAGCCCACGAGGACCACGTTGGCGGCCTTGAGGGCGGCGTCGCTCGCTTCGAGCAAGGCGCAGAGGCCCTTGCACTCGATCATTCCAATCGCTTGTTGTACCATAACAGAGATTCCTTGATGGTTGGTTTCCAGCAATCTTGAGGATCCTATTTGCCTCCGGACTTGGCCGCCTCGCCCACGAAGGCCCGAACCAGATCCTCGTGGGGACGCGCAATGATGTGGGAGCTGATCAGCTCGCCCACTTTGCCCGCCGCCTTCGAGCCCGCATCCACCGCCGCTTTGACGCTCCCTACATCCCCACGCGCCAGCACGGTGATCATCCCACCCCCGATCGGGATGGTCTTGACGAGGGTCACGTTTGCGGCCTTGACCATCGCGTCGCTGGCCTCGACGGCGCCAACGTAGCCTTTGGTTTCGATCATTCCGAGTGCTTCGCTCATAATCAGTCTGTCGTTAGTGGTTCTGGTTCAGAAACTCGCCCCGGGGCGCCGCGCGCCCGCGATCCCTCTGTTCACTTCATCACTTGATCAACTCACACGGTGTGCCCGGCAGCAGGTTGCACGCATTCCCTTCGTCCGTGTCAATGTGCGCCTCCAGCTTGAAACTCGGATCCACCCGGCACAGAAGCTTGTCCAGCATAATCCCGCACGCACCGCCGATCTTCAGCCGCATCTCGTCCCCGCCCTTGACCCCGTAAAACGCGGCGTCGTCCGGATGCATGTGCACGTGGCGCAACGCGCGAATGACACCCTGATCCATCTCGAAAAACCCCGCCGGCCCCATCAGCATGCAGCCCGGCGTCCCCTGGATGTTCCCCGAAATCCGGAGCGGGATGTCAAACCCCAGCGCGATCGCATCCGTATAGGCCAACTCGACCTGGTTCAGATTGCGGCATGGCCCGAGAATCCGCAGGTTCGAAATCACACGACTCCGCGGGCCAATCAACGTGACCGTCTCCTTCGCCGCGAAGGCCCCCGGTTGGTAGAGTTCCTTGTGCACATGGAGTTCGGCCCCCTTGCCAAACAACGCCTCAACCGCCTCAGGCGTCAAATGGCAATGCCGGGCGCTCACGTTCACAACAAGCGGGTTGGGAGCGGACGCGACCTTCGGCAGCGGCTTGCCCAGCTTCTGGTAGACCATCTGACGCACCAGATGCTCGACAACCGCACGATGCGTAACTGGCACTGTTGGTGTCATCAACAATCCGAAATCCTTCTTGTCCACGCTCAGATGTCAACCGGAATCTTGCAAAATGTTTCAAAATCTCTCACAAGCAGGGGCGCATGCAGCCTGAAGAACGCCAGCACCGGATTGAAGAATACCTTCAGCGCGTCGAATTCGCCTCTCTCGAAGAACTCGCGCGCGAGGTCGAAGCCTCCCTGTCCACCGTCCGCCGCGACCTGGCGGTGCTCGAAGGCGGGGGTGGCATCCGACGCACCCACGGCGGGGCGCGCATTCTGAATCCGCGAACCGACGAATTCGCGTTCAGTGCGCGCGACACGCATCAGTTGGCGGAGAAAGAGGCCATCGGACGGCTGTGCGCGGAGTTGATTCAACCGGGCCAGAGCGTCATCATCGATGCCGGGACGACGGCCTACCACGCGGCTCGCTATCTTGAATCGAAACGCCCGCTCATCATCACCAACTCGCTCCCGGTCGCGAATCTCTACGCCTCGAACAACATGGTCGAGATCGTGGTGACAGGCGGGGTGGTCTCTCCCCGCCTGGGCGTTCTCGTCGGCCCCCTGGCTCTCGAGTCCCTGACTCGCCTGCACGCCGACGTGGCCATCATGGGCGCCGGCGGAATCACACCCGACGGGATCTCGAATTCCCACGTGCTCCTGATCGAGATTCAGCGCGCCATGATGAAAGCCGCGCAAACGGTGGTGTTTTGCATGGACCACACCAAGTTCGGGCGCAAGTCCATGGTCCACCTCTGCGGGTTCGAGCGGGTGCGCGCCGTTGTGGCGGACGCCAATGCGCCGGCGGATCTGGTGCAGGACCTCAGGTCGAAGGGACTTGAGGTGTTGCAGGCCCCGCCACCTCCTCAGGCATGAGGCGCTGCGCCGCGGCCGCACGCACCGAAAAACGCGTCCGCGCGCCGTATTGCACGTTCCCCTCGATCGCCAGGATCCCCTCCGCCAGAAGCGGCACCCGGGAGGTCGCGGCCGGATCCGACGCACTTGAAGCCATCGGCGAGAAGGCGATCGAGCCCGCGCGTTGGGGAATCAGCGCGCCCGTAAACACGACGGATTCTCCACTCGTGCGATGGACGCCTCTGGCCTCGAACGCCAAAGTGCGATCCTGTGACGTGGCGTTTTCCTTGTCCCGAGCCGCCGCCCAATCCACCGTGCCCCGGTACTCCGAGCCGTCGGCATCGACAATCGTTACGCCCGACTGCGTCAAATCGACGTCGAAGCTCTCGAGCACCGCCGGCATGGGCGGCGAGTTGAAGTTGCGACGGAACTGGCTGGCCGTGTTCGCGCGGACAAACTGCCGCTGGCGCGTCGTCACCGCGCTTGCCGATGTCCACCCCGCCACGATGGCCGCCGACACGGACGCGCCGGTTGCCGGGGCTGGTCTGTCGGCGACCGCGAGCAAAACCGGCGGCGGGGGCGGCGCTGTGCCGACATCGGCAGGTGGCGAATCCGCCAGCGGCGCAGAGGATGCCAGGGCAAGGACCGGATCGGGCTGATCGCTGCCCATGACGAGGGTCGCGGCCGCGTCTTCGGATTGGATCCGATCCGCGGGGTGTGGAGGCGCAGCTTCCTGCGTTGCCTGTTGTGCACGGGCAATGCTCCATTGCAGATCGCCATCGCTGCCGGCGGGACAGGTCAAGTCGGGCTCGAAGTCTGGCAGAAGAACTCGCGGCAGCTCCGACTTGGTGGACCAGTAACAGCTCGAAACGCCAGCACGGCCCGTCCCGGCCGGTGCCCAGCCCCCCTCGCCGTGCAGAAGCGTCATCACCAGCACAAGCGCGCCACCGGCAGCCGTTGCGGTCAGACGCCAGTGCGGCGCCAGCCAAGACATTACGGATCGGGGCAGCACCGGGAAGGGCTTCCTGAATGCCGATCGCACCGCCGCGAGAACCTCTTCCCGGATCGCCTGCGGAACCGCGAATCGCTGGGTGATGAGGGCGCCCCGCCCCTTCGCATAGGCAGCGAGCCGTGTGCCCAATGGATGCCCGACATCCCGGCGCGCAAAGTCGGGCGGATAGGGCATGTCCACGGACTCCTGGCCGTCGCCTTCGCGGAGCGGTTCGAGCGTCTGCATTCGCTGCAAACACATCCGCAAGCGCCGCAACAGCAGGTCCGGACTCACCTCGAGCGCCGCAGCCACCTCGGCCTCCGGGAGCTCGCTGAAGAACCACAACTCGGCCAACTGGACACACGGTCCGCCAAACCGGTCGAATTGGCGGCGAAGCTCCCGCATCAGCGCATTGCTGTCGACGCCAAGCCTTGTACTGCGCGCCGATGCCGCCACGCCCGAGCACTGATCACATGGCCCTTCTCCCGGGGTTTCGAGCATTTTACGTCCAATCCGAAGCACTTCTTCCGAGGCCAAACGAAGCAGCCAGACCCGGCAGGACGGCGCGTCCATGACCTCGTTGATCTCGCCAACGGCACGAATAAAAGTCCGGCGGCAGATTTCCGGAACCTCGGATACCGTGAGAACGGGGGCGGCAAGAAACACAAAACGCCCAATGCCGTCATAATGAGATTCCAGCAACTGATCCCAGGCGGATTCCTTCCCCGCACGACAACGGGCGATCAGACTCTTGTCGGTAGAGCTCTTCACTGCATGCTAAGTAACGACGATTGCTTGCGCCGAGCATGCAGGGATGTTCTCCACCAATCAACAAGAACTTTCAGAAAAACGTAATCGTGAATTAAGCGGGTTCATGCAGGACCCTTAAAACACGAACTATGAGTGAATTATTCACATGCAGGACAGTTCAGGGAGACTCAGGCGTCGCATGGATCTGCAAGATCCGCCCGTCGCCCAGAACCGCCTGGCCGTGGACCGCCGACTGACGGACCAAGTCCTTGAACGGGTCAACGGGGCCATCGGCACGCCGCTCGACCTGGGCGGGACTTGCGATCGAGCGGTTGGTCAAGACGAACTGCCCGCTGAGGCGAACGGACTGGTTGAGCGAGCGATTGGTGCCCCTGACTTCAAATGCGAAATCTTGCAGGCCTGGCCTCGATTCCACGGATGCCGGTCCCCGGGTGGCGGGCGCTCCCACGCTTGGCTCTCCTGCCTTGAAGCCGTTGCGGGCAGCCCTCGCGCCCGGCGCGGCTGATCTCTCGTGTGCAGTCCGGCCCCCCCGAAACGCAACGCCGACCTCGACGGTTTCCATCATTGGTTTGGCCGCAGCCAGAAGGGCTCCCTCGTAAATCGAGCCATCGGCGTCGACGATGCGGATTGTCTCTCCGTCGCCTTCGATCCGGAATCGGTGCAGGACGGGCAGAGCCAGTCCAAAGGTTGCCGGATCGCCCGTCTCGAAAGCCACGCCCCTCTCGGACTGTGACGGGGCGGTGCTCGGCGCGGACGCCAGGACAACGGGCGCCGTCGGCGCATCGGACGTTCGGGCGAGGGGCAATTGCGATGGGGTGGGGGAGGCGGTCATGGGCGGCGGCGGAACCGTTGCGAGGACGTGCGTATTCTCGATGGGCTCGCTTTTGCGGGCCAATTCGAGTGGCGATTCGAGGCGCGAATGTCTGACCATCCAGAGCGCGCCGGCGATCACGGCGACCAAAGCCGCGCCCGTCCAGGCCCATCGCATCCAACCGCCGATCCAGCCAGGGCGCCGCGGCCGCGCCCACGCCGGCAAAGGTTCATAATGACGGCTGACCGCGTCCAGAAGGACGCGTCGCGTATCCGGGGGCAGCGTGGGCGGCGGGCCCAATCGCCTTCGACGCTCGGCGGCGTAGGCCGTCAACCGGTCGTGGATCGCAGCTTTGGGTTCCTGGGCCATGTCGTCAGTTCATTGGACGGTAAAAAGGTCTGAGTCCTCCTGTTGGTCGGGCCGCGGGCGGCTTTCGAGGTCCTGGACCAGCCGTTCGAGCCGATCGAGGCACTTGCTGAGTCGGGAGCTCACCGTCTTCACGTTCAGTCCAAGTGTTCGTGAAATTTCTTCATAACTCAGATCGCCGAAATAGCGCAGCGCGATGACCTCCCGGCATCGTTCCCCCACCAGTTCGAGGGAGCGCCCGAGCATCTGCATCTGTTCGGTGCGCACCAGGGCCGCGTCGGGTTGGGGATCGGAGCTGGGAATGGGCGGAGCCGGGCCGTGCTCGGGATCCTCGGCATCGAGTGGGACAGGCGCGCGCCCGCCGCCCCGCTTGGCCGCCATCTGACGTTCCCGATAATCCCGGCCTTTGTTGGCTGCGATTCGGAAGAGCCAGGTCTGCAATGAACTTCCGCCGCGGAAGGAGGCCAGCTTGCGGATCGCCGCCAAGAAGGTCTCCTGACAGACTTCCTCGACATCTTCGCGGGAGAAACCGGGGCTGAGTTGGAAGATGAAGCGACCGACGGCAGGATAGTGTCGCTCGAACACCTCCTCCCACGCGAGCGAGTCGCCGAGCCGACAACGCTCCACGAGTTGCGCCTCGTCTGCCGGACTCTCTCTGGGTGGTGCTGAGGAAAGCCTTTGCAATTGATCCCCGAGTGCTACACCGTTTTGACATGTCGTCGCCGTTGGCGCTCATCTTTTACGAAAGCCTGCTGATCGGCAACCAATTGATGAACCGGTTGCAGGATCTCGGCTATCGGGTCGTGGTCGTTTCGGATCTCACCAAGCTGACCGAGCAGGCTGTTGAGGCCAAGCCGCTGGTCTTGGTGGCCGAGTTGGGCGCCATGACCGAGCGCGTCTGCGCCGCCGTGCACAGTCTCCGAGCCGCTCCGGAGACCCATCACGTCCCGATCCTGGGCCTTCTCAAGACAACCGACACAAAGGAGGGCGAGGCTTTGACCCTGGCTGCACAGCAGGCCGGCTTCACCCTCGTCGCGCGCGAACACGGCGTCCTGGCCCAATTGCCTCAATTGCTCGAACAGGTTCTGGAAATCTGATGGGGAGAGGGTGCCTCCGCGACTGCGGAGGCGGGTGAGGGTTTCAATGCGACGACGAGGCGCGCGAGCGCTCTTGGGCCATCAATCGGGACAAGAGCAGAGCCATTTCGAGGGCTTGCTCGTAATTCAAGCGCGGATCAACCTGGCTGCGGTAGGCACGCGCCAGATCGGCCTCGGTGACGCCGCTGGCCCCTCCGACGCACTCGGTCACGTCGTCCCCCGTCAACTCGAAGTGGACGCCGCCCAGATGAGTGCCGCCCTCGTGCAGGATGTGGAAGGCCCTTTCCAGCTCGGCGAGGATCCGATCGAATCGCCGGGTCTTGACTCCGCTGCTCAGCGCCTCCGTGTTCCCGTGCATCGGATCGCAGCTCCAGAGCACAACCTTGCCCGCCCGCCGCACCGCATCCACAATCGGCGGCAACAGCGACTCGATCTGGTCCGCACCGAATCGCGTGATCAGGGTGAGCCGCCCGGCCTCGTTCCTGGGGTTGAGCCGTTCGCAGAGGGGGACCACCTCGTCGGTCGAGATCGCGCCGCCCAGCTTGATGGCGATCGGGTTCTGAATACCGCGAAAATACTCGATGTGCGCCCCGTCCAGCGCCCGGGTCCGGTTGCCGATCCAAGGCAAGTGCGTGGCCAGGTTGTACCATCCTTCGCGCCGCGGGACCCGGCGCGTCTGGGCCTGCTCATAAAGCAAATGCAGGCCCTCGTGGCTTGTGAAGAAATCGACCTGGCCGCTGTCGCCCAGGCTCCCTCCGGTGAGGGTTTCCATAAACCGCAGCGATTCGCCGATGGATTCAACCATCCGGGTGTACTCGGCGGCCAGGGGTGATCTGCGCACAAACCCCAATTCCCAATACTCGGGGTGGTGCAGGTCCGCGAACCCGCCATCGATCAGGGCGCGGATGAAATTGATGGTCAAGGCCGAGCGCTCATAGCCTCGCAGCAGCAGTTCCGGATCGGGCGTGCGGTCCGCAAGGCTGAAATTCGCCCGATTGATCATGTCGCCCCGGTAGGCCGGCAGCGTCACGCCGCACCGAGTCTCCGTGTCAGCCGACCGCGGCTTGGCGTATTGGCCCGCGAACCGACCCAGCCGAATCACGCGCTTCTTGCCCCCTTGCACCAGGACCAGGCTCATCTGCAGCAGGATCTTGAGCTTCGCCGCAATCGAGTCCGATTCGCAGTCCTCGAAGCTCTCGGAACAATCGCCCCCCTGGAGCAGAAACCGCTCGCCCACGGTCGCCTCCGCCAACTGTCGGCGCAGGCTCTCGATCTCCCAACTGGTCACCAGTGGCGGCAGCCGGGACAGCCGCGCCAGGGCCGAATCGAGGGCTTTCGGATCCGGGTAAGCGGGTTGCTGGGTCACCGGCTTGCGTTGCCACGAATCGGGCGCCCAGTCGTCTGCCAGCCCCCCGGTCTGCATGTCTGTTGTCAATCGTGCTTCCACAAAGCCCTGCAGCATTCCTATTCCCGCCGCGAATGTAAAGCCGCCTGCCACGCCAGCCGTTCCCACTTTGCGTGCAAGGCCTTGACGCCGGGTGAGGGCACCCGGCCTACAGCATCGAAGAATGCAGCTCTTGTAGGATTGGATTGGCCTAAGACACCACACGAGCCCGGACATTTCCTAGCCCGGATTTCTCACAACCGGGAAGATGATCAAGAAATCCGGGCTGTGGCA
>CAYPUR010000186.1:0-124 GCA_964413865.1 uncultured Verrucomicrobiota bacterium
GACAGCCATGCGGGCTAGGATAGCAAAACCGCGCCCGAGCAGAGGGATGGAACCGGGCAACAGAGTGTCGCCGCACTCGCGAGGTTTCCGAAACGCTCCGAACCTCGTTTTTCCCTGTGCTAGC
>CAYPUR010000186.1:134-9580 GCA_964413865.1 uncultured Verrucomicrobiota bacterium
TCTTTGTCATCTTCCCGATCGTGAGAAATCCGGGCTAGGGAGGCTCAGCCTCCGCCGACGCGAGCCACAGCGGCTTGCAGCCGCACAAGGTCGGGGGTCGAGTTGACACCGCGCACCACCACGCCTGCATCGAGGTCTTGGTCGGTGGTCAGGAAACGCCATTTCCAGACCTCGGCATGGCCATCGGCAAACGACAACTCCCCGGCCTTGCCGTGCCGGATCGTGGGCGAGTTCTGCCATATCATCTCAGCGGGGCTCTTGGTCGCAAAGTACCCATCGTCAATGGTCAGGTAGCTCTCCTCGATGAAGACAAACGCCTCCGAGGGCGACGGCACGTTGATGTCAGTCATCTTCTTGCGCGGGGGATAGAGGATCGGACCGGATGGGTTGAGAACCCAATTCTGATCGGCGTGTCCTCCCATGCGGCCGCACATCGAGTAGCTGCGCACCCGGCGCTTCCCGCGCAGGGCCGACGCGATGTCGGGCGGCATTTTCGTATCGACGGGACACCGATAGATCTCGGGCGAGCTGTTGTAGGGGTAGAGCTTGCCGTTGATGATATCGAGCACGTTGGTCGCGCCGGGCATGGAACTCACGCCACCGCCGATCCAGGCGTCCGTTGAGGCGAGGGTGTTGAGCGCGAGGCTGTCGTTGTGATCGCCTGCGTACATGGTCCAGGCGAGTGTCAACTGCTTGAGATTGCTTAGGCAATTGATGTTGTGCGCCTTGGCTTTGGCTCGGGCCAGCGCCGGCAACAACATCCCCGCCAGAATCGCAATGATGGCAATAACCACCAGCAGCTCGATCAAAGTGAAACCGGCCCGCATTCGAGGGCGGACAGGCAAACCTGAGGTTGATGCGCGCATAAGAATATCTCGTCTACAGGTTCATTTGAGCAGTTTTGAAGGCACCGTAAGACTGTCGCCCCCGGTCGTCAAGCATGCTGCATCATTCATGTTGATCATTCCATCCAGCGCGCCAGCGCGTTCCACCACGCCTCGTGCAACTGGCTGACCGGCCAGATCCACTCGCCTTGAACGGTCCGCACCGTCAGCCGATCCCCCCCAACCCATCCCAGATGCAATGCAGGCACGCCAAGCAACCGCGCCCGTTCCACAACCTTGGCCAGATGCAAGCGATGAGTGGTGATGACCACGCGGTTCTGCGTCTCGCCGAAAAGCAGCGCATCGAGGCGAATCGGGGGCGCCCCCGGAGCGCCTTCCCCCGCTCCGCCACCCGCCGCAAGCGACGACAGATCAATCGACGCCCCCGTGAGACGCGGGGTTTCGCGGACGACCTGTTGGCTGATGCAGCATTCGGCCAGGCAAACCGCCAGCCCGCCCTCGCTGCAATCGTGGGCGCTCTTAACCGACCCGGAGCAAATCAGGCCGCGCAACGCATCGTGCAGTGTTTGGGCGGCCCGGAGATCGCAGCGGGGCGGACGCCCGTTCTTCCGGCCATGCGCGACCTGAAGAAAGGCGCTGCCGCCCAACCCTTGCAGCGAATCGGCGGCATCGCACGGCTCTCCCAACAGAATGACCGCGTCGTCCTCGTCCTTGAACCACTGCGTGGTGATGTGCTCCGGCTGATCGATCAGCCCCACCATCGCGATGGTCGGGGTCGGGTCCACTGGTCCGTCCGGAACCTGGTTGTACAGACTGCAGTTGCCCCCGGTGATTGGGGTCTGGAAGATGCGGCACGCATCGCCCACTCCACGGACGCTCTCGCGCAGTTGCCAGAACAACCCCGGGTCGTGCGGATTGGCCGCATTCAGGTTATCGGTCACTCCCAACGGACGCGCCCCGGAACACGCCAGGTTGCGCGCCGCCTCGGCCACGGCAATCTTGCCGCCTTCATACGGATCGAGAAAGACATAGGTCCCATTGCAGTCGACGGTGAGGGCGACGAGCTTCTCAGGCACGGGGGCGGCTGGAACCGGCCCCGCGCCACCCGCCTCGGCGGGCAGCGGCGGGACCGAGTCGCCCTTGATCCGGATCACCGCGGCGTCGCTGCCCGGGCAAACGACCGAGCCGTCCCGGACCATGTGATCGTACTGGCGATACACCCAGTTCTTGGACGCGATGGTCGGCCACGACAGCAGCGAGATCAGTTGCGGCACCGGATCAACGGTGTCCGGGATGCCATCGGGCGTGAAAGCGCGCACGGACTCGATGTACGGGGCCTCCCGGGCCTCGCGCTCGTACACGGGCGATTCGTCCGCAATCTGTCGTGCCGGGATGTCGGCCACAACCTGCCCGTGCCACCGGACCACCATGCGCCCGGTGTCGGTGACCGTCCCGATCTCCGCCCAGGGCAAATCCCACTTGTCGAAGATGCGCTTCACCTCGGCGTCGCGACCCTGCCGCACGATGATCAGCATGCGCTCCTGCGATTCGCTCAGCATGATCTCGTAGGGCGTCATGTTCGGGGCGCGCTGAGGGACTTTGGCCAGTTCGATCTCGATGCCCGTGCCCGCGCGGGCGGCTGTCTCGCACGTCGAGCAGGTCAGCCCCGCCGCGCCCATGTCCTGGATCCCGGCCACGGCGCCAGTCGCCAGCAGTTCGAGACACGCCTCGCAAACCAGCTTCTCCATGAAAGGATCGCCCACCTGCACCGCCCCCCGCTGCTGTTCGGCCGATTCCTCGGTCAGGTCTTGCGACGCAAACGCCGCCCCGGCCAGACCGTCCCGGCCCGTGGCGGGTCCGACGTAGAACACCGGGTTGCCCACCCCGCTGGCGCGTCCGCGGGCGATCTGCTCGTGGCGCAGCACGCCCAGGCAGAACACGTTCACCAGCGGATTGCCCTCGTACGACTTGTCGAAGTAGATCTCGCCGGCAACGGTCGGAATCCCGAAGCAGTTCCCGTAATGCGCAATGCCGGCGACCACGCCGCGGAAAAGACGGCGCACCTCCGGCTCCGAGAGATCGCCGAACCGGAGCGAATCCATCGCGCAGACCGGCCGGGCGCCCATCGTGAAAATGTCGCGGATGATGCCTCCGACCCCGGTCGCGGCCCCCTGGAACGGCTCGACCGCGCTGGGATGGTTGTGCGACTCGATCTTGAAGGCGATCGCCAATCCGTCCCCAATGTCGATGATCCCCGCGTTTTCCTCGCCGGCGCCGACCAGGACCCCAGGCCCGCGGGTTGGCAGCGTGCGCAGCAGGGGCCGGGTGTTCTTGTAGGAGCAATGCTCGCTCCACATCACCGAGAAGATGCCCAGCTCGGTGTAGGTCGGAACGCGCCCCAGGACGCGCTGGATCCGTTCGTACTCGTCGTCCGTGAGATTGTGGTCCCGCGCCAATTCGAGCGTGACAGGCGGTTCGTTGATTGGGTGGTCGTTCATACCTGCATTCCAAATGGACCGCGAGCATGAAGGCACACCCCGTCGGACACAAGAAAATCAGCAGCCGCATAGCCCGGCTCCCCGAACCACGTCAGCCCGCATTTCTCACCAACTCTTGATGTCATCTCACCGGTCACCGTCACATTTCACCTGAAATGCGGGCTCACGGCGGCAATCTGATTCCGCATCAGCGCCAGCAGCGGTGATATGAGAACCGCCGGCCCCATCCTTTCCTCCCGGAGCAACCGGCCGGCAATGAAGTACACGAAGCTCTTGCCCCAGCCCGTCCTTTGCACCACCAGCATCCGGCCCAAGGCATCAACCACATGCCGGATGGCCTCGCGCAAGCGCCCCGCCAACACCACATCGCCAAACAAATCCCGCTCCGCCTCTACCAGCGGGAGAGGAGTACCCCGAATTGGGCGCGGCCCGTTTTGGAAAGGGACGGCAAGGACAGAAGCGACGCAAAGGACGTGCGGCATTCTCTCCTCGGAGACTTTGGAGTCCCTTCAGTGTTGGTCACGTGGCGCCTCCTCTCGCTTGGCGGGCGCGAGCGGTTTGTTGAGATCAGATCCCGCTCAACCGGCGGGGACGGGACGATGGTGAGGGCGCAGCCCAGTCGGAAGACAAAAGGGAACGGGGGATTCGCGCATCGCCTGAGTGCAGAGGTGTGACATCAGTCGCGAGGATGCCGGAAACCGACAGGCGCTGCAAGGCGCGAGGGGGGGGGCGGGGCAGACCAATTCACGCGGCGCGCCAATCGCACAGGCTCTCGACGTATGCGGCGGAACCGTCGCGCAGCCAGCCGTCCAGTTGAGCCGGATCCTTGAGCTGCTGGCCGCGCTGGCGCGGGACGACGAAGAACCGGCAGTCAACCTCGGGCAGGGCCGTCATGTCGCCCCAAAGCTTCTCGAACTGGGCGACCGGGAAGACGTCCTCCTGTCCGTGGCCCCAGCGTTTCTTGACTTCCTTGAGCGTGACATACGTCGGCAGCCGGGCGGCCATGTCGCGGACCGCGGCGGTGATCTTCCCGGTCTGATCCAGGTGTCCACGCGACAGCTTGAACGCCGCCAGGAGCCGGTCGATGTCGATCCAGGTGGTCAGAGTGTTGTAGTAGGTGAGGCGGAACTCGTCCTCCTCGCGCGGCATGGCCAAGCCTTCGACCAACCGAATGCGATCATTGACTCGAGCCAAACCTCCGCCCCGGTCTTCCAACCGGCGGGCGATCACCTCGAAGGAGAGGCAGCCCCCGCGCGTCGCGTGCAGGCCGAGCAAGGCCGGATCGACCCCGGCCCCCAGGGTGTCGATGTTGTGAAGCAGGAGGTGCTTGAGGTTCGGACGCTCGGCCAACAGGCGCTGCAGCGTCCCGTTGCGCAACAGGTTGGCGACTTCGTACCAATGCCCGACCGGATGCAGGCACTGCGCAGGCGCGTTGTCGGTGTAGTCGCTTCCTTCGCCGGCACTCTCGGCCCACCGAATCAGGGCCGCCCGCAGGCTGTCGCGGACCTTCTGGGCCTGTTCGTCAAGCCGCTGCTGGGGCATCTCTTCCCAGGCGAATTGGAGGTCCCGGACCATCGGGACGAGCCGCAAGCCGACCGCCCGGCCCGGGGACAGAAGCAGTGGTCCTTCGTAGCCGTACCGCTGCTGGCGGGCAAGGAACGCCTCGATGGGCTCGTGCGTCAGGTAACTCGTCGTGAACACGTGCGGCAGCCAGGAACCCCAGGCGCGGCTCGTGCGGCGGCTCTTGGCCAGATGCGTTTCGATAAAGGTCCGATGCGCTCCGCCCAACTGACAGTACGGATGCAGGGCCTTGACCACTCCCGCTCCCTGGGTCCAGCGGCTGGCCGTGCCGGCCGCCAGGCTGACGACAGCCACCGCTCCCCGCGCCAGCATCTCCTCGCCAGCAGCCCGAAGCTCCGACCCAAGAGGGGCGGTTGCGTCGCACACGTCCTCGGCGCGGACATCCTGAATCTCCGTGTTGGCGGGCAGCCGGTTTTGCGCCAACCCAATGCGCGCGCTGCGCAGATCGGCCCGGATCTGTTCGTGGTGGACCGGATCGAAGCCGTGCCTGGACAGCAGGTCAGGCAGGCGCTCCTCGCCCGCCGCCGCCGGACGCAAGCGCGGGATGAGCCGTTCGATCAACTGATGCGCCAGACCTGAATAGTCGGGATTGCCGCGACACGCCTCGGCCAGGGCATCGAGCTCGGCGCGGCGGACGGGGACAAGCGCGTCGAGTTCGTTCTTGAGCAGCGCAGGGACGGTCAGGCCGTAGTAGCCTGCGGGCAACAGCGCATCGCTCCCAACCCACAGCTCGGCCCAGGTGCCCCGCTCGTTGATCGCAAAATCGTACACCACCGGCTCCATCGCAAATGGAAGGGCGTGTTCGAGTTCCTGCTTCGCCGTCGCCATGATCGACTGCAGGCGCGTCTGCGCACGGCGATGGGCCGCGGGCGAAAAGATGAACCCCATTCCGCCCCCCGACATCCCTCCCAGCATCCAGAACCCCCAGAACGCGTCGCCGAACTCGGCCCGGACCCGGGCGATAAGGGTCTCGGTGTAGTAGTTGGTGGCCCAGGGGATAATGGCCTGGATGGGGCCCTGGAAGTTGCGGGTTGTGGCCGCGCCGATCGCGGCGAGATCGCCCGCGCGCAGCGCCGTCAGGATCTCGTCCAGAATGCCCAACGCCGCCTGGCGTCCCGCCCATTCCGTGGCCGACCGCAGCAGGTATTTCTCGGTCACCATTTCGAGAATGGGCCCGACGTTCTGAGCCATGCCGCCATGGACCAGGACGAGGCTTTCCTGGAGCCGCTGGCGCGCCACAGGCGGCGCATCGTCGGCGCCAAGAATCCGGTGGTTGGGCAGCAAACGCCCGCGGCTGATCCCGTGCTCGAGGTCGCCCTCGCCGGCCCGCACCCCCTCGATCAGCTTGATCCCCGGCCAGACACCGCCCGAATCCTGCCACCCGCCGCCAGACCCGCCCAGCCATTCGCCCAGAATCGCCCGCGCGGCAACCAGCCGGCGCTCCGACTCTTCGAGCGAGCCGGTCAGGGACGCCGCCTGGCCCGTCGCCCGCATGCAGACGGCGATCAACGAAGCCAGCAGGGTCGTCGAAACGGCCAGGCGCGAGCCTTTCGGGATCCCGTTGACGTTGCTCACGATCTCGAGTCCGCGCGCCGGAGCGACAATCCGATGCAGCAACTGCTCGAGGCTCTGCCCCGACCCTTCCAGCCCGGGCGGCACGATCCCCGCCGCAATCGCAGCCGCCTTGAGCAGGCCCAGGTAGTCCCGCGCGAAATCGAACACCTCGACCAGATTCGTGATGTCCACCGTCGCTCCCAGGTCGATGCTCGTCAGCCGCAACACCGGCTCGTCCAAAACCCTCAAGTACGCCTCGACTGGCGGACGCGTCGCGGCATCGCGTCCACGCACCCCCAGGTCGATCGAGACATTCAGGACCCGCGCACCCTCGGGATAGTCCATCCCCAGGAAGAAGATGTCGCTCCAGCCGCAATGCGACAGGTCCATGCGCACCGGCGTGCGCTCGCGCAACACGGGATACGGCTCGGACGCGCTGCGGCGGCGGAGCAACTCGGGGCGGATGCGCAGCGGCTGGTCTTCGGGATGGCCCATGCGGAACATCCACTGGTTGCCCCGCACCGACCGCACGCTGCGGCGGACCTGGTCGGCCAAGGTCTGGAAGCCCAGCCGATGATAGGCCACGGCAAGAGCGCTCGAAAGGGCGTCGCTCGGCCCGCCCGAGGCCTGGGCATGGAGGAAGGAAGCGATCGCCTCCTCGAAGCGCCTCTGCAACAGATGCTCGTAGCCGTCGAACGGTATGAGACCGCGATCGGCGATTTCCTGCTTCCGCGGCAGATGGAACCGGTGGATGGCGTACAGGAAAAACAACGCCCGCACCCGGGCGTAGAGGCTCTCGCTCTGCCTGCGAAAGGCCTCGAGGGCGGCACATTCCCCAAGCAACTCGCTCAACGACGCCCCCGCGCAGCACGCATCGAGCGGACGGTCCCGCACGGACGGATCGTCCGACAAGATCATGGGGATGAGGCGGCTGGACATGGCTTTACTGGCGGCGCAAGGCAAGAAGCTCGACCAACCCAGCCAGGACCTCGTCGCGGTCCTCGCCTTCGAGCGCCAACGCGAACTGGGCCATGAGCAAACCATACTTCGCCCCGACATCATACCGCCGCCCCTCGAGCTCGCAGGCCAAATAACGCTCGCATCCGGCCAGGGCCGACAACGCCGCCGAAAGCGTCACTCTCTGGTCGGGAACCGCCGCGTCGACCAGGCCGGTCAGGAGCGCCATCGCCCCGGCCGTCAGGACGTGCAGGCCAAAGAAACACAAGTAATGACCCGCCCGCAGCCCCGGCACCACAAGCTTCTGTTCCGCCTCGGTCGGCGTCGGCTTCTCGATCACCGTATCGATCTTGTACAGACCCGGACGCGTGTCGGCCAACCGCCCGCCGACCGCCCCATAGTAGGGGAGCTTGCTCTCGTGCGTTGCCTGCACGGCAGAGACCGAGCAGCCTTCGGCTCGAGCGACCTCGATCAATTGTTGCGCGCACGGTTTCACGGAGCGGCTCACGTACAAATGGTCGCACACAAGCAGCAGGAACGGATCGCGCCCGGTGAAGTCGCGCGCGCAGGCGACAGCGTGTCCGTACCCGCGCGGTTCAGATTGTTCGAGAAAGTGCAGGCGGGTGCCTGGCGCCCCGCCCGCCGCGCGATAGGCGCCCTGGTCGCCCGGACACACGACGACCCCGATCTCCTGGATGCCCGCGGCGAGCACCTCCTCGATCAGGATGCCCAGCGCCGTCTTCTGCACACCGTCCCGATCCATCAGCGTTTGCAGCGGCAGCATCCGCTGCTCCGGGCCGGCAGCCGTGATGACCGCTCGTTTGATGTCCACAGTCTTTGCCCCTTTCCAGGTTGAGCTTCGATCGACCGAGAATTCCACACTTGCCGTGTGGGCGTCAACCGTGAGCGAAGAATGCAGTGGAGAGTGAGGAGTGACGCCATTCACAGCGACAGGAAGTCAGGAGAAGGGATTAGGATTGCGATTGCGAGAGGGAAACTTCGAGTGAAGGCAGCGCGACCACTTCGTGAGAGGCGCACCGGGGCATCGACTTGACGGCGGCCAACGGACTGGCCGCCCTGCCTTCCCTCGTTGTGGATAGGTCAAACCGAGAGCCGCTGGGACCTCGCGTGCCAAACTCCCTCACCCATTCTCTGGTCTTACCGATGTTGACCTGCTCGCAGCTCAGAACCCTGTTCGATACTTGAACACCTGCACCTTGTCCGTACCGAGGTAGACGATCTCCGCGATGCCATCAAGATCCATATCGGCCAGGTGAAACGGTCGTTGCTGTCCTGCCGGCAGGTTCTCCGCCACCCGGTGTTTGGCGCGAAACCTCAATTTGCTATCGAACACCCAAATCGTCAGTTCGTGCCAAAGCTCAATAGAGCGCTCGCTCGGGTCATTTCCCATCACGGGCTTGCCTTTCTCAACCTGCCAACTGGCCAAGACAACCTGGCGACTAGTCTGGCCGGTCAGGTTTGTCAGCCCCACAAGTTGCACGACGGCTCCGTTGGGGCCCTCCTGGCAGATCCGGGTTCTTGCACAGGATTTCAGTTCACGATCGAGTCGGAGGAGTTGACCGCTCAGGTCGGTGGCGAGGACATCGAGATGTCCGTCTCCAGCCAAGTCCCACGCCACACAATCCCAGATCGCCCGATCGCTCTCCCATCGCGCCAGTTCTTTTCCCTCGGCGTCGAGGCTCAATATGAGCCCAAACTGGCGCTCGCCACTCTTGCTATTGTGCCCGTCCGCGCGCGCATAAGCGAACAGGCCCGTCTCCACGTGCGGTGCGGATGGGATGACCGGTACGGTCCGACTGAAGAACCCGCCGCCCTGCACCCTCCATTTGAGTTCGCCGTCAGCACTGAACACGTAAAGGTAGCTGTGGGCGTCGTCAGTGCCGTCTTTGAGCGCAATCCCGTTGGAAGGCGCGTAGCTGCCACACACAATCTCCTTGCACCCGTCTCGGTTCAGGTCGACAGGGACGACCGAGTCGATGTGAGGCGCCAC
>CAYPUR010000187.1:0-4602 GCA_964413865.1 uncultured Verrucomicrobiota bacterium
CGGTTGTAGGCCGGGTCCCCCGACCCGGCGCCCTGAGCGCTCTCAAAACGAGAACTGCTGGGGTTAGGGCCATTCCGCTTGACAAACCAAAGGCGCTCGATTTTCCCTTTCGTAACTTTATTAAGTATTGTGGTTGTCGTTCCGGCCAGGATGGGTTGCCTGAACCGTCGCGCGTTGCTGACGCGACTGCAGCATCTTGGCGTGGCGTCCCGGGCCGATCTCGCCAAGTCGCTCGGCATGAGCCAACCCACCGCCGGAAAAATCGCGGAGGAGTTGCTCGAATTGGGCGTGCTCGAGGAGATCAACGGAGCGGAGCCGGCGCCCGCCTCGCCCCGGCGCAGGGTCAAGCTCGGACGTCCCGGTCGGCTCCTGCGACTGAACCGCACGGTGCCGCGCTTCGTCGCGCTTCAACTGGGGGTGTACGAAACATGCATCAGCACCCTCTGCCTGGGTGTGAGCTTCTCGGACAATTGGCAGCATCGGTTCAAGACTCCCGACTCCGCGGAGGTCTGGACTCACCGGCTCCAGGCAATTGCCTCGCGCCTGCCCCCGGCCGCCTATTGGGGCGTTCTGGTCAGTGTGCCTGGGATCGTGGACGACATGGCTGGCCGAGTGCTCTTCTCGCCCAATCTGCATTGGACCGAGAAGGTCGACTTGTGCCGGCTGGTGCAGGAGGTCTGGGCCGCTCCCGTCGTCCTCGTCCAGGAGGAGCGCGCGCTGGCCCTGGGATACCAGCAGTTGCACCCGCACGCCCGGGACTTCCTCCTCGTCGATTTCGGTGAAGGCGTAGGGGCATCGCTCGTCGTCAGCGGACAGCTCTACGATAACCTCCTCCCCATCTGCGCCGAACTCGGCCATGTCCCCGTGCTGGGCAATCAACGGCCGTGCGGCTGCGGAGCCCAGGGATGCCTGGAAACGCTCGTCTCGACCCGCGGGCTGCTCGAGAGCTTCGCCGCCGTTCACGGCGGCCTTGCCCCGGCCTGGGAGATCATGATCGAGAGACTGGCCATTCGCGGGGTCGAACCCTGGCTGGCCACGACGCTCGATGCCACCTCCGTGGTCATCGCCGGCGCGCTCAATGTCCTCGGTGTCCGCACTGTGGTCGTGACCGGCAGCCTGTCCGACCTGCCAACAGCCGTCATGGACCACCTGTCCTGCGCCATCCGCAAGGGATCCATCTATGCGCGGTTCGGTCAGATCGAGATCGAGACAGCCCCTCGCCACCGCACGGCGGGTCTCGTCGCGGCCGGGATCGACCGTCTCGTCGTGCCGATGAGCAGCCGCGATCCAGCGGCCCGCAGCGGCCCTTCGCCCTCCGCCTCCGCACGCGACCGGCACCCAGGCCATTCGACAGCCAAGCATTCTGTCCCCACGAATTCATGCGCCTGTGCACGATCCGCTCTCCTTTAACCCTCTCAACATTCCATGAGCACCCAATACACCATCGGACTGGACTACGGCACCAACTCGGTGCGCACCCTGATCGTCAACACCGCCAATGGCAAGGAACTCGCCACTGCCGTCTGGGGCTACGAACACGGCAACGCAGGGGTCATCCTCGGACGCGATCCGAACCTGGCCCGGCAACACCCGGTCGACTACGTCAGAGGCGCCGAAGTTACGATCAAGAAGGCCCTGGCCCAGGCCAGGAGAGTGGCGCGCGGATTCAGCCCCAGCCAGATCGTCGGCATCGGGGTCGACACAACCGGCAGCACGCCTCTTCCTGTTGATGCCAACGGCCAGCCGCTGGCCTTTCAGAAGAAGTTCGCGAAGAACCCGGACGCGATGGCCTGGCTCTGGAAGGACCACACGGGCGTCGCCGAGGCCGCCGAGATCACCCGGCTGGCCGCCAGCATCCGCCCCCAGTACCTGGCCAAGTGCGGCGGCACCTACTCGAGCGAGTGGTTCTTCAGCAAGATCCTTCACTGCCTCCGGACCGCCCCCGCCGTGTTCGATGCGGCGCACACCTGGGTCGAGTGCGCCGACTGGGTACCCGCGATGCTCACTGGCACGGAGGCGCCGGACAAACTCACGGTGGGCGTCTGCGCTGCCGGTCACAAGGCCATGTACAGCGACGACTGGGGCGGCTACCCCGACGCCGAATTCCTTGGCCAACTCGCACCCAAACTGGGGGAACTGCGCGCGCGTCTCCGCCCCAAAGCCCACACGATCGACCGAGCGGTGGGCGGCCTCACCCCAGCCTGGGCGGCGCGCACCGGGCTGCCCGCGGACATCCCGGTGGCCGTCGGCGCCTTCGACGCCCATCTGGGCGGCGTCGGCTCGGGCATCGCTCCGGGCACGCTGGTCAAGATCATCGGCACCAGCACCTGCGACATGATGGTCGTGCCCGTGGGCCAGAGTCTGGCCGACGTGCCCGGGCTTTGCGGCATCGTCAACGGCAGCATCCTGCCCGGCTACTACGGGCTCGAAGCGGGGCAGTCGGCCGTGGGCGACATCTTCAACTGGTTCGTCAATTACCTCCAACCCGGCGGCGCGAAGCTCGGATCGCACGAGGCCCTCTCGACCGCGGCCGCGAAGCTCGCGCCCGGTGAAAGCGGCCTGCTCGCGCTCGACTGGAACAACGGCAACCGCACCGTGCTGGTCGATCAGCGCCTCACGGGACTCTTGCTCGGCCAGACGCTCTACACCACGCCTGCCGAGATCTACCGCGCCCTGATCGAAGCCACGGCATTCGGCGCCCTCACGATCATCAACCGGTTCGAGGAGTACGGGGTGAAAGTGGACCAGATCGTGAACTGCGGCGGGATCGCTGAGAAGAACCCGCTGGTCATGCAGATCTATGCGGACGTCACCGGCCGCCCGATGAAGGTGAGCCGCTCCGGCCAGACGTGCGCCCTGGGCGCTGCCATCGCCGGCGCCGTCGTCGGCGGCGCCCACCCGGATTACGCCGCCGCCCAGAAGGCGATGACCGGCCTCAAACCGCGCGTCTTCAAACCCAAGGCGAGGAATCACCAGACCTACCAGGCGCTCTATGCGCTCTATCGCCAGCTCCACGATGCGTTCGGCACGGCGACCTGGACCGGGAACCTCCATCGCGTGATGAAACAACTGATCGACATCCGCGGCCAGGCGCGGCAGTAAATGTCCGGACCACAGTCATTGTTGCCAAGCACGGAACACACGGAACACACGAACGAGGCACAAAAGCCACTGCATGGAACTGTTGCAAGAGGAAGAGAGTGACAGGACTATATGCTCGATCGACTGAAAGAAATCGTTTGCCGCGCGAATCTCGATTTGGTGGATGCCGGCCTCGTGATCCAGACCTGGGGCAACGTGAGCGGCATTGACCGCGACCGCGCCCTGGTGGTCATCAAGCCATCCGGTGTGCCGTACGCCAAGATGCGGCCAAACGATATGGTGGTGGTGTCTCTCGAAACCGGAGACGTCGTCGAGGGCAAACTCAAGCCCAGCTCCGACACCCCCACGCACCTGGTGCTGTACCGCGCGTTCCGGCAGATCGGCGGCATCGTCCACACCCACAGTCTGTACGCCACAGCCTGGGCCCAGGCGCGCATGCCGATTCCCTGCTGGGGCACCACGCAGGCGGATGACTGGCACGGGCAGATCCCCTGCACACGGCTGCTCAAACCGTCCGAAATCAAGACCGACTACGAAGCCAACACCGGGCGCGTCATCGTCGAGACCTTCGGTCACCTGGACCCCCGGCGCTCTCCGGCTGTGCTGGTGGCCAGCCATGGCCCGTTCGCGTGGGGCGCCGACGCACCAGATGCGGTCCACAACGCCGCGGTGCTGGAATACGCCGCCCGCCTGGCCAGCCAGACGCTGCGCCTGAACCCGAAGGTCCGCCCGATTCAGCCCGCCCTGCTCGACAAGCATTTCCTCCGGAAACATGGCCCCGGAGCGTACTACGGCCAGAACTCGAAACGCTAACCCAAGAAAGAACCTGCAACATGCATTGGCTCGACTGGATCGTGATCGCACTCTACTTCGGCCTGATCGGCTGGGTCGCCTGGTGGTATGGACGCCATCAGAAGAACAGCGTGGATTACTTCCTCGCAGGCCGAAACGCCGGCTGGATCGTCATTGGCGCCTCGATCTTCACCTCGAACATCGGGTCCGAGCACATTGTTGGCCTGGCCGGCCAGGGGGCCTCGACCGGCATGGCGATGGCGCATTATGAAATGCACGCCTGGTGTCTGATCGTGCTGGCTGGGCTCTTCGTGCCTTTCTACTACAAATCCGGCGTGCAGACGATTCCGGAGTTTCTCGAGAAGCGCTTCAATGCCCGGGCCCGCTGGGTGCTCTCGTGCGTCTCCCTGGTCTTGTACGTTTTCACCAAGGTCAGCGTCACCGTCTACGCCGGCGCCATCGTCTTTCAGGCCCTGCTGCCCGACACCTTCGGCTCCCCCCAGAACGCCTTCTGGATCGGCGCCTTCGCCACGGTCATCATCACCGGCATCTACACGGTGTTCGGCGGCATGCGCGCCATCATGTATACTGCCACACCCCAAGCTGTCATCATCCTGCTCGGCTCCTTTATCATCACCGGCATTGGGCTGGCCAAGCTGGGCGGCTGGGGCGAACTGGTGCGCATGTGCAAGGAGAATGCCGACAACT
>CAYPUR010000187.1:4612-9458 GCA_964413865.1 uncultured Verrucomicrobiota bacterium
GCCCTCTGGCGCCCGTTGTCCGATCCCGGTTTCCCCTGGCTCGGCATCATGATCGCCTCGCCCATCGTCGGCCTCTGGTATTGGTGCACCGACCAGTACATCGTCCAGCGCACTCTGTCGGCAAAAGATCTGGCCACCGCCCGCCGCGGCGCCATGTTCGGCGGATTGCTCAAGGTCTGGCCTGTGCTGATCTTCCTCATCCCTGGAATGATCGGCTGGGCCATGCACCAGAAAGGCCTCATCCAGCTCCCCATGAAATTGGTCGAAGGCAACCCGACGATCGACGGCGACCTGGTCTTCCCCACCCTGGTCAAAACGCTCCTCCCGGTCGGCATCCGCGGACTCATCGTCGCCTGTCTGCTCGCGGCGCTGATGAGTTCCCTGGCCTCCCTCTTCAATTCGAGCGCCTCCTTATTCACGGTCGACATCTACGAGAAACTCCGACCCGGCCAATCGGAACGTCACCTCCTGACCGTCGGGCGCATCGCCACGGCCGTCGTTGTGGTCTTGGGCATCATCTGGATTCCTGTGATGGCCAAAGTCTCGAAAGGCGGCCTCTACCAATACCTCCAGAACGTCCAGAGTTACCTGGCTCCATCGATCACGGCGGTCTTCTTCCTCGGCCTGTTCTGGAAACGCATTAATGCAACAGGCGCCGTCTGGGCCCTCTCCGGCGGTTTCATCCTCGGCATGGCCAAGCTGACCATCCAGACCTTCTTCGGCAAAGGCAAGATCGAGTCGCCCGCCTTTCTGGCCCAGATCGGCGACTACAACTACCTCTACGCAACCGGCCTGCTCTTCCTGGCCAGCGCGATCATCATGGTCGCCGCCTCCCTGCTGACCCCACCGCCGCCGCCCGAGAAACTCAAAGGCCTGACTTATGGATCCATCCACGCCGAAGCGGCCGACGAGATCAAGCGAAGCTGGGATACGGGCAACAAGGTCCTGGCCGCCATCATCCTGCTTGCAGTGCTCTCGATGTACCTCTACTTCAGCTTCTGGCTGCGGTAAGAGGCCCGGGGGGCCGAATATGAGGGGCGCTCTGGCGGCCCGCGACTCCGGAGCGCCGGCCTTCGCCGTTATGAAAACGCCCTCGAGTGCATGCACTCGAGGGCGTTGATCTGACGCTGATCGAACCTCACCTTCGAGGGATCGATCAGCCAGGTCACGTACTTCTTGGCCGCCTTCTCCTGATACTTCTTCAGGTTGTCGGCAAAGTCGGTCTTCATCGCCTCATCGTCGCACAACTCGATCGCCTTCTTCGCGTGCTCGATGGCTTCGCTGACCTTGCCCGTCTCGAACAGGGCCCGGGCATAGGTGTCCACTATCGATGCGTCCTTGCCCTCCGTGGCGTCGTAGGCCGCCTTGGCGAGCTTCGAGGCCAGCCCCAGATCCCGCTGCTTGATCTTCTCGTCGGTGAGCAACGTCCAAGCGATCTGGTTGAGGATGCCCGGATTCTTCGTCTTGAGCCCGCCCAGTTTGGCGGCGGCCTCAGCCAGCTTCTCGGCCTCCCCATCGCCCTGCGCAAGTTGCATGTACTCCCGAAAAACCACCGAGGCCTGCAACTGCTCACGATACTCTCCAAACTCGAATCCCGCGGGCTTGAACGGCTCGGCCTTCTTCTCGAGCTCAGCCAGGGAAGCGTCGTCTTTGCCTGCCATGATCGCCTGGCCGTAGTCGCGCATCGCCTGGGAGAAACGAATCTGGTTCCGGACCTCCTTCGGATCGAACTTCTCACCGGACACAATGCCGCCAATCTCGGTGTCCAGGGCCACGAGTTTCTTCTCGAGTTCCTCCGCCCGGTCCTTCTGGCTGTCGTCAGCCGCCACTTCGTAATACTCTTCGAGCAGCGTCTGGGCCTCGGCGCGCTTCTTGGCCTTGCTCATGTCGTACTTGCCGGCCAGGATCTGCCCAATCGTCTCGTCCAATTCAGCCATTGGATGTCCCTGCCACACGATCCGCCCCTCTTTGTCGACCACGAATGCATGGGGAATCCCGTTGATCCCGAAGGCCTTCATGTACCCTGCCGACGTCTTTCGGTCCTTATCGATCGCCACCACATACTCCATCTTCTCTCCCTGCTTCTCGACAAACGGCTTCACGACGCCCGGCTTTTCATCCGAGACGCCAATAAAAACCACTCCGTCCCCCTTGTACTTCTTCTGCAGCTCGGTCAAATGCGGAATACTCGTCCGGCACGGCGGACACCACGTCGCCCAGAACTCGACGACAAAGATCTTCTTTCCCTTTCCGGCCGCCAGGTCGACCGGGCCTCCCTTCACCCACTCGGCAATCTCGAGCGCGGGGGCGGGGTCGCCCAGATTCCCGCGGGGGGCTTCATCAGCCGCGTGCGCAAACCAACCAACCGCCAGGGCGGTTGCCAATGCTGAGAACGTCTTCATGTATAGAATTTGATATGCGGGCCTAAACTGTTTCATAAACCAGGCGCCGTCAACCGCGGCTTTGAAGCCGGACGACTCCCCGGCGCACGGGGTTGTCCTGCGATTTCCGGGGATTCCCTCTGGATTTCCTTGCGAAGCGGCTGGGCAGGGACTATAAGTGCGCAACTGACCGAATGGAGTCGCTTCAAAGCGAGGGCGTTTGCCTCTGTTCGCGCGAAGCCCGGGTGCTCCAATTCATTGACCGGGGGTGGTCTCTGCCGCAGCCGCGGCATGCGCCGTTCCCGGGACCAAACAGGTCGAGCCGGCACCGCTTCGTGGAGTCACTGAACCTTCACGTCACGTCCAGCCTCGCCCGCGGCGCTATTGCAGCGGGCATGATTGAAAGCAGCGTTCAGTTGACCTTGCGGGAACCCGCAATCCGAAGCGAATGTCGAAAAAAGTCTTATTGACCAGTGTTTGCCGTCCCTTGGGGCCGAGGCACGGGGATGCCTCCTCCGTTGGCTATGAACTTCTGCACAGCCAGGTGACCCGCGCCCAAGGTCTGTTCAGCCCGCGCGCGGTTCATGTTCAGTTCGGGCTCGATTACATCGCCGAGAATCTCGACGTGCCCACCGTCGTGCTGCAATACCCGTCGCGGCGCGAGCTCATTGCCGAACTGCGCAAGGGATACGATTACGTGGGCGTGTGCTTCATCATGGCGCTCATGCACAAGATGAAGGAGACGGTCGCGCTGATCCGCCGCTATGCGCCGCGGAGCAAGATCGTCCTGGGCGGTTACGGCACCGTGTTGAGCGACGATTTGCTCAGGCCTTACGCCGACCATATCTGCCGCGAAGAGGGGGTGGGCTTCATGCGCCGGTTGCTGGGCGAGGACCCGATCCCCATGCCCTACAAGCACCCCCTGATCGTAAGCCGATTGAAGGTGTTTGGGCAGAAGGTCTCGAGCACGGGAATGATCTTCGCCGGACTCGGCTGCCCCAACGGCTGCGATTTCTGCTGCACCTCGCACTTTTTTGGCCGCAAACACATCCGTCTGTTGCCGGATGGGAAAGACATCTTCGCGGTGATCGAGCGCTATCACGCCATCACCCCGGGCATGGTGTTCTCGATTCTGGACGAGGATTTCCTCCTCGACAAGAAGCGGGCGCTGGCGTTTCGCGATGCGGTGGTCAAGAGCGGCAAGTCGCTTTCGCTCTTTGTCTTCGCCAGCGTCAAGGCCATCAGCCAGTACACGGTCGAACAGATCCTCGAGATGGGTATCGACGGCGTCTGGATCGGCTACGAGGGAACCCGCTCCGGCTACGCCAAACAACAGGGACGCCCCGTCGCGGACATCTTCACCGAGTTCCGCCAGCACGGGATCACCGTGTTGGCTTCGATGATTGTCGGGTTCGATTACCAGGACCGGCAGGTGGTGGCGCAGGAGCTCGATGCCCTGCTCAAGCTCAAGCCAGCCCTCGCGCAGTTCCTCATCTACGGTCCGGTGCCCGGAACCCCGTTCTATGAACGCGTGATCAAGGACAATCTCCTGCAGGACAGGCTGAGCCGGGACCCGGAACTCTACTATCGTTCCGCGGATGGGTTCACGACGATGATCAAACACCCCACGCTCGCGCCGGAGGCCATCGAGCAGATTCAGCGTTGGTGTTTTGAACAGGATTTCCAGCGGCTCGGCCCCAGCATCATCCGGGTCCTCGAAACCAGGTTCCTTGGCTATCAAAAGCTCAAGGACTCGCCCAATCCCTTGCTCCGGCAGAAGGCCGAATGCTACGCCCGGGATCTCAGAGCGGCTTACCCGGTGTTCCTCGCGGGCAGGCTGCTCGGACCCAACGCCGCGGTGCGGCAGTGGATTCGGGATCTCGAACACCGCATCCACGACGCCCTGGGCGGGCCCAGCCGCGCTCAGCGGCTCCAGTCGATCCTGGCGGTCGGCGCGGCGCTTTGGACCGGCCTGACGTTGAAATGCAATCTCTTCCAGCATCCGCGGCTGACCCGCACCGCGTATCGCATGAGCGACAAACACTGGAGCGCGTTCGATCTGTGGGAGGAAGTCCGCCGCGTGACATCCAGCCCCGAGTTCTCCGTTCAAGTCGAACTCCAGCAGGCCAAACAGCACGTCTGGCTGCGCCTTGAAGGCGCCCTGTCGACCGCCGATGCGGCCACCCTCGCCCAGCGCATCAGCGATTCGCTGGCCCGAAGCAAAACCCGGCTGGTGCTCGATTTGCACAAGCTCCACTGGGACAAGATCGACGACTTGCAGCCTCTGCGAAACACGCTCGCAGCCTATCGCTCGCGCATTCGCCTGGTCCTGCCCGACCTGGCGGCGGCGCACCCCGAACTGGCCCTGCTGGCCGGCATGTTCGAGCTCTACAGGGGCTGACCCGCATCTTGAGCACCCCGCCAGTGCACAGGGCGGTCAGACCTCGCAAGAGGACTGCAATGCG